>DASVDU010000290.1:0-17286 GCA_036380915.1 Hyphomicrobiaceae bacterium | reverse complement strand
TGAACGCGTCGACGTACTCCTCCAGCGGCACGCCGTACTGCAGGCCGAGGCTGACCGCGATGGCGAAGTTGTTCATCAGCGAGCGGAAGGCGGCGCCCTCCTTGTGCATGTCGATGAAAATCTCGCCGAGACGCCCATCGTCGTACTCGCCGGTGTGCAGATAAACCTTGTGCCCCCCGACGATCGCCTTCTGCGTATAGCTCTTGCGGCGGTTGGGCAGCTTCTCGCGCTGGCGGGCCCGCTCGACGATGCGCTCCACGATGCGCTCGGCCGCCACTTGGCTGCGCGCCGCCATCGGTTTGTCGGCCGTGAGCTGCTCGGCAACCTCCTCCTGCTCGTCCTCGTCATCGCCAAGGAGCTGCGCATTGAGCGGCTGCGACAGCTTCGAGCCGTCGCGGTAGAGCGCGTTGGCCTTGAGCCCCAGCCGCCACGACAGCAGGTAGGCCTGCTTGCAATCCTCGACCGTCGCCTCGTTCGGCATGTTGATGGTCTTGGAGATGGCGCCCGAGATGAACGGCTGCGCCGCCGCCATCATGCGGATGTGGCTCTCAACCGACAGGAATCGCTTGCCGCGGCGCCCGCACGGGTTGGCGCAGTCGAAGACGGGCAGATGCTCCGGCTTGAGGTGCGGCGCGCCCTCGAGAGTCATGGCCCCGCAAGCGTGCTCGTTGGCGGCTTCGATGTCCTTCTTGGAGAAGCCGAGGTGCGTGAGCAGCTCGAAGCCAGGATCGTTGAGCTTTTCGGCCGGGATCTTGAGCGTGCCCGTCAGGAACTGGTCGCCCAGCGTCCAGCGGTTGAACACGAACTTGATGTCGAACGCCGTCGCCAGCGCGTCCTCGATCTTCTGCAGCGCTTCGTCGGTGAAGCCCTTCGCCTTGAGCGTGGCGTGGTTGATGGCCGGGGCCTGCCTGAGCGAGCCGTGACCGACCGCGTAGGCTTCCATTTCGGCGATCTCGGATTCGCGGTAGCCCAGCGCGCGAAGCGCCTGCGGAACTGCCTGATTGATGATCTTGAAGTAGCCGCCGCCGGCCAACTTCTTGAACTTCACCAGCGCGAAGTCGGGCTCGATGCCTGTCGTGTCGCAATCCATGACGAGACCGATGGTGCCCGTCGGCGCGATGACGGTCGCCTGCGCATTGCGGTAGCCGTGCGCTTCGCCAAGCTCCAGTGCCCGGTCCCAGGCGCGCACGGCGGCCTCGATCAGCCCCTTATCCGGACACGCAACATGGTCGAGCGGCACCGGCGGCGTCGAAAGTCGCTCATAGCCGTCCTTCTCGCCATAAGCCGCGCGGCGATGATTGCGGATGACGCGCAGCATGTCCTCGGCGTTCTTGAAGTAGCCGGGGAACGGCCCGAGCTCCTTGGCCATTTCCGCCGAGGTGGCATAGGCCACGCCCGTCATGATCGCCGAGATGGCACCGCAGATGGCGCGGCCCTCGGGCGAGTCATAGGGAATGCCGGAGGCCATCAGCAGACCGCCGATGTTGGCGAAGCCGAGACCCAGCGTGCGGTAGCGATAGGACAGCTCCGCGATCTGCCGGCTCGGAAATTGCGCCATCAGCACCGAAATCTCGAGCACGATGGTCCAGAGGCGGCACGCATGCTCGAAGGCATCCGTGTCGAATAGCGCAGTCGGCAGTTGGTGATCGGCAGTGGGAGCCCGACTGCCGACCTGCCGATCTGCCGACTGCCGAAACATCATCAAGTTCAACGACGCCAGATTGCACGCCGTATCATCGAGGAACATGTACTCCGAGCACGGATTGGACGCGCGGATCGGCCCGGACTGCGGGCACGTGTGCCAGTCGTTGATGGTGGTATGGAACTGGATGCCGGGATCGGCCGAGGCCCAGGCGGCATAACCGATCTGATCCCACAGATCGCGGGCCTTGACGGTCTTGATAACCTCGCCCGTGGTGCGCGCCGTCAGACCCCACTCCTTGTCCTCCAGCACGGCGCGCAGGAAGTCGTCGGTGACGCGGACGGAATTGTTCGAGTTCTGGCCGGAAACCGTGAGGTAAGCCTCGCTGTCCCAGTCCGTGTCGTAGGTCTCGAACTCGATGTCCTTGAAGCCTTGGCGCGCGAACTGGATCACGCGGGCGATGTAGCTCGCCGGCACCTGGTCGCGGCGCGCCTCCTTGATGGCGCGCTTCAGCGCCGGGTTCTTTGCCGGATCAAAGCAGGCGTCGCCCTCGGCCTCGCAGTTGACGCAGGCCTTCATCACGGCTTTCAGCCGCTTCTGGCAGATCTTGGAGCCGGTGACGAGGGCGGCGACCTTCTGCTCCTCGCGTACCTTCCAGTTGATGTATTCCTCGATGTCGGGGTGATCGACGTCGACGACGACCATCTTCGCCGCGCGCCGCGTTGTGCCGCCCGACTTGATGGCGCCCGCCGCTCGGTCACCGATCTTGAGGAAGCTCATGAGGCCGGACGAACGTCCGCCGCCGGACAGCTTCTCGTTCGCCGCGCGCAGCTTGGAGAAGTTGCTGCCGGTGCCCGAGCCGTACTTGAAGAGCCGCGCCTCACGCACCCAGAGGTCCATGATCCCGTTCTCGTTGACGAGATCGTCCTCGATCGACTGGATGAAGCAGGCGTGCGGCTGGGGATGCTCGTAGGCGGAACTGGACTGCGTCAGCCTGCCGGTCTCATGATCGACGTAGTAGTGCCCCTGCCCCGGCCCGTCGATGCCGTAGGCCCAATGCAGCCCCGTGTTGAACCACTGCGGGCTGTTCGGCGCGCCCATCTGCATGGCGAGCATGTAGCGGTGCTCGTCGAAAAAGGCGCGGGCGTCGTCCTCGGTGGTGAAGTAGCCGCCCTTCCAGCCCCAGTAGGTCCACGTGCCGGCCAGCCGGTCGAACACCTGCCGGGCATCCCTCTCGCCGCCGAAGCGCTCGTCAGCGGGCAGCTCGCTGAGCGCTGCCTCATCCGGCACCGACCGCCAGAGCCAGGACGGGACCTGTGTCTCCTCGACCCGCTTCAGTCGGCTCGGGACGCCCGCCTTGCGGAAGTACTTCTGCGCGAGAATGTCCGCCGCAACCTGGCTCCAGTGCTCGGGTACCATGAAGCCCTCGAGCCGGAAGACGATGGAGCCGTCCGGGTTCTTGATCTCACTGTTGGCACGACGAAATGGGATGTTTTCGTAAGGCGACCGACCGGCCTGCGTGAATCGCCGCGTGATCTTCATTCTTATAGCCCCCGCTCATCTGCTCTCGACGCCCCGCGACCCCCTGTCGATCGCGCCGGCACCATCGTTTCTTCGGAGCGCCGCACGCGGATGCGCCGGCGCAAGCGAATTCGTCAGCCAGCGCGATCAGGCACCGGCCGTGGGACCCGGACTACGCTCCGGGCTTGTGGATTACTCGGGAACGCAAACTAGGAAGCGCGGCTTCGAAAGCACGCGAAGACCTCTACCCCCGCAGTCCGACAGGCAACGCTTTCAACGAGAAGGGCCCGCTCACCAAACTCTCCCCGAGCGGGCCCCTATGTCCCTCCTGCCGCGGTGCCGCAGGTGACAGCACCGCGACCGACTTGAGCAAACCTTCGTTGATTCGAGCTGATTTGTCACGATGTAGTGGGGCGTACATGCAAGCGCCGCTACATGTAGTAAGCGTTGTGCAAGGCTGGTGGACAACCGGTGGATGGTCCGGGTGCAAAGCGGGCTCACGATCATGCGACGGCCGGAAACGACGGAGCGTCCATACCGCATCTGCGCCCGGCGCACCGATCTCCCCAGATTCTCTCGAGGGCCGCGGGATCGGCGCCGTCCCCGGATGCTATGCCGATTCAGGGCACACCTGGTGTGGCCAAACCGCAGCGCCAATCCGCCGACTGGACACGCCTTGGAGCGTACGTTATGCCGCGGGATCGCTGGAGCGAGGCATCAGGCACACGGCATTCGTCACGGGCTGACTGACATGGGCATGCTGAAAGAGATCTTCAGTTGGTGGAGCGGGAATACCTGGGGCACCAGGCTCGCCATCTGGACCCAAGGCCAGTTCGTGGGCGAGGACGAGTTCGGCAACAAGTATTACGTGCAGAAATCGGGCGTCGGCCCCACCGGCAAGCCGCGGCGCTGGGTGGTCTATCCCTCGCTCTCCGAGCCGACGCAGGTGCCGCCCGAGTGGTTCAGCTGGCTGCACTACACGACCGACATACCGCCCACCCAGGAAAGCTATCAGAAACGGCCCTGGCAGAAGCCGCATCGCATGAACATGACCGGCACGCCACAGGCCTATCGGCCGTCAGGCTCCATCGTTGGTGCGGGCCGACCCCAGAAGACGAGGGACGACTACAAGGCGTGGCGGCCGCAATAACCCGGGATCTGCCGGCCATTGTCATGGTGACGCCAAGTTTGGCTGTGCACTCCTTCCGCGTGTTGGCTCATAATAGCGGGTGAGAGGGCATGGATCGTGCGGATCGCCGGCAGCGAGCCGCGCGCGGCCGGGTTGCCGGGTGCGTGCTGCTCGCGCCGTTTCTCCTCTTGGCGGCATCAAAACCGGCAAGCTCGGAACGCCTCGAGAACGAGGTCGCCGTCTTCGCTGCGCTCGACAAGGTCACCGCTCAGATCGACAAGCTCGAGGTGGGCCTCAACGAGACCAAGCAGTTCGGATCGCTGAAGATCACACCGCGGGTGTGCTACTCGCGGCCGCCGACCGAAACGCCCAAGACGACGACATTCGTCGAAATCGACGAGGTGCAGCTCAACGGTACGGAGAAGCGCATCTTCACCGGCTGGATGTTCGCCGAGAGTCCCGGCTTGCACCCCCTCGAGCACCCGGTTTTCGACGTATGGCTGACGGGCTGCAAAAAGCCGACCACATCGGTTTCCCAGGGCGGCCCCGCCGCGGGCGAAACACCTCCAGGCGAGTTCCTTGAACCGCCCCGCCGCCGCGTGCGCCGCTGAACATTGGGACGCGGCCCTTTGGCGGGCCCGCCGTCTCGCAGCGCGCCAGAGCGACACGAGGCTCGCACCCGGACGATTGCTCGGGCAGAGCCTATGCCGAGGATGGGGTCTTCGTGCCTGCGAGTCCGGCGATCTTCAGCGCGAACGCGTAGTCGAGCGCCACCTCGCGCAGCTGGTGGAAGCGGCCGGAAGCGCCGCCGTGGCCGGCGTCCATGTTGATCTTGAGCAGCACGAGATTGTCGCCGAGCTTGCGGTCACGCAGGCGGGCGACCCACTTGGCCGGCTCCCAGTAGGTGACGCGCGGATCGGTCAGGCCGCCATAGGCGAAGATGTGCGGGTAGACCTTACGCTCGACGTTGTCGTACGGGCTGTAGGAACGGATCAGCTCGAAGTCCTCCGCCGACTCGATCGGATTGCCCCACTCGGGCCATTCGGGCGGGGTCAGCGGCAGGTCCTTGTCGAGCATCGTATTGAGCACATCGACAAACGGCACGTCGGCGATGATGCCGAGGAACAGGTCGGGCGCCATGTTCGCCACGGCGCCGACCAGCATGCCGCCCGCCGAGCCGCCGTTGGCGACGATCCGCCCGCGCCGGGTATAGCCCGTCGACGCGAGATACTCGCCGGCGGCGATGAAATCGGTGAACGTGTTGCGCTTCGTCTTGTGCTTGCCCTGCTTGTACCAGCGGTACCCCTTCTCCTTGCCGCCGCGGATATGGGCAATGGCATAGATGAAGCCGCGGTCGACCAGTGACAGCCGTGTTATCGAGAAATTGGCCGGGATCGAAATGCCGTAGCTGCCGTATCCGTAAAGCAGCAAGGGCGCCGATCCGTCGATCGGGGTGCCCTTGCGGTAAAGCAGGCTGATCGGCACCGTCTCGCCGTCCGGCGCGGGCGCATAAAGGCGCTTTGTGACATAGTCGTCCGGGTTGTGCCCGCTTGGCACCTCCTGTGTCTTGCGCAGCACCCGGTCGCGGGTCTCCATGCCGTAGTCGTAGACCTGGGCCGGCGTGGTCATGGACGAGTACGTGAAGCGCAACGTCGTCGTATCGTACTCGTAGCCAGGAGTGATGCCGAGGGAGTAAGCCTCCTCGTCGAAAGCGATGGCATGCTCCGCGCCATCGGCGAACCGGCGGATCACGACCCGAGGCAGCCCGTCCTCCCGCTCGAGTCGCACGAGGTGATCCTTGAATGCGATCGCCTCCAGGATGAGACGTCCCGGCTTGTGCGGGACGAGATCCCGCCAGTTCTCCATGCGCGGGTCACTGAGCGGAGCGACGCAGATGCGGAAGTCCTCCGCACCCCCGGAATTGGTCGTGACGATCAGTTGATCGTCATGATGGTCGACGCCGTATTCGTGACCGGTCTGGCGGGCCGCAATGAGCCGCGGCTCATCATCGGGCTTGTCGCTGTCGATGAGATAGACCTCGTTCGTCTGATGATCGTGAGCATCGATGACGATGAACTTGCGCGACTGCGTGGAGCCTATGCCGACGTAATAGCCCGCATCCGGCTCCGTGTAGATCGTGGCGTCCGCCTCGCTCGCGGTGCCGACGAGATGGCGGCAGACGAAGCGCGGACGATGGTGCTCGTCGAGCCGAATGTAGAACAGCGAGCGATTGTCGTTCGCCCAGACCATGCCGCCGCGCGTGTTGACGATGATGTCGGGCAGGTCCTTGCCGGTATCGAGGTCGCGAATCCGGACCGTGTAGAGCTCGGAGCCCTTGTCGTCGACCGCATAGGCCAGCAGCTTGTGGTCCGGACTGCGCCCCGTGCCGCCGAGCTGCCAATAGGCCTTCCCCTCCGCTTCCTTGTTGCCGTCGAGGAGCACCTGCTCGGGCCCACCACCGCGGGGCCGGCGGCATATCAGCGGATACTGCCCGCCCGTCACATAGCTCGTGTAGTACTCCCAGGGTCCATCCGGCGCCGGGACGGAGCTGTCGTCCTCCTTGATGCGGCCCTTCATCTCCCGGAAAAGTTCCTCCTGCAGCTCGCGTGTGTCCGCAAGAACAGCCTCCGTATAGGCGTTCTCCGCCTCGAGGTACTCGCGGATATCGGCCGGCAGCACGGATGGGTCCCGCATCACCTCCTGCCAGTTGTCGGCGCGCAGCCAGGCGAACTCGTCGACAAGCTCGACGTTGTGCCACTTCGACCTGACAGGCTGCTTTCTGGCGCGTGGCGGGGTGGGAGTTGTCGTCTGGGCGTCAGCAGCCAGGGCTGCTTTCTGGGCGCGAGCAGCATCCATGTGCAAAGTACTCCGGTTGTGATGTTTCCGCCCGCTACCGCAGTTCAAACGCAAGTCAAGCCGGCGGTGCGATCGCGTGCTATTTGCTCGGTTTTTCTTCTTCTGGCCTGAATTGAAGCGCCACGCCGTTGAGGCAGTAGCGTAGTCCTGTCGGCTCCGGGCCGTCCGGGAAAACGTGCCCAAGATGCGCATCGCAGCGCGCACAGCGCACCTCGGTCCGCCGCATGAAGAGCGTCCGGTCCTCGTGCTCGCTGACGACCCCCTCGTTGATGGGCCGGGTGAAACTGGGCCAACCCGTACCGGAGTCGAACTTGTCTTCGGACGAGAAGAGCGGAGCTCCGCAGCAGACGCAATGATACATGCCTCGGCGCTTCTCGCCATAGTAGGGATGCGTGAAGGCGCGCTCAGTGCCGTGCTGGCGAGTTACGTAGAACTGTTCGGGAGTAAGTTGCTGGCGCCACTCGGTTTCGGATTTGACGATCGTGGGTTCGGGCCGGGTGGTTGTCTTCTCCTGCATCTGCAAACTCCCTGTCTCCTCTTCAGCCGGCCTTTCGGCACGGCGCGGGGCACATCGGCACAAACTACACATATGCACCCGGCGACGGGTTACACATATGCTCCCGATGGCGGAACACAGCAGCTGGCCCTTCTCTCCAGTTCGCTTTTCTCGCCTGGGGCCCGCACCCGATGCATCAACGGCAGACAAGCCCACCGGGTTCAATTCCGCCCGGAGAGGGTGCGCCAGCAGGCAAGCCCCTGCCTTGATTTGGCCCGAGTCTCGACAATCGTTTACGGCGCCGATCGCAAGTTCTGCAGTTCTGCGAGACCGCCGCCGGCGACAACTCGTCAGTATGGTGTCTCATCTGCGGCTTGGATGCGAGTAATACTTATTATCCCTCGAATTATGACCGTGCAACCGTTATCAGTTTAGTTGGGAAATGTCCTGTTTCAGCTTCGGGCAGTATTGACAATTCGGCATTTCTGTTGTCCATGATCTGCAACCTGCACTGCCGTTGCAGGAATTCGGGGACAAGTAGACTTGGTCAGCCTTGAGGGTCATGGAGATCGACCTGCCTTAGAGCCATGTCCTCTGCTGCCAAGCAGACTTCCGGGGGTTTGACTATGGAGAAGAGAATGGACGAGATGGCGAAAACCGAACTCGTCGGGCTGACGGCTGAGATCGTCTCGGCTTATGTGAGCAACAACACGGTTGTCGCTTCAGATCTGCCAGCTCTGATCCACGACATCCATCAGGCCCTCAGCCGCGCCACGTCCAATTCTCCCCCGACGGAGCGGGAGGAGTTGCGGCCCGCAATCCCCGTCAAGCGCTCGGTGACACCCGACTACATCATCTGCCTCGAGGACGGTAAGAAATTCAAGTCGCTGAAGCGCCATCTGCGTACCCACTACAATCTGACCCCGGAGGAATACCGGGAGAAGTGGGGCCTGCCGCACGACTACCCGATGGTAGCGCCGAACTACGCGGCCGCCCGTTCTGCCCTGGCCAAGAAGATGGGCCTCGGCACGAGGCGGGACGAAGGCTAGAGGGTTTCTCCTCAAACGGCTTCTCCTCAACTGGCGCCGGCGCCGCCCTCGAACCGGACCAAGTGCCATCGATCGGCAGAAACTCACCGGGCAAGACGACATTCTTGTTCTTCTTGGCGTTGTCCCGAAGCCGAGATCTCAGACTCTCGGCTTCGCACTTGTAGGCCCTGAGCAGGCGCGCATGGCGCGCGACGTCATAGGTCCAGTGCCCAGACATGCCGCGCTGCCTCTCGAGGCGCAACGCCCTGCGCAAGAGAGCGACCAATCGGCGATGTCCTTCGCAGGTCGTGTCCTCGATCTCCCAGGGCCACAGCGCCAGCAGGCCCGGCAAGTCCTTCCTCCGGTCGTAGGAAGCTGGTTTGACAGTGCGATCGCGTGGCGCGGACCCCCCCGGCCTACGGACGGTTCTCGCGCTTCTTCCGCCTCGCCGCCCGGCGGGCACTGACGTCGCTGCTTCTGGCATGGTCCTCTCCTCACCTGAATGAGAGGACAGCTTCGCACCGCTCGGGCTGGCGGGGATAACTTTTCAGCTGTTCAGTAGCCGGACTTTTTTGGGCGCAGAGGCGAGTCGGCTTTTGTCGGACGGTAAAGGCTGCGGTCCGGCCGTTAACCCTAGCCCGACTTATCCCCGCCGTTCACCTAAACCTTAACATGGTCCCGGTGCCCCGGAGGTGGAGCCAATATCCTTTGGCCTCCAATGAGCCGGGGCGCACCCTGGCCAAGTGCAGTTTGGGGGCTGACATGTACGTTACCGCATCATCGCCGCAATCCTGTCCGACCGAGCGCCGGTCGCGAAAGCGATCCAGGAGCCGCTCGGCCACGCAGGAGCTGAGAGTGATGCTCGAGGAGACCGTGGCCCGCGTCTTCGACGTGGACCTCGACCTGATTTACCTGCCGACCCGAGGCCGCGCCAAGGTTGCCATGGCGCGCCAAGTGGCCATGTACCTCGCGCACGTCTCGTGCGGCTTGAACCTGACCGAAGCCGGCGAGCTGTTCGGCCGTGATCGCACGACCGCGGCGCATGCCTGCCATGTCGTTGAAGCAAAGCGCGAAAACGCGGACTTCGATCGGGCGATCCAGCTGCTCGAGAACGTGACGAAGGTTCTGATGTACACGCCGCCGCAGTGAGCGAGCTCGCACCGAGCACTCGTTGCCGTCAGACCGACATTCCCGTTACTGATGAGGTTTCCAGAATGCATTTGCAGGATGGCGCCGCCGTCCCCGCATGGTTGCGCGTGCTCGCGCGCCGGGGCTCGTTCCTCAAGCTGACCCCTGCCGGTGCCGAGGCTTTCTCGCCGCGAAATCACTTCGCCAAGCCGATCGCCAGCGTCGATCGCAAGCGGCTTGCGGCTGCGATCGAAGCGGGACTCCTGCGCGATATCGGCGAGAACCGCCTCGGCCCCACACCTCGGGGTATCGCAGCCCTGCGTGCCGCTTTCAGCGAGGCAACCGCCGCAAAAGCGGCGCAACCGGTCGAGCCGAAGCCGGCTGCGCCGATGATGAACGAGTCGGAAAGCCCGCTCGCCTGGCTGCGCCGGCGCCGCGACAAGGAAGGCAAGCCCCTCATCTCCGGGGAGCAGTTCGATGCGGGCGAGCGGCTGCGGCGCGATTTCTGGTTCGCTCAGATGACCCCGAAGGTGACGTCGAGCTGGGATTCACCAATGTCCAGCCGCCGGGAGAGGCGAGTAGCACCGGGAGCGGGAATAGAGCTGCAGGATCGCGTGATCGCCGCGCGCGAGCGAGTGCGACTGGCACTGAAGGCAGTCGGCCCGGAGCTCTGCGGCATCCTGATAGACGTCTGCTGTCACCTGAAAGGGCTGGAAGAAGCGGAGCGATCAGCCGGCTGGCCGCAGCGCTCAGGCAAGGTGGTCCTGCAGCTCGCATTGACCCGGCTGGCGCGCCACTACGGCATTCTCCCAGCCGAGGAAGAACCCAGGCGTTCGCCCGTGCGCCATTGGGGTGCGCCAGACTACAGGCCGAGCATCGACGGTGGCTCGCCGTCATCGTAGCGGGGTGGCAGGCTGCGGTAGTCTCGCGGACTACTTCTTCGCCGGCTGAACGGTGTTGGTCCGCACGAGAATACCGCTGATGGCGTGATGGGTCGCGAGCGTCGTCGTCAGTATACCGCCCGGCGGCTCCTCGCCGGTCCACCACGCCCGGAACTGGCGCCAGATATCCGTGACGAACACCCAGCCGTTCGGTTCATGCGAGAGCGGAACGCTGTAGGGCGCGTAGGTGAACTTGTACTCGAAGAACAGGGAGACGCGCCCCAGCGGGACCTCGATCCCGGCCAGCACCTGGCCAGCGAAACCGGCAAACTGATACTCGTAGGTGCGCTTGGGCTCGGACGTCAGGCCGACCTCCGTATGCGGGAACGAAGCCCCGCCGCCGATCCCGAAATAGGGCCGCACGGGCAGCCACGAGGAGAACGGCATCCGGAAGAGGCCATTGAGGGTCAGAATATTGTGGCCGTGACTGAACTCCAGATGCCGGAAGACATCGCCGATCTTCGCATTCGGAGCCACGGGCTGACCGTTCAGCGTGCCGGAGAAGGTCGCGACATCGTCCCTCTGGGCAATCGCCTTGGCGTGCGTGAAGTCGACCATCGTGCCGGTCAGCGCGCCTGGCAGCCAGTGCTGGGTGCGCAAGCCATAGTAGATGGGAGCCTTGAACGGCCGCCCGATCCACTGGAAATCCGTTACGGTCAGATCCGTAGAGCCCGGTTTTTGGATAACGACGGCGCTCGGAAGCGTATAGGAAACACCGCCATAGCCGCCGACCCTGTGCTCGCGCCGCGTCGCGCGCTCAGAGGCAGGCGACGTGGCCGGCGCCGCCGGGCGCGCCCGCTCCCGGGTCTCGAGGTCTGCCTGGACAGTTGCCGGGAATGGATTGGGTGAGATCCAAACGATCAGCGCGGCGAGCGCAGAGAGCGCCGTCAACCGATCTTTATCGATCCAGTTGAGCCATACCCTGGCGCGGCCCAGCGCGATATGCGCAGCGCTCATGATCTGGTCCCCCTCCGATCCCCATTAGCCCCGGCATTGGATGCCGCGAACATTCCCTCACTCGTCCCGTACGGCTGGGCAATTTCGCTGCGCACGCGCGGGCGTCGTGGGCTTTGCTCTAAATCATCGAGGGCGACGCCGCCAGACGCATCAGCATGCGTCGCACTGCGACAATCTGTGGAGCATCCCGCGTGAGGAACTGGCGGCCCGTGTAGCCCCACCAGTCCCAGCAGGCCTGGGGGTTGGCCGGCGTGCTGCTGACCTGGGGGAAGAGCACGATTAGCCGGTTCGTGTCGGCCCAGGCGAGGAAACCGCTGTCGTTGATGAACGCATTGCCCACAGCCGCGACGTTCTGGTTGCAGCCGTGGAACGCGATGTGGACCCGGCATCCGGCCGTCTCGCGGCAGTCAGGAGCAATGTACACCGCCCCGGTGTCAGCCATGCCGTGGCTGGTCAGACCTTCAAGGAATTCACCCTGGTCGAAGGTGATGACCTCCCCAGCCGGTTCCTCCGCTTTCGGCCTGAGCTCCCCATAAAAGTGCGCGAGCATTGCTCCGGCCATGTCGTAATTGCAGTCGACGATATAGGGCGAGCCGGTTTCATCGCAGGCGAGGCCATGCTCCTCGGTCACGAACGCGTGGCCCGCGGGCAGGTCGTCGACAAGCCTGATGTGGTCGTCCTTTACGCCGATGGCCAGATAGAAATCCCTTGCAGCAACCACGATGGCCGGCGCGACAGTGTGATCCTCCTTGCCGGTAAAGAGATAGATACGGTCCTGGCGAACGGAGGCGATCGGAGCGATCCGGCCCGATGAGGCGAGCTGGCCGGCGCGGCTTGCGAGCCAGCGCGGATCGGGAATGCCCCAGGCCTGCAGGGCATTGAGCATGCAGCCGTTCATCGCCCGGGAGAGGTTGAGGAATGCCGTGCCGGGCCCCGGCATCATGTCGGCGTAGAGGCTTTCCGCACACCCCCAGGGTCCGCCAGCAACGATACCGACGCCCACGACATCGCGGCCGTGGGCGAGCTGAAACTGCCCGGCCATGTAGGCACCGGCCGACAGGCCAGATACGGACGTCTCGTCGATGCGCGCGCCCACCGCTGGCAATCTGCTGCTGCTTTCCTTCTCGCAGCCGGCGAGCAGTGTCAGACAGAGCAGAATAGCAAGCAGGCGGGTGAGGTGCGCTTGGCTCATGCGGTGCCTCTCTAAGCCCTGCGTAGAGCCTACCGTGGCGAGCTGCGGATTGGCCAGACCGCACCTCTTGGATTTGCATTGCAGAGTTGAGAAAATGAAACAGTCTCGCGCCTTCGCCGTCAACGCAGGCGGATGGTTGACCTGTCGACCCGGCCCTTGGCGTCGGTCACGGTGAGCTTCACGAACCCCCGGCCGTCAGGTTCCCAGACCACCTCGCGCCGGTGCGAGGGGGACGGAATGGGCTGGCCGTTCACCATCCACGTCAGAGGAAGTGCGCCACCCTCTGCCTTGAGGATCACGATGCCGTCGGCGTCAGCGACGTCGAGGTCCGAACGATCCGGAGGAAACGCGATCAGCACCGGCGGCTCGAGCCAGGGTCCCGTCGCTACGCGCCCGTCCCCCGGCTCGGCGAACCGCTTGAGCGGCGGCGGCAGCTGCGCCCCTCCAGCCTGCAGAACGCCCGCCGGAGGCGCCGGCAGCGGCTCGCGCTTGGCCCCGAGCCGACGGAAGGCATCGAACAGAAGGGGGGCGGCCGCCGCGCGGCCCGTAAGTCCTGGTGTGGAGGCGCCATCCGCACGCCCGACCCATACCGCGATGGTGTGCGCACCGTCGTAGCCGATGGCCCACGCATCGCGGTAGCCGTAGGACGTGCCCGTCTTGTAGGCAAAACGCCCGCCCGCGGCGTGGGCCGGCGGCGGAGCATCCTTGAGGATGTCACCAACGTACCAGGCCGCCACCGGCGACAGCAGCCGCGTGGTCTGCGCCGGCGAGGCGGCGCCACCGTCGTCCGGCTCCAGACGATGTTTCAGCGCAATCGCCTCTCCGCCCCGGGCGAGCGCCGTGTAAAGGCGTGCGAGATCACTCAGGCTGAAGCCGATCCCGCCGAGGGCGATCGCAAGCGTCGGTTGCTCGTGTTTCGGCAGCACCGGCTGAAGCCCGAGCTTCTGGAACCGCACCACCAGACGCGCCGGACCGACGGCGTTCAGCACCTTGACCGCCGGAATGTTCAGCGAGTGCGCCAGCGCCTCGCGTATCGTTACGGAACCGCGGAAGTCTTCATCGAAATTCTTCGGGGCATAAAGTCCGAAGCGGGTCGGCCGGTCCTCGATCAGGGTTTCCGGATGGATGAGGCCGGCCTCGAAGCCGAGGCCGTAGATGATCGGCTTCAGGGTGGACCCCGGAGAGCGGATCGCACCGGTCATGTCGATTGCCCCGAAGCGGGAGGAGTCGAGGTAATCCGACGAGCCGACATGGGCCAGGATCTCGCCGGTCCTGTTGTCGACCACCAGCATCGCCGCTGAAAGCCGCCGTCCCAGCGCCCGCGCATGGTCGCGGGCAAGCGTCTCGAGCTGGCCCTGTAGCTCGCGCGACAAGGTGAGCTGATGCAGCTGAAGATTGGGCCGCTCTAGAGCTTCGCTCTCCGAAATGTGCGGCGCGAACCGCGGGAACTCGCGCCGCTTTGTCGGCACGGGCTCCTCGCGGGCGCGGTCGGCCTCCGTTTTGGTGATGACGCCTTCGGCGACGGCCCGGTCAAGAACACGATCACGCGCCCAGCGTGCCGCCTGCGGATGCCGATCGGGCCGCCGCCACTCGGGCGACTGCGGCAGGGCGACCAGCAGTGCTGCCTCGCCGAGCGACAACCGGCGTGGCTCCTTGCCGAAGTAGGCGAGCGAGGCGGCGCGCACTCCCTCCAGATTGCCGCCGAATGGCGCCAGCCGCAGATAAAGGGTCAGGATCTCGTCCTTCGAAAGCTCATTCTCGAGTTGGATGGCGCGGACGGCCTGCCGCCACTTGCCCGCGAGCGTCCGCTCGTGCCTGCCCTCGAGGAGGCGCGCCACTTGCATGGTGATCGTCGAGGCGCCGGACACGATGCGGCCATTGCGGAGGAACTGAAAGCCAGCCCTGACGACGGCCAGCGGATCGACGCCGCCATGAAGAAAATATCGGCCGTCCTCGTAGGCGAACAGCAGGGCGAGATAGCGTGGATCGACGTCGTCGGGGTCTACCGGCAGGCGCCAACGGCCTTCGGGGGTGGTGAAGGCCCGCAGCAGGTTGCCATCGCGATCGACGACGGTTCGGGACATCTGCTCGGCTGCCTCGAGCGGCGGCGGGCCAATGGCGATCATGGTCACTCGGATGGCAGCAAAGACCCCGACCACGATGATCAAGCAGAGGGACACCGCGCCGAGCAGCCAGCGTCTCAACCTCCCCCTAGCTTTCGTCGCCTTCTCCACGCCTTCAATCCTTCGCCAGAACCTCCAGTCTTCCCGATTCCGTACGGGCGAACCGCTCG
Organism: Hyphomicrobiaceae bacterium; assembly: GCA_036380915.1. GTDB lineage: Bacteria > Pseudomonadota > Alphaproteobacteria > Rhizobiales > Hyphomicrobiaceae > ZC4RG25. The sequence continues at coordinate 2,103 of DASVDU010000290.1, read as the reverse complement.
GGCCGGTACATGTCCTCGACCGTGGCCGCCGGATGCACGAACGTCCCCGGCGTGACGGCGCGCACCACGTAAGCGACGGTCAGTGTCGTTTCCCGCTGGCCAGACGAGCCGTTCGTCGCTTGGCCGTCTCGATTACTCCGCCCGGTCAGGTCGAACGCCGCGACCAGCCGGTCGTCCCGGAACTCGGTATGCTCGGGCTGGACTGCCGTCTTCAGCCAGCCGAAGTTCGTCAGGTCGCCGCCATCCACGAGCCGTGGATTCTCGATCTCGAGGCCCGCCGGCAAGCGATCAACGATCAGTATGTGACCGTTTGCCTGAGCTTTGACCGTGAGGACAACGACGAGACGATCTGTCTGGTTGAGCCGGCCTGTTCCGCCGTCGGCACTTGCCAGATCAATCGGTGTGCCCTCCAGGGTGTAGAACGCGCGCTCGATTGTGAAGTTGCGCGCAACCGCCGGCTCCGGAGTCATGGCGGCGCCGAGGACCGAGATCACGGCGTCGACGGCTGCCGCGCCCTCGTTGCGAATGACGAGCTGGCCCTTTTCGAGATCAGCCGAAGTAAGGCCTCGGCTGAGTCCACCTTCATGTGGCGTGCCGTTGACGGAGAGCTTGGTGCCGCGGCTCTCATCGGCAAGCGCCCGGGCGGCGAGCAGAAGCCAGGCCTGCTCCTGCGTGGAGGTGTAAGCCCGCCGGGCGAACGCCTCGGCGAGAGTCGCGGTGAGCCGCGCGGCCTCGTTGCGCGCCACGCGGGTTTCAGATGCGAGCGTCACCAGCGCTGCCCTGTCACGAAGATCCGAGCCGAAATCCCGCCGCAAGGCGTCCTCGGCCTGAGACACGGAGGCCGCGGCCTGCCGGAACACCGACTCGGCGCGCTCCCGATCACCCAGCATGGCAAGCGCAGCGGCCAGATGCGCCTTTGCGAGCGGAGTGGCAAACCGGTCAAGCCGGGTGTCGGCGTAATAGCGGACCTCGCCGATCGGTGCGCGGCCGTTGCGCGCCAGGACGTAGAGCGCGTAAGCCCGCGCCTCGCCACCACGCTCGAAATCCTGCGCGTAGCTGACGAAGTTCTGCAGCCGGTCGAGAACCAACTCGAAGCCCTGCGGCTTCACGGCGAACCCTTGCTCGCGAGCCCGCGTCAGGAACTCCGCCACATAGCTCGTCAGCCACATGTCGCCGCCGCCTGGCCCCCATGTGCCGAACGCGCCGGACGCATCCTGCATTTCGAAGACGCGCGCGATCGCGTTCTCGATGCGCTCCTTGAGCTCGGCATCACGTGGCAGGCCCGACTGGACGGCGAGCTGGTTGGCATAGAGCAGCGGCAATGCGCGGCTCGTCGTCTGCTCGGCGCAGCCGTATGGATAGCGATCGAGTTGTGCCAGCAGGCCAGGGACGTCGAGGCGCGCTGCCGGTCCGATGCTGACCGAGACACGGGCCGAGCCGTCGATGAAGTCGGCAAGAAGATCCGGGCCGAGCGTGATGCTGCCGCCTGGCGCCAGCTCGCTGACCGTGACGCGCCGGATGTCGCCCGCAGGCGGCTTGACATCGAACGTCAGCGTCCGCTGCACATCGAGATCGCTCCCCTTCACGGCAATGTGGTAGGTGAACCGCCCGATGCTCTGCGGCTTGATGCTGACATGTTCTGCCGTGCGCTCGTTGAGGCCCAGCGTCACCTCCCGCTGATGAATGGTAGACCAGAGACCTGACGAGCTCTCCTGCTCGACCGTGAGGCTCAGCGGGCCAGCCGCGCCTTCGACATTGTGCAGGTCGATCTGCAGGCGCGCCTCGTCGCCGAGCGTCAGGAACCGTGGCCCGGCGGCAAGCACCGCCACCGGATCACGCACGATGATATCCGCCGTGGCATGCCCGAGCTTGTCCGCGCTCCAGGCAACCGCCATCAGCCGGACGGTGCCGTTGAACTCGGGCAGATCAAACGTGACCGAGGCCAAACCGTCCGAACCGACCCGAACGATGCCGGAGAACAGCGACACGATCTCCTCGACAGGCGGGCTGCCCTGCATGGCAAGGCCGCCGCCCTCGTCGCCTCCGGAGCGCAGGCGGCCGCGTTCGGCCCGCATGCCGTCGATGAGGCGGCCGTAGTAGTCG
>DASVDU010000289.1:0-3515 GCA_036380915.1 Hyphomicrobiaceae bacterium | reverse complement strand
AGGAGCTGCAGCAATTCCGCGACAAGTGGCCTGTTGGCACGAAACCAAGGCTCGCGTTCGAAATTCTCTACTGGACCGGCTGTCGGGTCAGCGACCTCGCCCAGCTCGGTCGGCAGCACGTGCGCAGCAATCGGATCGTTTTCACTGCTCACAAGAATCGTAACCGTTCACCGGTTCGAATTGATATTCCGGCGATGCCCGAGCTGCTGGCGGTGATCGCTAAAAGCCCGTGCGGCGACCTGACGTTCCTGACAACCGATTGGGGGCCACCGTACACGAGCCATAAGGGACTCAGCAGGCGCTTTGTGGAGTGGTGCCGTGAGGCCGGCTTGCCTGCGGGGTGCTCGGCACACGGCATCAGGAAGGCTGCCGCATGCGAGTTGGCATTGAAGGGCGCGAACCTCAATCAGCTTCAAGCTGTGTTCGGATGGAAAACTGCCAAAGAGGCTCTGCGGTATACCCAGGCGGCTGATCGGGCACGGCTTTCCGACGAGGCATTCGTCCTGCGGTCCAAGGCGGAATCGAGAACGCTTTGTTCTCACTTTCCATTAACAACTGGAGAAGTGAGAACATTTCGGCCAAAAAAATGAGGAAAATCAATGGGCTCGTCCATTTCGGCTCGTATTGCCAGCCGCCTCCCGTTGGCAGGCGATCGACGAGCTTGGCTTCCATGGGCAGCAGATCCGGCGGCAGCGGCAGGGCCGAGAGGCCTTCCGCCTTGCGGCCGCGGGTGCTTATGGTTCTTGCGCGCATCAGGTGCTTCCTTGCCGATCGGCAGCTTGCCTGATCCATAAACACCGGGCCTGCCCAATGTGTCCCGATTCCGAAGTTGGTTTAAGCTGCGGGGAAATTCCGCTGCCAGACGGACTGCACTTGCGGCAGGGCTTCGAACGCCGTTCCGATTGCGTGGAGGCGCGGGGCATTCGCCGCGAACCACTCGCGTTTTGGCCGCCAGCGGCTCATGGCGGAGATGTAAAGATCGAGTGCAGAAAGGCGCTCGCCCAGGAACCATGGCTGGCCGGCCTCGCTTTCGAGAATGCCCCAGAGCCTGCGGGCATAGGCGTCCACATTTTCCCGAAAACCTTTCTGTGCCTCCTCGCCAGGCACAAAACGGCTCGGGTCGTCGGCGTAGGTGAAGGTCGGGTAGATGTTCGCAACGATGAACACGAGCCAGCGCAGGAAGGCTGGCCTTAATAGTTCATCGGGCGCGGGCACGAGTTCGTTGCTTCTCGTCACGTCGGCGAGATAAAGCGTGATGGCCGCGCTCTCGGTCATCACCGCGCCGCTCGGCAGGATAAGGGTCGGCAGCTGGGCAAGGGGATTGAGTCGCTGAACGCTTTCCCTGGCCTCGGCAGACTTGAACAGGTCGTCGACATCCTCGATCGTGTAGTCGAGCCCGTACCAGTCGAGCTGCGCCTCTGCCATGATCGAGCCCCATCCGGGGCGGCTGATGAGCTTGTACATGAGCGAGATCCCAACGGTTGCGGACGGATCGTCAATAGGCAGGAAACGAGGGGCGATGCGCAAGGCTCCACCCTCGATGTGAGCGGCAGAGGGCGAGATGGCAAATCCTGCTCTGGTGGAATTGTTGCGCGGCGGGCGCGTCGAAAGTCGCCACCGCGGCTCGGTCGCCATTGCCGGCCCGGATGGCCGTTTGGCGCTTGCCATAGGCGAAGTCCACCGGCCCGTCTTCCCGCGCTCTGCCATCAAGGCGATCCAGTGCCTGCCGCTGATCGAGACGGGCGCCGCCGATCATTTCGGGTTCGGCGCCGCCGAGATCGCGCTTGCCTGCGCCTCTCATAGCGGAACGGAGCGCCACGTCGCCGTGGCTGCGGGGATGCTGGCGAAGGCGGGGCTGGACGCGGGGGCGCTGGCCTGTGGAGCGCACGAGCCGCTGTCGCCCACCGCTGCACGCAGGCTGATCCAGGAGGGCCGGCCGCTGTCGCCGCTCCACAACAACTGTTCGGGCAAGCACGCAGGGATGCTGGCGACAGCGGTGCACATGGCCGAGCCCGTCGCCGATTACTGGCGTCCGGACCATCCGGTTCAGGTGCGCATTGCCGAAGCGCTGGCCAGCCTGACGGGCACCCCAATCGGAAAGGACCAGCTGGGTATCGATGGTTGCTCGGCCCCGAACTGGGCCATACCGCTGGCCAACCTGGCGCGCGCCTTTGCCCGGATCGTCTCGGGCGAGGGGCTCGATGCGAAACGGCGCGATGCGGCGGCGAGGATAGTGCAAGCGTGCTGGGCCGAACCGGAGCTGGTGGCCGGACCCGAGCGGCTGGATTCGGTTCTGATGACGCAGTTTCGCGGATCCCTGTTTCTGAAAACCGGCGCAGAGGGGGTCTACTGCGGGGCCGTTCCGGCCCGCGGTCTGGGATTTGCGCTGAAGATCGACGACGGCGCGAAGCGCGCCTCGGAAATGGCGCTCAAGGCACTTGTTTCACGCCTCGTGCCCGATGCGCACGATCTGGCCGCTGAGGAAACCGTTCCCAACTGGCGTGGGCTTCCTGCTGCACGGCTACGCTGTGCTTCCGCCTGGCTCCAGTCGATTGCGGACGCCGGCTTCTAGCGTCTGAGTGTGGCGGCAATGATTTCAAGGCCGCCCTCGATGGCCTGATCCCAGTCGAGCTGGGTTGCGGTTTCATCCGAAACCTTCATTTCGCCGAGCGCTTTCGGCAGGTGGATAAAGCCGCTCCGCATCTGCCGGTCCGCCCGCCACGCTCGCTCGAGCGAATGATAAAGCACGGCGTTACAGAGATAACCACCCGCATCGCGGGACAGGATGACAGGTAATCCCCTCCGCCGGAGCCGTCCGGCGATGTGATAGGCCGGAAAGCGTGCCGCGAGCAGCTCCGGGCCATCCATCGACAACTTTTCAGACGGCGGCAGCAGGCCTGCCGCATCGGGAACCGGCCGCGCATGATTGTGCGCGCGGGATTCGATCGTGATGGCGCGTGCCTGGCTCGACACGCCGAAGTGCAGGGCAACGGCCGGATTCAGCGCATCCAACAAATCGGACGCGGCAGCCGGCCCGCCACGCCACTCGGTGGGGAGTATGGCCGCCTCGACGTGATAATCAGGAAAGCGCTTCCGCGCTTCGGCAGCCAGCTCGGGAACGAGCCGAGACGAGGCGTTCTCCGGAACCCCGGGGAAGGGGCCGAAGCCGGTAAGAAGAATGGCTGGACGCTGCCCGGACATGGCTTGGAGATAAGCCGTTTTGCTGGGTACGGAAAGGGTGCGGTGGCTAGCCAAAACACCTCTCTAGCAACAGTCCGGTCGTGGCGGTCAGCTCGGCCGGGGGCACATGGGGCTTGCAGGGCCAGCAGCCTGGCTTGCGGAAACGAGCGGCTTCCTGTCCCACTGGTCCAAGCCAAGAGGTGGCCAGTCCATGCCGGACTGGTCACTTCTCGAGGAGACGAAGAGCTTCGTCGACCGCCCGCGGCGCCGTCATCCGGCCGTGACGGACTTCCTCCTCCAGCTCCGCAATCCGCTGTGCCGCGTGATCGCGCGAC
>DASVDU010000288.1:0-23477 GCA_036380915.1 Hyphomicrobiaceae bacterium | reverse complement strand
ACGGTCGATCCGCGAACGAAGCGGCACGGCACCAGCGGTTAACCAGCTTCTTGAAGGCTTCCTCAACGCCGGGCTGATTGCCTTATAAGCGGGCGCGGTCAGTCCGACGCTATCGATCATCCGTCGTCGGACCGACAGCTTCGCTTGGGGCGGCAGGCGAACACGCTTCGACGGTCTCGAGGAGGATCTGTATGAGTGGGCAATTCTCCGTGCTCGCCGCAGTCCTGCGGGCCTTGCTTCTCGCGGGAGGTTTGATGTTCCTCTTCGGCCCTGTTCTGTTTCCTGACCAGTTCGGATCCGCGTATCTGAGCTACGTCGGGGCCGGATTGCTGATGGGGCTGATCCTGGACGCAGGTCTGCGCCCCGGCACCCGTCGGACCGCGAGCGCCGCGAAAGGCACTCCAGAACAATTCGCGCCGGACCCCGAGGGTGTCGAAGCAGAGCGGCTCTTCCGCGAGGAGCTCCAGGCTTCCGAAGCACACACGCCGCGTGCAGATCGAGCCGCCCCTGCTTGGTCCGGCGAGCAGATGCTCGCGCCCCGCACATTCCCGAGCGAGATCGATGGGCGCCCAGGCTACTCGTCAAGCGCGGCCGAAACGCCACAGTCGGCTGAACCCATCGGCGCGCGCGTCCTCGTCGCCGAGGACAATCCCATCAACGCCAGGCTCGCGCAGTGCATGCTGCAGCGCGCCGGATGCATCCCGGTATTGGTCGAGACCGGCCGCGCCGCCATCGACGCAGTCCGCAAGAGTGTCGAGGGAACGGGCCCGCAAATCGATCTGGTCCTGATGGATGTTCACATGCCGGACCTCGACGGGCTTACCGCAGCACGCGAGATTCGGCTGCTCGACCAAGTCACCGGCCAGACCGAAACCGGCCGGAGGTCACCGCCGCTCATCGCCGTCACCGCCAATGCCTTTGCGGAGGACCGCGCGATGTGTCTTGCAGCAGGGATGGACGACTACTTGTCCAAGCCCTTCTCCTGGCCAGAGCTTCATGCGATGCTCACGCGATGGCTGCCGCGATCGGATGATACCGGCTCTGAGCAGGGCCGCGCCGAGGACGCCGCCTAATTCCCACGACGCTCCCACACGCGTTTGTTTCCGATTCGTCGTTTTTTTATGCTAATGGTTAAGAGGGCATGGAGCGCCTTGCCCGAGTCCGAGGTGACCCGAGGCAACTGGGGGCTGCGAAGGCTGCATGACGCTCACTCCGCATCGCACGACGAACCGCTGGTCGCGCGGGCCCAAGGCGGGTGTTCTGCCTCAGGGCCTGATGGCCCTTGGCTCCGCGGCCCGGCAACGCATGCCGCGGTTCGCTATCTCCCCGCGAAAACCACCTGAAAAGGTTTATGGCCGCATCGGCGACCTCGAGGTGCGGCTCGCCCGCTCGTGGTCCGACGTGAAACGCGCGCAGCGGCTACGCTATCGCGTGTTCTATGACGAGATGTCGGCTCAGGGGAGCTTCGCGACCCATATGCGCGGCCGCGACGAGGACCCCTACGACGCCGTTTGCGACCATCTTCTGGTCGTCGACACCTCCGGCATCAAGCCGAGCAGGCGAGAATGGGGCCGGCAGCGCAAGCCGCATGTCGTCGGCACCTATCGTGTCCTGCGTCAGGAGATCGCGGAGCGGAAGATCGGGTTCTACACGCAGGGCGAGTACGACATTGCTCCGCTGATTGCCTCGAAGCCCAACTACCGCTTCATGGAGCTGGGGCGGAGCTGCGTGCTGAAGCCGTACCGCACCAAACGCACCGTCGAGTTGCTGTGGCATGGACTGTGGACCTACGTGCGCGAGCACAAGGTCGACGTGATGATTGGCTGCGCCAGCTTCGAAGGCACGGACCCGGACTCGCACGCGATGGCCCTGTCGTTCCTGCACCACCATGCACGCGCGCCGGAAGAATGGCGTGTCCGGGCACATGATCACCTGTTCGTGCCCATGGACCGGCTACCCCCGGACCAGGTCGACGCCCGGGCCGCTCTGCGCGCCATGCCGCCACTGATCAAGGGCTATCTTCGGCTCGGCGCAGTCGTTGGCGACGGGGCCGTCATAGACCGGCAGTTCGGCACGACGGACGTGCTGATCATCTTGCCTGTGGAGCGGATCGACCCCCGCTACTTCGAGCACTTCGGATCGCCCGATGAGCAGGGCTGCCGCGTCGCTCAGGAGCGGAATGTCGCTTGACCGGCATACCGGGCCTCGCCGACGGCAGCCACGGAAATCTCCCTAGTCTAACCGCCGGAACTCATCCGGAAGCAGGGCGCGCCTTTCCAGCTTCCTCGATAGCCGGGATGACCTTGGTCTCCAGCGCCTCCATCGAAATCGGGCCGACGTGCTTGTAGACGATGCGGCCGTTGCCATCGACGACGAATGTCTCGGGCATGCCGTAGACGCCCCACTCGATCGCCGTGCGCCCGTTGCCGTCGACGCCGACAGCCCGGTAAGGATTGCCGTAACGACCAAGGAAGCGGCGTGCCGCGGTCGTTTGGTCCTTATAGTTGATCCCGTAGAGATCGACCCCGGTCCGGCGGACCAGCTCGACCAGGACCGGATGCTCCTGCGCGCACGGCACGCACCAGGACGCCCAAAAGTTCACGACCGAAACATCGCCGCGTGCGAGCTCGCGATTACCGAAACCGGGTACCGGCTGGCCGTTGTCGACGAGCCCTGGGAGCGGCTCCAACGAGAACTGAGGGACAGGCTTGCCGATCAGCGCCGACGGCAGCCGTGTCGGATCACCGGTCTGCAGCGCATAGAAGAACATCAGCGCGAGAGCGCCAAAGATGACGAGCGGCGCGAAGACCCAGCCGAAGCGGCGCCTCCTGGGTCGCGCTACCTCTGCTACCTCTTCTGACTCCTTCTGCTGCACCGTTGCGCCCGACATCTGTTCAAGCCGCGTGGCCGCCAGAGCCAGATGCGCGCGCCGAGCGACGGCGAACTCCGCGCGCTTCCAGCTCCTCCAGCCGGCGCTCCTGTTGCTTCCCGTCCGCGATGAGCCAGACGATAAGCAGCGCGATGACGAGCGCCACCACGGCGTAAGAGGCCCAGATGAACGCGGCGTGGGGTCCAAGATCCATGACGCTACTCCGCAGCGCGCAATTCGAGGCGGGCCGCCCGTTCAACCTCGGCCATCGTGAGCGATCTCACCCGCCGCCGGAGGATTTCGTTACGCATGGCCTTGAGATGCATGGCCACGAACAGCAGGGTAAAGCCGGCAGCCATCACCAGGAGCGGGATCAGAATGGAAGGGTGAATCGCCGGTCCACCGAGCTTGAGCACGCTCGCCGGCTGATGCAGCGTGTTCCACCAGTCCACCGAAAAGCGGATCACCGGCAAAATCACGACGCCGACCAGCCCCAGCACGGCCGTCAGCTTGCCAGCGAGGGCAGGGTCCTCGTCGAGCGCGGAGCGCAGTGCGATCAGGCCGATATAGAGGAAGAAGAGGATCAACACCGACGTCAGCCGGGCGTCCCAGACCCAGTAGGCGCCCCACATCGGTTTGCCCCACAGCGACCCGGTGATCAGCGCCAGCAAGGTAAAGGCCGCTCCGATTGGCGCCGCCGCTTTGGCGGAGACGTCGGCCAGCGGATGCCGGAAGACGAGCAGGCCGAAGCTCGACACAGCGATGATCAGGTAGGCCATCATCGACAGCCACGCCGCGGGGACATGGATGTACATGATCTTGACCGTCTCGCCCTGCTGATAGTCAGGAGGCGAGGCGAAAAAGCTGAGATAGAGCCCGTAGGCCAGCACAACGGCTGCAAGGCCGGAGATCCAGGGCAGGAGCTGTCGTGACAGCTCCATGAACCGCGTCGGATTGGCCAGCCTTTGGGTGAGCGTCTGCATGGCACTGATCTAGGCCGTCCAAGCGCCGCGCGCAAACCGCTTAGAGGTCGCGGGGCATGAACAACGCTATTTGCTCGTCCGTCATGGCCGCCTTGGCCGGTGCACCAGCCGTAGCGCAACGAGCTCGGTCGTTTAACTGAGCTGCATTCTAAGTGCGGCCGCGGCAGAAATCGGGCCTATGACCAGCGACGCAATCGTGACTGCCGAAAGCAGAAGCAGCGATGACCCCAGGCTGCCAGGCGGGGTTACGACGGCGCTGATCGCGGAGATCCCGAAAATCAGGGTCGGAATGTAAAGAGGCAGCACCAGCAGCGCGATCAACAGGCCGCCGCGGCGGCTCCTGAGCGTCAACGCCGCACCGATGCTGCCGAGAAAGCTGATGGCGGGCGAGCCAGCGAGCACGGTCCCGACGAGCACGGGATAGGCGGCCAGCTCGAGATTGAGCAACAATCCCAATACCGGCGCGAGGATCGCGAGCGGCAAACAGCTCGATATCCAGTGCGCGAGCGCCTTGGCTGCGGCCACCAGCTCCATCGGGAGCGGGCCGGTCGCCAGGATTTCCAGCACGCCCTCGTCCTGGTCCGTGTCGAACATGCGGCCGAGCGACAGTAGCGCAGCCAGCAGCAGGCCGATCCACAGCACGCCCGGCGCGATCCGCGACAGGAGCTGCATGTCGGGCCCGAGGCCCAGCGGCATCAGGGCGATGACGATCAGGTAGAAGCCGAGGGCCGTTCCCGTCGCGCCTCCCTCGCGCGCTGCAATGAGCAGGTCGCGCTTCACGAGCGTCCAGAAGGCGCTCATGCCGGCCCCGCGGCAAAGCCGAGCCGCAGCTCGCGCGAGCGGGCCAGCCCGAGGGGGAGATGCGTCGCAGCGACCACGATGCCCCCCGCCTCGACATGCTCGTCGAGGACACTGGCCAGCACCGCTGTCGACCGCGCATCGAGGGAGGATGACGGCTCGTCGAGCAACCAGAGCGGGCGCGGCGCGAACAGCAGCCGGGCCAATGCCAGCCGCCGCTTCTGCCCTGCCGAGAGATAGCCCGCTGGTATCGCCGAAAGAGAGGCAAGGCCGAACCGCTCGAGCGCAGCAAGGACGTGCCCGGTCGATCCGCCGAGGTACTCCGCCCAGAACCGGGCATTCTCCTCGACGGTAAGGGTCGCGCGCAGGCCATTCAGGTGGCCGACATAATGCGCCCGCTCTGCCAGCGGCCGGTCTTCCGCAGCGCCTGAATACGCGACGCGGCCTGACAACGGCCGGATGAAGCCGGCGATCGTCTTCAGGAGTGTCGTCTTGCCCGCGCCATTGGGGCCGGTCAGAAGCAGGGCCTCGCCGGCTTCCACGCTGAATGACAGCTCCGTGAGCACGCGCCGCCCGCCGCGCTCCACCGCAAGCCCCTCGACCGTGAGCCTGGGACGGGAGGCCCGATCAGGCGCAATCGTATTCTCGTCCGTCACCGCAACCTGTCTTCCGACCGCGTACGTCCTGCGCGCCCCAAGTGGGACAACCGTGAGCTGGCCCTCGCGCGAGCGCGGTTATATAAGGAGCACGCTTCTATCGACGCTAGCGCAAAAACGGGGTTGATCCCTCCGCCGGCGCTCCGGCGGCGCGGCTTCAGTTGCTCGGATGGAGGACAAATCGTGACCGCGCAAGAATCCGTGTCGTTGGACAGCTTCAAGAGCCGCAAGACACTCTCAGTCGAAGGTAAGACCTACTCCTATTTCTCATTGCCGGATGCCGAGAAGAACGGCCTTGCCGGTATTTCCCGCCTGCCTTACGCGATGAAGGTGCTGCTGGAAAACCTGCTGCGGCACGAGAACGGCCGCTCGGTGAGCAAGGCGGATATCAGCGCTATCTCGGCCTGGCTCGAAAATCGCGGCAAGGTAGAGAAGGAAATCGGGTTTCGCCCAGCCCGCGTGCTGATGCAGGACTTCACCGGCGTGCCGGCCGTTGTGGACTTGGCCGCCATGCGCGATGGCATGAACACGCTCGGCGGCGATCCGCGCAAGATCAACCCGCTCGTGCCGGTGGACCTGGTCATCGATCACTCGGTGATCGTGGACGAGTTCGGCAGCCCCCGGGCGTTCGCTCGCAATGTCGAGCTCGAATACGAGCGGAACCTCGAGCGCTACGAATTCCTGAAATGGGGCCAGGGCGCGTTCGCCAACTTCCGCGTCGTTCCGCCGGACACCGGCATCTGCCATCAGGTGAACCTGGAATATCTCGCCCAGACGGTCTGGACCCGCGAGATCGGCGGCGAGACGTACGCCTTCCCTGACACGCTCGTCGGCACTGACAGCCACACCACGATGGTCAACGGCCTCGCGGTGCTGGGCTGGGGCGTGGGCGGTATCGAGGCCGAGGCAGCCATGCTCGGCCAGGCGTTGTCGATGCTCATTCCGGAGGTCGTCGGCTTCAAGCTGACCGGCCGGCTTAGAGAGGGCGTCACCGCCACCGACCTCGTGCTGACCATCACGCAGATGCTGCGCAAGCACGGCGTCGTCGGGCGGTTTGTCGAGTTCTACGGGCCGGGCCTCGACCACATGACCATCGCCGACCGGGCGACGATCGCCAACATGGCGCCCGAGTATGGTGCGACGTGCGGCTTCTTCCCCGTCGACCAGGCGACGCTCGACTATCTCGCCCTTACGGGTCGAGAGTCGCACCGCATTGCGCTGGTCGAAGCCTATGCCAAGGCGCAGGGACTGTTCCGCACGGCCGACTCTCCTGATCCGGTCTTCACGTCCACACTGGAGCTGGACCTCGGCACGGTCGAGCCGTCGATGGCAGGCCCAAAGCGTCCGGAAGGGCGTATCGCGCTCGACAAGGTGGGGAGCGGCTTCGCTGCCGCGCTCGAAACCGAGTACCGCAAGACCAGTGGCGCCACCGCACGCTACAAGGTGCCCGGCAAGGATTTCGATCTTGGCCACGGCGACGTCGTCATCGCGGCGATCACGAGCTGCACGAACACCTCCAACCCGAGCGTGCTCATCGGCGCCGGGCTGCTCGCGCGAAATGCCGTCGAAAAGGGCCTGACGGTCAAGCCGTGGGTGAAGACCTCGCTGGCGCCTGGCTCGCAAGTCGTTGCAGCTTACCTCGAGAAGTCTGGGCTGCAGTCCTATCTGGACCAGCTCGGCTTCAACGTGGTGGGATTTGGCTGCACGACCTGCATTGGAAACTCGGGGCCACTCGCGCCCGAGATCTCGCAGACGATCAACGAGAACGGCCTCGTCGCGGCGGCCGTGCTCTCCGGCAACCGCAATTTCGAGGGCCGCGTCAGCCCCGATGTGCAGGCGAACTATCTCGCCTCGCCACCGCTCGTCGTCGCGTACGCGCTGGCTGGATCGGTGACGAAAAATCTCGCCGCCGAGCCGCTCGGCATCGGCAAGGACGGCCAGCCGGTCTACCTCCGCGACATCTGGCCGAGCAACCAGGAGATCCAGAATTACATCGCCGAGAACATCTCACGCGAGATGTTCAGGTCGCGCTACGCGGACGTGTTCAAAGGCGACGAGCACTGGCAGAAGATCAAGGCCAACCCAGGCCTGACGTACTCCTGGAACAGCGGCTCCACCTACGTGCAGAACCCGCCCTACTTCCAGGGCATCACGAAAGAGCCGCAGCCGATCTCCGATATTTCCGGCGCGCGCATCCTGGCGCTGCTGGGCGACAAGATCACCACGGACCACATTTCGCCCGCCGGCTCGATCAAGAAGGACAGCCCGGCCGGAAAGTATCTGATCGAGAGGCAGGTGCGGCCTGAAAACTTCAACCAGTACGGCACACGGCGCGGCAATCATGAGGTGATGATGCGGGGCACCTTCGCCAACATCCGCATCAAGAACCACATGGTGAAGGGCGCAGATGGCAACGTCCGCGAAGGTGGCTACACCGTCCATTACCCCTCGGGCGAGACGATGTTTATCTACGACGCGGCGATGCGCTACCGCGAGGAGGGCGTGCCGCTGGTCGTGTTTGCCGGCGTCGAGTACGGCAACGGCTCGTCCCGCGACTGGGCGGCCAAGGGCACCAACCTCCTTGGTGTGAAGGCGGTGATCGCGCAATCCTTCGAGCGCATCCACCGGTCGAACCTCGTCGGCATGGGCGTGCTGCCGCTCGTCTTAGAAGAGGGGCTGAGCTGGCAATCACTCGGGCTCAAGGGCGACGAGACGGTCAGCATCCGCGGACTCGCGGACGTCAAGCCGCGGGCGAAGTTGACCGCCGTCATCACAGCGGCTGACGGTAGGGCGCAAGAAGTCCCGCTGCTCTGCCGGATCGATACTGTGGATGAGCTGGAGTACTATCGCCACGGCGGCATCCTGCATTACGTGCTGCGCAACCTTGCTGCCGCGGCCTGATCCGGGAAAGGCCGGCCCCTTAGCCGGCCTTTCCACTTCCACTTGAAGGTAAGCGGGCAACTCACCCATTCGTGACTGGCATTTGGAGGCCGACGCGCGGATAAGGTTCGCTCGAAACCGCTCAAGGATGACTATGACTCGCTGGCTGACAGCGCTTCTCATTCTTTCCCTGCCGGTCCTCGTAATCGGGTCGGCATCGGCCGGCCCGGCAGGAGCGCAGCATGCCGTTTCCGTCCTCGAGCTGTTCACGAGCCAGGGCTGCTCGTCCTGCCCCACTGCCGACGCCCTGCTGCGCAGCTACGCGTCGCGACCGGACATCGTCGCGCTCTCGCTGCCTGTCGACTACTGGGATTATCTCGGCTGGAAAGACACGCTCGCCAGCCCGAAGTTCACTCACCGGCAACGGGCCTATGCCGAAGAGCGTGGTGATGGTCGAGTCTACACCCCGCAAGTCGTCGTGAATGGCCTCGTTCACGTCGTCGGCAGCCGGAAGGACGAGATCGACCGGGCCATCGCCGAGACCTCCCAGCAGCTCGCATCGCACCGCATCGAGCTGACAGCCCGAACCGACGGAAACACGATCAACATCGAAGTCGGTGCCATGCCGGCCGGGAGCGATATGAAGGGCGGCACGATCTGGCTGGCCGTCGTGCAACCCAGCGTGGAGGTGGAGATCAGGCGCGGCGAGAACAGCGGCAAGAAAGTCACCTACGCCAACGTCGTCCGCGACCTCACCGCTATCGGCATGTGGTCGGAAAAACCCACCACGATCGACCTGCAGCAATCGGCCGTCCTTCAGGAAGAAGGGCAGCGCTGCGCCGTGCTCCTCCAGGAAGGCACCGTCGGACCCATGGTCGGGGCGAGCTGGGTCGTGGGGCCCATGCACTAAATCCGACTAAGCTGGAACCCCAGTTAGCAGCAGACACTCCCTTAACCTCTCCCATGGGGAGAGGTCGGCCCGGAGGGCCGGGTGAGGGGCTACGACGCTAGCAGCTCCCCTTCACTGCACGCCAAGCGCTTTCAGCATCATCTGGTTCATGCGGCTAGCAAAGCTCGCGGGATCGGCAGGGGTATCGCCTTCGAGGATGCGCGCCTCGTCGAACAGCAGGTGCGCCCACTCGGCAGCCTCTTCCTTGCCCTTGTCAGCGACACGCCGGGCGACGGCTGTGATGAGTGGATGGTTCGGGTTGATCTCGAGCACCGGCCGCGATGTCACGCCCGTCTGCTGGCGCTGAAGCAATCTGTCTAGACCAAGATCCGGCCCGCCGCGGGGCGCAACCAGGCACACTGCACTCTCGGTCAATCGTTTCGAAGCACGCACGTCGGTGACCGCCTCGCCGAGAGCTGTCCGCAGGGCATCGATAAGCCCTTTGATGTCTGCGCCCGCCGCCTCTTTCTCCGCGGCCTTGCTCTCGTCCAGCAGAGGGATGGCGGTGAGATCGACTTCGCCCTGGCTCAATGAGCGGAACGGCTTGCCCTCGAACTTCAGGCTCAGAGACGTCCAGAAGTGGTCGATCGGGTCGGTGAGCAAGAGCACCTCGACTCCGCGGGCACGCGCGGCCTCGAGCTGCGGGCTGGCGGCCAGACGGGTCGGATCGTCGCCCGCGAGGAAGTAGATTTCGTTCTGGTTCGGCCGCATGCTGGCGATGTAGTCGGCGAGGGACCGCCATCCCGACCCCGCCGTGCTGCGGAAGCGGGCCAACTTGAGGAGCTGATCCCGCCGCGTGGGATCCTCGTAGATACCCTCCTTCAGCACGGACCCGAAGGTCTCGAAAAAGGCTTCGTAGGCCTTGGCATCGCGCGAGGCGAACCGTTCCAGCTCGGTGAGCAGCCGGCCTGTCACCGCCGTCCGGATCTGGCCGACCAGCGGGTTCTTCTGCAGCATCTCCCGGGAGATGTTGAGGGGGACGTCCTCGCTGTCCACGACACCACGGACGAACCGGAGATAAGCCGGGAGAAGCCCGGCGTCCTCGGTAATGAAGACGCGCCGGACGTAAAGCTTCACGCGGCCTTTGCGGTTCGGATCGTAGAGATCGTAGGGCCGCAGCTTAGGCACGAAAAGCAGCACGGCATACGATTGCCGCCCTTCAGCCTTGTAGTGAACCGTCAACGCCGGCTCATCGATGGTGTTGGTGATCGAGCGGTAGGCCTGCGTGTACTGCTCGTCCGTCACCTCGGACTTCGCCCGGTGCCACAGCGCACTCGCCGTGTTGATCTGGCGTGCGGGCTCACCAGGCAGCTTCAGCTCGATCGGAAACAGAATGTGGTCGGAGTAGGCGCGGACGATGCGCTCTATCTCGTCGGGCTCGAGGAAGATGAACGCGTCCTTCTTGAGCTTCAGCTTTACCGAGGTACCGCGAGGAGGCAGCGCGCCATTGGATTGGGGTGGCGAAATCGAAAACCCGGACACCCCGTCCGATCGCCAGACCCAAGCTTCGTCGGAGCTCGCCCTGCGGCTGGTCACCTCGATGCTCTCGGCCACCATGAAGGCCGAGTAGAACCCCACGCCGAATTGGCCGATGAGCCCGCTGCCCTCCTCGGCCTGTTGCATCTGTTCGAGGAAGGCCCTGGTGCCGGACTTGGCGATGGTCCCCAGGTTCTCCATGAGCTCCTGGCGACTCATGCCGATGCCGTTGTCGGCCACGGTCAGTGTGCCGGCGGCCTTGTCCGGAATGATCGTGATGTGCAGTCGGTCGTCGGCGCCGAGCGATTCCGGATGAGCGATGGCTTCATACCGCAGCTTGTCGCAAGCATCGGATGCGTTCGAGATAAGCTCTCGCAAGAAGATCTCGCGATCCGAATAGACAGCGTTGACCATCAGGTGAAGCAAACGGCTCACCTCGGCCAGGAATGGATGCGATTCTGCTGACGTCGTCTCTGTCATCATGAAGGCATATCTCGCGGCGACTTCAACGCGTTATGATTTTTTTGAGCGGCACGCTTTCTAAAGCGGCGCCATGGCCTGTTGCAAGTGTAGGTCATCGTCGCGGTTACCCAAACGCTGCCCGGTTCCTTAAGCCTCGAGACAACGAAAATGGCCCGGTTCAGGTACGCGTCTTCGGCAGCTTGGGGGCTGACATTCCGAAGCCAAGCCTGAGGACCGGGCCGGGGCAACGCTTTCAAGCTGTTTCTGATTCGCGGCGATACCGCGGCATTCCTGCGGCCACCTGAGGGCAGGAAAACTTGCGAGAGGGAAAGGTGGCCCGGTCCAGAGGGAAGCTCGGGGGGACTATGGGGGGCAACAGCTCCGAGCGTTTGGACCGGGCCAGGGGCAATATTGGACAGTATGCTCATGAATTGGGCCTCCCGTGGGTAGGAGTGTGGCTACTTCGTGATTTTCATTGCAGTTTGTTACATCCAGATCCGGGAAGGTCGCGCTTGAATTTCCCGGAGCCCCAAGCGACATTGAGGGGAAACAAAAGGAGGCGCGTGTTGAGCGATTCCGAGCCGATAGTTTTTCGCCCGCGCCAGGCGGGCAGCTCGTCTCCTGGCCCACTACAATCCCAGCAAGGGGGGCTCGCTCCGGCAACGATCTCTTTTGATCGCCGCGAGCTCGATGACATCCTCGCCGTTTACGGTCGAAAAGTCGCCGCCGGGGAGTGGCGTGATTACGCCATCGACATGGGACGCGACAAGGCCGTGTTCTCCGTTTTCCGGAAAGCGAGCGAGTGTCCGCTCTACCGAATCGAGAAGAATCCTAAGCTCGCCAGAAAGCAGGGCGCCTATAGCGTCATCGCGGCCGGAGGCATGGTGCTGAAGCGCGGCCACGACCTGCGGCGTGTTCTGCACGTGCTGGAAAGCAAGCTGCGGCTGGTGGAGCACTGAAGGCAGCTCGGGCGAGCATTATCCCAGCCCCGGGGCGAGCAAATGCGGTTCTACTCGCGCGTGGCCCGGCTGCGCACGTCGCGTGGAGGCGTGCTGTCACCCTCCCCGAGCGCCCGCTGCATCATCACCGTATCGAGCCAGCGCCCGTGCTTAAAGCCGACCGAGTGCGCCGTGCCAGCGAATATGAACCCGAGCGAACGGTGCAATCCGATCGATGCACGCTGCCCGGAATCACCGATGATCGCGATCATCTGGCGGAAGCCTTGCTCCGTGCAGACCTCGATCAATCTGGCGAGCAGCGCTCTTCCCACGCCTTTGCCCTGATGATCCGGCGCCACGTAGATCGAATTCTCGACGGTGGAGCGATAGGCGGGCCGCGGCCGGAAGGCGTTGGCGTAGCCGTAGCCGACCACTGCATCGCTGATTTCGGCGACCAAGTAGGGATACCCGTTGCCGGTGATCGCCTCGAAGCGCCGGCGCATCTCGTCTTCGGTGGGTGGCTCCAGCTCGAAGCTGGCAGTGCCGAAAAGAACGGCGGGGCGGTAGATGGCCGTTATGGCCGGAATATCGTCGGGGGTCGCTGATCTTAGTTCGATGTCCGCCATGGACGAGGCCTCAAACAGCTGACCGCGTCATTTTAGCTTGGCAGCTTTTGACAGAAAAGCAGAACGCGATATCCCCGAACGAAAAGGGCCCCGACTGAGCGGGGCCCTTGCCACGTGGCCAGATCGGCCATCAGTTCCTTACTCGCGCTCGCCGAACAGGTACAGCAGCGAGGTGAACATGTTGATGAAGTCGAGATAGAGGCTCAGCGCCCCCATGACCGCCGTCTTTGCGGCGAGCTCCGCGTTGCCAGCGACCGCGAAATAGCCGTCCTTGATCCGCTGCGTGTCATAGGCGGTGAGGCCAGCGAACACCAGGACGCCAATGACGGAGATGGCGAACTGAAGCGCACTCGAGGCCAGGAACAGGTTGACCAGCGCCGCGATGATGATGCCGATCAAGCCCATGAACAGGAACGTGCCCCAGCCCGAGATATCCTGCCGGGTCGTGTAGCCCCACAGGCTCAGCGCGCCAAACGCCGCCGCGGTGATGAAGAACACGCGCGTGATCGAAGCGCCCGTATAGACGAGGAAAATCGTCGACAGAGACGCACCCATCACTGCGGCAAACAGCCAGAAGGTAATCTGCGCCGCGCTGACGCTCATCTGGTAGACGCGCATCGACAGGAAGAACACGAAGCCGAGCGGCGCCAGCATGATCACCCAGCGGAGCGGGCTCACATACATCATCCGGCCGAACTCGGTGAGCATGGTGCCATTGCCCAGACGGGCGACGGCAGAGCCAGAATCGCCCGTGACCGCAGCGCTGAACACCAGGTAGGCGGCAAGACCAGTGAGGGCCACGCCCGCCGCCATGTAGTTGTATACCGATAGCATGTACGCGCGGAGGCCCTCATCGACCGCTACGCCCGTTCGGGCGGCGGTGCCAGCTTGCGCGTACCTGTTGTCGTATTGAGCCATTTTCGATCCCTTGACCGCTGCTGCGAGCACCCAAAACCAGTGGTTTGCAATATGACCCGCGCTTGCACTGCTTTCAAGGCGCGGAGCGCCGATCATATCTCAATGACAGAACTTATGAAGTCGGGCCCGAGGAGGCAAGATCACGGGCTTCGACTTCAGCCGTGCGTCATTAACCCTTAATCGGTTCGCAAATACGGCACAGCCGGCGCCCTCAGAACTTGCCATGTGCCCAATCCGCCAAATCCCATGACCAGGATCAGCGCAAGCGCCAGGGCGCTGGCGACGGCTGTTGACGAAAATGTGAACTCGATTTCCATCACGCGAGTCGCGACGATCCATGCGGACACCGTCCCGAGCACCGCGGCCACCCCGGCCGTGACCGCGGCCAGAACGGCGTATTCCACAAAGTGAGAGACGAGAATCCGGCGCCTAATGGCGCCCAAAGTCTTCAGAATGACGGCCTGCTTGATGCGCCGACGCTGAGCGGTTGCCAGGGCCCCGGCGAGCACGAGAGCGCCCGCAATGAGCGTAATGCTTCCGGCCACCCGGACGGCTGTCATCACCTTCTCGAACAGGTCGCTGAATGCGTCGAGCGCGTCCTTCACGCGGATGGGCGTCACGGACGGGAACGTGTTCGAAATCGACCGCGCGAGCGCCGCGTCCTCGGAAAGGCTCGCATCCCGCGGCAGGGTGATCGTCGCCAGCAGGTTGTGTGGAGCTGCCCTCAACGCGTTTGGCGAGAACACCATCACGAAGTTGATGGCGAGCGACTCCCATTTCACCTCGCGCAGGCTGGCGATCCGTGCAGTGATGTTCCGGCCGAGCACGTTGACGGTGACGGTATCTCCGAGGCCGATGCCTAGATGTCCGGCCAATTCGGCCTCGAACGAGACGAGCGGCTCGCCATCATAGTCGGCAGGCCACCACTCTCCCGCGACCACGCGTGAGCCCTCCGGCACATCTTCCGAATAAGTCAGCCCGCGATCGCCCGTCAGCACCCATTCGGCCTCGGGTGGCGGCTTGATCTGGTCGACGGGCCTGCCGCCGAGCTCAACGATCCGCCCGCGCAGCATCGGCGCATCGCGAACCTCGGAGCCGGGCGCGACGCGGTCGACGAGCTGGCGGAAGTCGGCCGCCTGGTCCTTACGAATGTCGAGTACGAAGTACGTGGGGCTCGTTTCGGGAAGGCGCGTGGTCAGCTCCCGTACCATCGAGACGTCCGTCAGTGCGACGGCCACCAGTAGCGACAGCCCCGCACCGAGCGAAAGCACGATGGATCGCGTCAGGCCACCGGGCGCCCCCAGATTACCGATCGCCAGTGCGACTTCCGGGAAGCGCGAGCGCGGCACCCTCCGCGCTGCTGCCGTCACGAGAGCGCCCAGTCCGGCGAACAGTGCGAATACCGCCACCAGCCCCAGGCAGAAGCTGATCGCGATCCACTTGACCTCTGACGACACCACCACGAACAGCACGAGCGCGGCGATCGTCGCAGCCGTGAGGGCAATCACGCGTGGCCGGGGCCGCACCGGTTCGGGAGCCACTTCATCCCGGAACAGCACGCCCGCGCGAACCAGCTCCGCCCGTCCGAGCGGCCAGAGGGTAAAGACCAGAGCCACGAGGAAGCCGTACGCGGCCGCCGAGATGATGCTCCACGGGCTGATCGTCACCGCGGCGCGGATCGGCAGAGCATCGCCGTAGAGCGCATTGGCGATCACCGGGACGAGATAGCCCAGCACAAGGCCGATGACGACCCCGATGGCGGCAATCAGCAGCACCTGGGTCAGGAAGACGCCGAAGATCATGCCGCTGGTCGCCCCGAGGCTCTTGAAGGTCGCGATGACCTTGCGCCGGCGGTCGATGAAGGCCGCGACGGCATTCGCGACGCCTACGCCGCCAACCAGCAACGCCGTCAGCCCGAGCAGGGTCAGGAATTGGCGCAGGCGATCGAGGGAGCGTGTGACGCGCGGCGACGGATCGCGCCGGTCCCGCACGGTGAAGCCGGTCTCGGGAAGGGCCGAGGCGAGCTGAGCGCGAAATCGCGCCAGCCGCTCATCGCTCGCGCGGCCGTCGGTCAGCTTCAGGGCGTACCGCCAGCGCACGAGGCTGCCAAGCTGGACAAGGCCGGTCCGCTGCAATGTTTCGAGCGACACGAAAACCCGCGGGCCGTAGGTCAGATTGTCGGTGATGCTGTCCGGCTCGTCTTCGACGACCCCGGTGATCGGCAATGTGATGGTGCCGAGGGACAAGCTGTCCCCGACCTTGAGGCCCAGCCGCTCCAGAAGAATCGGGGCGACGACGGCACCGCCGTTCTTATGGACAGCGTCGGAGAAGTCGGCGCCACCCTGCATCTGCACCGCCCCGACCAGCGGATAGGCCGCATCGACACCCTTCAGCTCCACCAGGAACTGATCCTGGCCGTCCGTGCGCCGCACGATCGTCCGCATCGTTGCCATTTCGGCAGCGCGCCCTTGCGTGTTGATCCAGGTCCGCTCGGTGGGGTCAGCCGGGCGGTGCGCGCGCGATAAGACGACATCGCCACCCAGCAACAGCTCGCCCTGCTGCTCGAAGCCGCGCCGCAGCGAGTCCGTCAGGGCGCCGACGGCCGTGATCACCATCACGCCGAGAGCGACGCAGGCGATGAAGACATGAAAGCCGGAAAAGCCGCTGCGCAGCTCTCGGACGGCCAGCCGCACCATTTGCGGCACGGCCGGGCGCCCGGGCCGGATATTTGCGGCGACAGCCGTCTCGGCGCTGGTCATACGGCCTCGATCTTTGCGCTGTCGGCCACGACCCGGCCGTCGGCCATGCGCAGGATGCGTGCGCATCTCTCCGCCAGAGCCGGATCATGCGTGATGAGCACCAGCGTTGCATCGCGCCGCCGGTGGAGGTCGAACAGCAGCTCTATGATCTGATTGCCTGTGTTCCCGTCGAGATTGCCGGTGGGCTCGTCGGCCAGAATGAGCCGCGGTCGGGGGGCAATGGCGCGCGCGATCGCCACCCGCTGCTGCTCACCCCCGGAGAGCTGAGCTGGAAAATGGCTGGTGCGATGCCCCAGCCCGACTTCCCGCAGCATTTCCTCCGCGATCCGGAAAGCATCCGGGTTGCCCGCGAACTCGAGCGGCAACGCCACATTCTCCAGCGCCGTCATCGTCGGAACCAGGTGGAACGACTGGAACACGATCCCGATCTCGCGCCCCCGGATCAGCGCCAGTGCGTCCTCGCCAAGCTCGGTGAACTCATGCCCGGCGACCCTCACCGACCCGCTGGTCGCACGCTCGAGGCCGGCGATGATCATCAGGAGCGAGGTCTTGCCCGAACCGGAGGGCCCGACGATGGCGACCGCCTCACCCGCGCCGATCTCGAGACTGACACCGCGCAGGATATCAACCGGCCCGGCGCGGCTGACGAGCCTCAATCTCACGTCGTCAAGAGAAATGATGGGCGCTGCGGTTGCAGGCACGAAGGGCCTCCGGAAGCTTGTGTCTCTCGATCGTGCTACTACTTGGGGGTTGGTTTGGACAGTGAACGCGACAGGAGGCGATATCATGAAGCGCCGGACTGCGGCCCGCCTATCGACACAGGTGAGCATGCTCGCTGTCCTCGTCAATGCCTGCCTGCTTGTGGCGATCGGGGCGAGCCACGTCCGGGCTGAGCCGGGTCCCATTCGCATCGTTGCCTTCGGGGACAGCCTGACGGCCGGCTATGGACTTAATCCCGGCGAAGCATTTCCAGCACAGCTCGAAAAGGCCTTGCGCGACAAGGGATATGCCGTCGAGGTGATCAACGCCGGTGTCTCCGGCGACACCACCGCGGCTGGCCTGCAACGCTTCGACTGGGCTTTTCCGGAGGATGCCAACGCGGCGATCGTCGAGCTTGGCGCGAATGACGCACTCCGCGGGATAGACCCTGCCGAGGCACGGCAGAACCTGGATGAGATTCTCACCCGTCTCGAAGCTCGTGGCATTCCCGTTCTGATCGCCGGTATGAAGGCGCCGCGCAATTGGGGCGACGATTACGTCCGAAAGTTCGATGCGATATTTCCGGAGCTCGCTCGAAAGCATGACGCGCTGCTCTATCCGTTTTTCCTCGAGCCCGTTGCGATGCGGCCTGATCTCAACCTGGACGACGGCATGCATCCGAACGGCAGGGGCGTCGCCGAAATCGTCAAGGATATCCTGCCCGAGGTCGAGAAGCTGATCGCGCGGGTTGATGCTAAGCGAGAAACAGCTCCTGCGAATTAGCGCTCCGCACCTAAGCCCAACTCCTAAACGTCATCCCGGCGCTCGTCGCCGGGATCCAGCGTTCTGCTGGGCTCAACGCTTGGGGATGGCTGGGTACCGGGATAAGCCCCGGTATGGCGGTGGTGCGGCGTTGGCGTGAAGACACACTCGCCGACGCGAGCTGCCATGACCGCGGGCCGCACGACGGCGGGCTTTGCCTCGTGGGCGATACGGACTAAATGTCTGCTCTCAAGTCCCCGCGCAGGTTGATGAATGGTCCTTTTGCTCGATAAGACACCGCACGCGAGTCCGTCCGCTGCACAGGCGGAGAGTCGGCCGTCGCTCGTCGGCCTGGGACGCGATGAATTGCGGGAAGCGCTGGCCGCGATCGGCGTCCCGCCGAACCATCTCCGCATGCGCGTTTCGCAGCTCTGGAGCTGGATCTACGTCCGCGGTGTCACCTCCTTCGACCAGATGACGGACGTCTCGAAGGATCTCCGGGCGCGGCTCGCGGCCGCCTATTCTCTCGCGCGGCCCCGGATCGTCACCGAGCAGGTCTCGGTTGACGGCACCCGCAAGTGGCTGCTGCGGCTGCCCAAGCGGGGGCGTGAGGCGCAGGCCCCGGAAATCGAGACGGTCTACATTCCTGAAACCGACCGCGGCACGCTCTGTATCTCTAGTCAGGTCGGCTGTACGCTCAACTGCTCCTTCTGCCACACGGGCACGCAGCGGCTGGTGCGCAATCTCGAAGCGCAGGAGATCGTGGGCCAGATCATGCTGGCGCGCGACCGCATCGGCGACTGGCCCGGCGCGGCGAGACCCAATGACGGCCGCCTGCTGCCCAGCACAGAACGCAAGATCACCAACATCGTCCTGATGGGCATGGGCGAGCCGCTCTACAATTTCGACAACGTGAAAGCGGCCATGGACATCGCCGCCGACGGCGAGGGGCTCTCCATCTCCAAACGGCGCATCACGCTGTCGACCTCGGGCGTGGTGCCGGAGATCCCGAGGTGGGGCGCTGAGAGCGGGACGATGCTCGCCATCTCGCTGCACGCCACACGCGACGATCTGCGGGACGAGCTGGTGCCCATCAACCGCAAGTACCCGATCGCCGAGCTCATGGCCGCGTGCCGCGCCTACCCGGGCCTCTCGAACGCCAAGCGCATCACCTTCGAGTACGTGATGCTCAAGGGCGTCAACGACTCCCTGGCTGATGCCAAGGCACTGGTGAAGCTGCTGCAGGGCATTCCGGCCAAAATCAACCTGATCCCGTTCAACCCCTGGCCGGGCACCAGGTACGAGTGCTCGGACTGGGAGCAGATCGAGCGGTTCGCCGAGCTCGTGAACCGCGCGGGCTACGCGAGCCCCGTGCGCACGCCGCGCGGACGCGACATTTTCGCCGCCTGCGGCCAGCTCAAATCCGAGACCACCAGATTGAGGGCGAGTGCGCTACGCCCGGCCGCAGAGGCTTGAGGCGATGTTCTGGTCGACGCTCTGGCGGATCATCGTCGTTCCGGTGGCATTCCTGATTTCGGCCCTGATCGCCGGGCTCGTCCTCGTCACGCTCGGGATGGAGCGGATCACGCATGCTTTCCATGGTCAGCACATGGACGATCCGGACTCCATGGTGGCCATATTCGACCTCGTAACAGAGGGCGCCATCCTCGCTTCCGGCCTCACGATCCTGCCAGCGTTGCTGATCGTTTTGATCGGCGAGGTCGCGCGCATCAGGTCATCGCTTTATTACATCATCGGCGGCGGCCTCGCGCTCGTCGCGGTGCCAATGCTGGCGCAGTTCGGTTCGGCAGGCCTGGTCTTGCCGAGTCCGGTCGTCTGGCAGGTCTTCGCGACGGCAGGCTTTGCCGGGGGCTTCGTCTACTGGCTGCTGGCTGGACGGCGCGCCTGAACACAAAGAGTTCGATAGGCCAGAGCGGGGGAGAACTATGCTGGCGGCCCTGTTGCGATGCTTCGCCGGCTATCTCGTCGCCTGCTTCACAGCCGGTCTTGTCCAGGTCTTCTTCGTTCTGCCTCCTCACGAGCTCGTTTTCGCTGGGGCAGACCTCCTGAGCGCTGCCGGCATCTGGCTGCTGCTCGCCACGGTTCACAGCGCAATCTTTGGGGCGCCGTTTTCGATCATCGCACTCGCTGTCGCGGAATGGCGGCGGCTCAAGAGCCCGATCTACTATGCCGCTGCGGGGTTCGGGATCGCGATGCTGGGCTTCCTCACGCAGATCACGGGCCACGGGTTTACTCAACCGTTGCCAGTAACCCTTTATCTGCTCGCCGCATTCACCTGTACCGGCGTAGCCGCTGGGACCGCGTATTGGCTGGTGGCTGGCCGCCTTGCCGGACGGCGTGGACGGCGGAAGCTGGAGCACGAGCTTGACGCTGCTACGCAATAAGGCTTGCTGCATCGCAAAATAGGCGGTATTCGTCTCTCCTTAGCTTCCGGAGGACGGAGCGATGTTCAATCTCGACGATCAGCTCGAGTGGGCGAAAATTTGGGGAGACATGGTGCTCTCCTGCATGTCGGTTGCCACCCAGTGCACGACGACGATGCTTGCGCCCTGGCAGCAGATCGACGCCCTGTTTTCCTCCGCCAAGCCGGGTGAGCCCTCCTCCAGCCCCGGACAGGCCTTGGCTAGCTGGTCCAACATGCTGGCTCCGTCGGCCTGGCATCGCCCGCCTGAACGCAGCCCATTCGAGCCCTCGTGGCTGGGGCTCGCCTGGGTCCTCCCTCTTGCGGTGCCCGGATTGGCGCTAGCTCCGCAATCGGCGATTGGTCCGCTGGCGCCGATGCAGGCTTGGACGAAATTACTCGAGGCGTCTGCCCCGATGGCGGCCTTGGGCCTGCCCACGCATTTGTTGCCCGCCGGGCCAGCCAGCTTCTTGCGGTCACTGGGTTGGCCGATGGCGGGCTCTCCGTTCGCGATTGGCGCGGCCGTATCGATATTCGGTCCTGCTCCGGCTCGCCCCGCTTCGGTTGAAGCCCCGCAGTTCGCGGCCTATCGCTCCGATAGCGGCCACGCCGTGGCGCAGATCACCTTCCCGAACAAGGTCGTCGCTGCGGTTGCCGTGCCGGAAAGCGCAGCCTCGATGATCGACGCGATCTTTCCCTGGCAGCGGCTGCTCCACTGACCCAATAGGACGGCGAGCAGGCGCGAGGGTAAAGCCTCAAGTCTTCGGCGCGTTTTTCGCAGACGTGGAGGACTTCGCCTTGAGGCGGCAATAGGCCTTCACCTTCCGGCCGTCCTTTCGCGTCGTCGCCGGCACCCAACTACAGTCCGCCTTTGCGGCGCAGGCTTTCTGCTCGAGACCTTTGCAGGGCGATGCCTTCGCGCTCTCAGCCTCGGCGCCCAATGCGGCAAACCCTGCGGCAAGCACTGCTATGCCAAGGGCCGTAGCCCAACTCACCATTCTCACGATACTTTCCCCCCGACGAAAATTGCGGCAGGAACATTTTAGCAACATCATCCGCCGCTGATCTTGTTCCCTTTCGGAAGAACTCCTGTTCGCGGACGTAAAACCCAATCGAGGGCCTGCTCCAGCCGGTCATCACCCCAGAACAGCTCGCCAGCCTCCGTAACGAAGCTCGGCGCACCGAATAGGCCTCGCGATGCCGCCTCGGCGGTCTGCTCCTTGAGCCTCTGCTTGACGATGGGGTCTTCGGCCCGACCCAGCATTTCTGAGGCGTCCAGACCCAGGCCGGCGAGGATGGCCGAAATCACCCCGACGTCGGAGATCTCCTCGCCACGCCCGAACTGGGCCTCGAAAACCTTGCGCGTGAATGGCTCGACCCAGCCTTCGTCGGCGCCGATCAAGGCCAGCCGGGCGGCCTTGAGGCTGTTTGCGGGAAACGTCGGCGGCATGACGAACGGCAGTCCGCGGTCGGCGGCCAGCCGCTGCATGTCGCGGACCATATAGCGGCCTTTGGCCGGGTAGAGATTGAACGGAGAAGTCTCCCAGCCCTGCGCCTTGAAGATCGGCCCCAGCAGGAAAGGCCGCCAGACCACCTCGACTCCCGCCTCTCGCGCCAGATCGGAAATGCGCATCACGGAAAGATAGGAGTAGCTGGAAGCGAACTCGTACCAGAATTCCAGGCGCGGCATCGTGGGCCTCTCAGGTAGCCGGTTCCGCTTGCGAGCTTATCACTTCCGATCCGCCCTGAGACAACGATGCGGACACCCGCTGCGCAGGCGCCTCTTGGCCCGCGACGAAACCGCGGCCTATAGTGCGCGCGAATTTCAGCACATGAGCAGGACTTACGATGGCTGCGAAGACCGGAGACAAGGTCAAGAAGGTGGTGCTTGCCTATTCGGGCGGGCTCGATACGTCGATCATCCTCAAGTGGCTCCAGGAGACCTACGGCTGCGAGGTGGTGACGTTCACAGCCGACCTCGGCCAGGGCGAGGAGCTGGAGCCGGCCCGGCAAAAGGCCGAGCTGCTCGGGATCAAGCCCGAGAACATCTTCATCGAGGATCTCCGGGAGGAGTTCGTTCGCGACTACGTCTTCCCGATGTTCCGCGCCAATGCGCTTTACGAGGGCGTCTACCTGCTCGGCACATCCATCGCGCGACCGTTGATCGCCAAAAAGCAGATTGAGATCGCCCGGAAGACCGGCGCGGATGCCGTCTGCCACGGCGCCACCGGCAAAGGCAACGACCAGGTTCGGTTCGAGCTCAGCTACTACGCTCTCGAGCCCAATATTCGCATCGTGGCGCCCTGGCGCGAATGGACTTTCAAAGGCCGCAACGAGCTTCTGGACTTCGCCCGCAAGCACCAGATCCCGATCGCCAAGGACAAGGAGGGCGAAGCGCCGTTCTCCGTCGATGCCAACCTGCTCCACTCCTCGTCGGAAGGCAAAGTTCTGGAAGACCCCGGCGTCGAGCCGCCCTCCATCGTTTACCAGCGTACGATCAGTCCAGAGGACGCGCCGGACAAGCCGACTGTCATTAGCATCGGATTCGAACGGGGCGATGCGGTGAGCCTCAACGGCGAGCGGTTGTCGCCGGCCACGCTGCTGGGCCGCCTCAACGATCTCGGCCGGGACAACGGCATCGGCCGTGTCGATCTCGTCGAGAACCGCTTCGTCGGCATGAAATCGCGCGGCGTCTACGAGACCCCCGGTGGCACCATCCTGCTCGCCGCCCACCGGGCGATCGAGTCGATCACGCTCGACCGCGGCGCCGCCCACCTCAAGGACGAGCTGATGCCGCGCTACGCCGAGCTGATCTACAACGGCT
The DNA here is from genome assembly GCA_036380915.1 of Hyphomicrobiaceae bacterium. Classification (GTDB taxonomy): domain Bacteria; phylum Pseudomonadota; class Alphaproteobacteria; order Rhizobiales; family Hyphomicrobiaceae; genus ZC4RG25. The sequence continues at coordinate 456 of DASVDU010000288.1, read as the reverse complement.
TCTGGTTCGCGCCCGAGCGCGAGATGCTGCAGGCGCTGATCGACAAGAGCCAGGAGCACGTCGAAGGCGAGGTGCGGCTGAAGCTTTATAAGGGCAACGTCATTGTCATCGGCCGTACGAGCCCGAAGTCGCTCTACTCCTCGACCCTCGTCACCTTCGAGGACGACCGCGGGGCTTACGATCAGAAGGACGCCGAGGGCTTCATCCGCCTAAATGCGTTGAGGTTGCGAACTCTGGCGATGCGGAATCGTGGATAGAGGCGGCATACCATTGCGTTCCCCATTCGTTCGTGACAGACTCTATGCGGGAGGAGTCAGACGATGGAGATGAAAGCACCCGTTTACCGGCTGGATCGCGACAAGTTGATCGAAGTCGTTCATTACATCTGTGCGAACTGCTCCCCCGAGGAACTTGGCAACGTCAAGCTGCACAAGATCCTTTACTTTTCAGATATGC
>DASVDU010000287.1:0-3958 GCA_036380915.1 Hyphomicrobiaceae bacterium | reverse complement strand
AGGAAGACAATGAGCGCGAGCGCCCAGAATAGCGCGAATGATACCCAATCCTCGGCGTGATGCTCGATCGTTACCTCGGCATCCTCGACGTGGATCAGGTGCTCCTCAGGGTGCCCCTGCTGCTGCACGACGTTCCTCCCTTTTTGTTTTATGGCATCTGAAAGATAGCGAGTGCTCCACACCAATCAAACGATTTCCGTAGTCATCCCGGCGCTAGTTGCCGGGATCCACCTTACAACTTGCTCCTGCGTGTGCGGATGAATGGTTTTAATTTTTCGCATTTCTCCTCACGGGAAAAGTAAGAAACTCATCCCGAACGTTTTTGTCTGACCGGGAGCGCATTTGCGATTTGGATGGAAACAAACCGTTTGAGCGCGCGCCCAAACGCAATCGTTCGGTGGGAAGGGCGGAAAGCCTCGAGCTGCGTACGTCACGCCCGGCGACACCACGGCCGCCGGGCATCTGGCTCGGAGATTCTCGATACTTACTTCGCCAAAGCCTGGAGCGCGTCGTACTGCTCTTTCGTCCAGCCCGCGCCGGCGTTCGGATCGTTGTGCAGGGGCTGCGCCGCGGCGATGAACGGCCCGCGATCGACCTCGACCACCGTCTTGCCCAGCTTGCGGAACTCGTCCGCCAGCTTCTGCTCAGAGGCGCGGATGGCGTCCGTAGCCTTGCTGGCGGCCTGCATCAGGACCTCGTTGAACGTGGCCTTCTCCTCATCGGTGAGCTTCGGCCACACGTGGCTGCCGACGATCGTCAGCAGCGACTCGGTGATGTGGCCGGTCAGCATGATATGGCTTTGCACCTCGTAGAACTTCTTCGCCATGATGGTCGGCAGCGGGTTTTCCTGGCCGTCGACGGTCCCCTGCTGCAGGGCGAGATAGACCTCGGCAAAGGCGATCGGCGTGGCGTTGGCGCCGACGGACTTCGTGAACATCAGGAACAGCGGCGCCGGCGGCACGCGCAGCTTCATGCCCTTCATGTCCTCCGGAACCTTGATCTCGCGGTTAGCCGTCAGCATCCGCTGCCCGTAATAGGTGAGCGCGATCACCTTGTGCCCGGTCTTGTCCTCGTAGCCCTTCGCCAGCTCACGGAAGAGCGGCGAGTCGCGATAGGCTTTCCAGTGATTGAAATCGCGGAGCACGAACGGTGCGTTGGTGATGGCGATCGGCTTGTGGATCGACCCGGCGAAAGCGACGCCCGTGTAGATGATGTCGACGGTGCCGAGGCCCAGCGCCTCGTTGATCTGATTCTCGTTGCCGAGCTGCGAGGCGGGGAACACCTGGATCTCGTACTTGCCGCCCGTGCGCTTCTTGATCTCCTCGGCCGCCCACAGGGCCTCGGTGTGATAGGGCTCGTTCACCTCGTAGACGTGCGCCCACTTGAGCGTTGTTTGCGCCGGCGCGGGCGAGCCGGAGACCAATAGGGCAGCAGTCGCGAGTAGGGTGCCGATCAGCGGCAGTCGGGCATGTCTCATCGTGTGCTTTCCTCCCGGTTTCGTGCCGGCTCTTGTTGTCCGGCTCTTTCGACGGATGAACCTGACGGCCACGGAATTCGCCCGAGCGGGCACGGCGACTTATCAGGTTATCGGTTGTCAGTCATACGATGACTTTGCTGCAGCGGCAAGTCCTACGGAAGTCGAGTGGCTGCCCGAACCGATGAGCGGGGACACGTAAATGCCTTAGCAGCCTTGGCAGCATGCCGGCGTAGCATTCCCAGCCGAGCACGCCGGAGCGAGACGTTGCTTTTCGATGTGAGTGGGAGGTTGCGTGCAGCGCAACTCCCCTCCCAATTGCGAGCTTCTGCGCTTCAGGCCTGTTGAAACACATCTGGCCAGATGACGAGGACGACCTAATTCATCAGCCTCGCTCGTTTCGATCGATCGCGTTCACGCAAGAGCCAGAACTGTGCTATTGTTCCGTAGGCGAGAAGGTACGGTCGCAGGGAGTTCAGAAAATGATTGGGGCGAACAAGATAATTTTTGCGATGGCCTTCGGAGTTGGCGCGATTCTGGCCGCTATGGAGCCCGCAAGTGCCAAGATCATCTGCCGAGGCGCGTTTCAGATCGTCAACGGCCAGCCGATCGCAACGCCCTACTGCGAGGATTCCAATGTTGCGGAAGTGGCCCGCGAGTATGGAATGCACGTCAGTGCACGCGAGGTGCGCTCCAATCCCGGGATCAAGGCACGGGTATGCCGGTTCATTGGACACGACAACCGCGTTCGGTCCGCGTGTGCCGGTTATATCGATTCGGTTCCGAGGCGGTGGTTCTGAGACATCACCGCCGCGGAGCGTTCAAGCTGCATAGGCTTTCATAGAGCGCACGTGCTCAGAACGAGCGCCGAAGGTAGATGCCAACGTGAGGATAGCTGACCTCGAGGTCGCGCGCCTTGTCGCCGGCATAGCTTCCTTCCGCCTTGGTCCAAGTATAGCCCACCTCGAGGCCGGCGGTGAGACCGGGAGAGAGCAAGTGCTCCACTCCACCCTGGAGGACGGACCCGGTAACGGTAATGTCGAAGTCGACCATCGGCGCTGGCATGTTGAATTCCGGCGGAATTATCGCTTCGCCCGGCGAGCCCATGTTCACACTGAACATTGAATAGCTCAGCGTCGACTTCCACCTCGGTGCCCAGATGTGCTCGTAGGCAGCGACGGCTGACCAGCCGGTCGACCGCTCGACGGTTCCGGACGAGGAGACCACATAGTCCGGAGCGAAGAAGGGGACGCCTAAGTAGCCCATGGCTCCCTCGGCGGCGGCTACCGTGAGGCTCAGCCGGCCGGGATTATCGGCGTAGGCGTCGCCGAGATACTTGCTCCAGTCGATCTTGGTCTGGAACCCGGCAGCGGCCGCCCAGCCGGAAACGTCGGTCGCTTCGCCTCCGATGAAGTCCCGCATCACCGTATCGGTGGCCTTATGTCTAGCGACTGAGAAATGATAGAGTGAATTGCCTTTGGCGTAGCGGACGAGTCCAACCCAGTCCGGTTTATCCAGCTCGCTCCTCTCGCGTGAGAGGATGCCCTCGCTGTAGTTCCGCCGGCCTCCATCCTCGGCCGAGACGCTGATCGAGAAGTTCGGCGCATACCCGATCGTAAAGGACGCCGCGGCCGTGGTGATCTCGGACGTGTAGGTCGGATTGAGAATGGAGGGGACGCGGTTGAAGCCGAACAACGAGGGCTGAATGCCGACCTTCAACCCGTTGAACTGTACCCAGGCCTCGTTGATGGCGCCATAGTAGTAGGAATCGTCAATTTTGGGCAAACTCAGGCCCAGCTTGCCGTCGTCGTCATATTCGCTTCTGCCGTCGAAAGAGGCCCTGATGTATCCGCGGAACAGACCCGCTCTGGATTTCGACACCAGCATCAAGTCTGCCATGGCAAGGGCACCGAAGCCGATCTTTTCTGTTTGAGGACTGACGTCCTTCTTGAAGTAGTACGCCATCGGCAGACCCGCACCGAGGTAGGGCACGGGGATCCTCTGCCCAATCATGCCGATATCGACGTCCGTGAACTCCTTGAACACGTAACCCATCACGACGCCGCCGGCGAAGGCGCAAATTCCTGAATTTCCCAGCTCCCTGGCCTTTGGACCGTATCTGGCGCATGGTCCCTTTACACTGGTCTTCTTTGCCTCTTCCACTCTGGGGGTTGGCGGATCCGCTCCGCGAGCCTCTCGGGCGATGGCATCGGAAGCGAATAGCGCCATAGATGCCGCTCCGATCGCGAGGACATGAAGGACTTTGCACCGAAACAGGTTCCGGTGATCCATCGTCGGATTATATCTGATCATGATTTCTTTTTTCGAAAATGACGGATCGGCGGCTTGAGGCGGACCTCGTCAATGGCGGCGACCGAACTGGCTGACGAAAGTCATGTTGGGCGAGGTGAGGGTGACGATGCTGACCTCACCGCTCGTGAAGGTGGAGAGATAGCCCTGATCGGTTTCGACGACGTCGTAGGC
>DASVDU010000286.1:0-6403 GCA_036380915.1 Hyphomicrobiaceae bacterium | reverse complement strand
GGCGATTTGCGGCAGCGGCTGGCCAGGCACCACGGTGAAAACGTCGACGCCATGTTCCGCGGCTGGGTCGAGGCTTGGCAACACCCGACCATGCGCGACTGGCGAATGACGGACCGGCTGCCCGCGATCCGCTGTCCCGTTCTCGCAATTCAGGGAGAGAACGACGACCACGGCTCGCCGGGGCAGGTCGAAGCCATCGTCAGCGGCGTAAGCGGCCCGGTCGAAAGCTGGTTCGTGCCGGGCTGCGGACATGCCCCTCATTTGGAGGCGGCCGATGCGGTCCTGGAGCGCAGCGCCGCATTTCTGCGGCGTGCGTTCGAGATCAGCGATGCTTGAACTTCGGCTGCTCCTTGGCAAAAAATGCGCGGACGCCTTCGCTGCAGTCTTCGGAAGCGAAAACCTTGTCGCTGAGAGCAAGCGAGGCGCGCACGGCAGCTTCCTCTGCCGTATCGAAGGCCATGTCCACGGACTGCTTGCACATCTGCAGGGCGACGTTCGGCTGGGCCGCAAGTCTGCGGGCCATGTCGAGTGCCGTCTTGAGTGCTTCGCCCTTCGGCACCACGCGGTTGATCAGCCCCCAAGCGAGGGCAGTCTCGGCCGTTATTGGGTCTCCGAAGAACATCATCTCCTTCGCGCGCGCCTCGCCGATGCGGCGCGTCACGCGGATCGTTCCGCCACTTCCCGGGAATACGCCGAGCTTGATTTCCGGCAGCGCGACCTGATTACCGGCTTCGCCAACAACCAGATCACAGCACACCGCAAGCTCGAGCCCACCGCCGAAGGCCAAGCCGTTGAGTGCGGCGATCGTCGGCTTCGGGAAGTCGTCCACCCGGCTGTAGGCCTCGTTCTCGAGCGCCAGCTTCTTCGGCACGACAGCCCCAGCGGCCATCATGTCGGGGAATTCCTTGATGTCGGATCCGGCGCAGAAGGCCTTGGAACCGGAACCGGTGAGCACCATCACGCGGACAGAGGGATCAACCGCGAGCTTTGTGACCAGGCTGTTCAACTGCCTCGTCAGCTCGAGCGTGACGAGGTTGAGTGGTGGGTTGTTGAGCGTGACCAGCGCAACGCCGTCCTCGATCGAGCACAGCACCGGATCTGCAGCCATTTCCGACCGTCCTTTCCCCTGTCTCTTGTCGCGTCACATCATGCCGCAAGCTGCAAAAAATTGAAAGCGCTTACCCGAAAACACTTGACGTGAATTGTGCCCAAGTTCGATCATCGGAGCACCAAAAGGGAAGAGAGCAGGCGGTCGGTTCAGTTGCCGGCGGCTATGTGGGAGGACACAAGAATGCAAATTTCAAAAAGGCTTTTGATTCTCGGGTCGGCTATTGCCGGTGCAGCGATCGCGCTCCTCGCCGGGACCGACAGCTACGCGCAGGAGCGCAAGTTCAGCTTTGGATATGATCAGCCGAAATCAACTGGTTACGGCCTCGCTGCGGACATATTCAATGCCAAGCTGATGGAGGTCAGCGGGGGTAAGTTGGGGATCGACCAGTTCCCCGGCGCACAGCTCGGGCAGGAGCCCGTGATGCTGCAGAAGCTGCGCTCGGGCGACATCGACTTCATTATTACGTCATCGGCCAATGCCGCGACCGTGGCGCCGGAGTCTGGCGTAATGTCGCTGCATTACCTTTTCCGCGACGAAGACCATCTCAAGAAAGCCATCGCCGACCCCAAGGTTATCGAGGCGGTAAAGACCATGATTTCCGACTCGGTGCAGGGTGCGCACGTTCTGTGTATCGAGACGCTCGGCTTGCGCAACATGTACGCCAAGCGCGAGTTCAAGAAGGTGGAAGACCTCAAGGGTGTAAAGGTTCGCGTACAGGCCACCAAGACCGAGGATACGCATTTCCCGGCCTATGGCGCACAAACCGTGCATATGCCGTTCGGTGAGGTCTATACCTCCCTGCAAACCGGTGTCGTCGAAGCTGCCGAGAACGGCATCAACGTCTACATGTCGAACAAGCATTACGAAGTCGCGCCGATCATGTCTTTGACCGAGCATGAGGCAAACAACGGCTTCATTTGGGTGAGCGACAAGACCTGGAATAGCCTCAACGACGACGAGAAGAAGTGGGTTCAGGCGGCAGCCGACGAGGTGGCCCGCGTGCAGCCTGCGAAGTCCTTGCAGCTCGAAAAGGATTCGGCGGCGAAGCTTGAAAAGCTCGGCGTCAAGATAGTGCGCGACGTGGACAAGTCAGGCTTCATGGCAGCGGCCAAGCCGATCCAGGATCAGCTCGCAAAAGAGCTCGGGCCGCACGCGGTCAAGATCCTCGAGTTGATACGTAATGTGAATTAAGTCCAACGGGCATCAGGGCAGCGCGGATAACGCTGCGCGCTGCCGCACATTCATCTGAGAAATTGAAGTATCCACGCAGGGACGAATGGCATCTTTGGTAGCGCCGCAGGAGCGGCATCTGAAGTGGCCTGCCCTCGATTGGCTGGAGGCTCTTCTATTCATCGCGTGCGGCGTATGCATCGTCGGCTTCTCGGTTTCAGTGCTGTGTGATGTCATCACGCGCGAGATCGGGCATCCGTGGCTCTGGCTCCAACAAGCGACCACGGGGTTCTTCATCCACGGCTCGTTCCTTGGCATGGCGCTTGCCGCTCGCCGCAACGAGCACATGTATCTGGCCGAAATCGTTCAGACGATGAGCGGGAATAAGCGGCGAAATCTGGAGGTGTTCTCGCGTCTCGTCGTACTCGTAGTTGCACTGTGCATGGTCGTGTTCGGGTATCAGAACTTCCTTCTCGATATGGGCAGTTTCCGCATGCCGTCCCTCATTCCGCTCGGCTACTACTCCATCAGCGTGCCGATCTCGGGTGCGCTCATCGCCTTGTTTCAAGTCGAGCAGATTGTCAATGGTCTGAAGAACGGGTTCCCCGTGCCGCTCGACTCTCGCCAGGAGAGCAGCGATGCCTAACGGCCTCCTCATTCTCATGATGGCGGGGCTGTTCCTTGGCCTCGGCTATCTCGGCGTACCGGTCGCTTTTGCCATCATGGCGGGCGTGTTCTTCGCGACCAGTTTCACTCCGGTCAGTCTCTCCTCGATAGTGGGCCAGCTTTTCCACGGCATCGACTCGGAGGCGTTGCTCGCCGTCCCATTTTTCCTGCTGGTCGGCGAGCTTATGTCCTCTGCACGCATTACCTCGCAGTTGATCACGCTCGCCCAGACGATGGTCGGCCATCTTCGCGGCGGGCTTGCCCAGGTCGTGACGCTGTTCAGCATGTTCTTCGCGGGAATTTCGGGCTCGTCGACCGCTGATGTTGCCGTGCTGGCACGTACGATCGGGCCGGAAATGGACCGGGAGGGCTATGACCGCGCCTTCACCGCGGCCCTCATCGCCGCGGCCTCGACAATCGCCAACATGATCCCGCCGAGCATCATGGCTGTCATCTATGGGGCAACCGGCAATGTTTCGATCGGCGGTCTCTTTCTCGGCGGCATTGCTCCTGGGATCATGGTCGGCGTCGGCCTCATGATTTATAGTTATTTTGTTGGACCCGTGGGGGTCCTGCGACCACGCGCGAGCTTCGGCCAGTTCAGCGACGCGGTTAAAAGTTCAGCTCTGCCGCTGATGATCCCGATCATCATCATGGGCGGGATCCTGTCGGGCTTCTTCACGCCGACCGAGGCCGGCCTCATCGCTGTGGCCTACATCGTGTTCGTGCTGATTCCGCTGGTGCAGCGTGGCCATATCCGCAACCTGCCACGCGATTTCGCGAATGCAGGGCTGCTTTATTCGATCCCAATCGCCGCGATTGCTGCCGCTTCCGCTTTCGGCTGGATGCTAGCCTACCTCAAGGCGCCGGACGTCGTCGCAGGGTGGATTGCCGACTTTGCCGGGCCGAATCCGCTGGTCATCATGTTCCTGCTGGTGGCCCTGTTCGTCATCATCGGCGACTTCATCGATGCGGTGCCGGCAATCATCATCTTCATGCCGATCATCTCCGCATTGACAGAGCTTGGAAACGTCAATCCGGTGCACATGGGGGTGGTGATCGTCGTGACGCTCGCGTTCGGCCTGATCACGCCACCGTACGGCCTGTCGCTTCTGATGTCCTCGAAGTTCGTTGGCGTAAGCTTCATGACAGCCGTCGTGCGTTCGCTGCCGACCTACCTCATCTTTTTTCTCACGATCACCTTCTGTATCTTCTTTCCGGAGGTGGTGCTGTGGCTGCCGAAAATGCTGCTTCCGGAATCGGTCGGCTGCTTCAAGAGTCCCGCTGGTACGGGCTACATCTGCCCGCAGCTATAGGGCTGGCGCTTTTCCTGTGAAAAGAGCCGCGTGGCGTGGCCGCGCGGCTCCAAACCCTTGTACACGCTCTCTCAGTCGAGCGTGCCGGTCCAACGTGTCAGGATCTTCAGGAATTCAGCCGGCCGCGTCAGTGGGAAGAAGTGGCCGCCGCTGGGAAGGATATCCAGCTTGGCCTGCGGAATCAGCTCAGCCAATTCGCGCTGCAGGAACGCCGGGACGATGAGGTCATCCTCGGCGCCCTGGATCAGAACCGGCGGGCTGATGGATCCAACGTCCTTGCTGCGGTCGAAGGCGAGCAGGGCGGCGATCCTTTCCGCGACGACCTTCTGCGCAGCTCGTGAGGTTGGCGCAGCAGCGACGACGGCCTCGAACCTCGTCCAGTTGGCCTCCAGCCAGTCCGGTGTATAGCCGAGGAAGGCACCCATCGCTGCGTATTCCTGGGGTGCCTTCTCGAGCAGCACTGACCGGGAGCGGAACAGCTCCGTCATGTACCGGTTGGGCTTCGCCCAGGTCCCGCTGAGGACGAGGCCGCCGACCCGCGACGAATCCCGAAGCGCCAGTTCCTGCAGGATGACCCCGCCGGTGGAGTGGCCGAGGAGCACGGCATCGCGCGCGTCCAGGTGCTCGAGCACGGCTCGCGTATCCTCAGCGAGCAGCCCGATGGACACCTCGGCCGTGCCGCGGTCGCTGGCGCCGATGCCGCGCTGATCGAAGCGGGTCACGCGGAAATGCGGCTCCAACAACGGCACGACGGGATCCCAGAACGCAGCCGTTCCGCCGAGGCCGGTGACGAGCACGAGATCGCGCCCTGCGCCGCTCGTCGTCACGGCGAGCCCAGCGCCGTCGGGGAGGTTGACCATCGCCGTGCTCATGGGATGCTCCGTTCGGACGATTACTTCAGGGGCGAGAACGAGGTCGGTCGCAGAATGCGTGTGGTCTGCACGTCGAGGAGACCGTCGACCATCTGGAGATACGCCTGCCAGCGCGGGTCTGCCATCATGCGGTCCCGGCGCTGCTGCCTGTCGTCGAGGCTATCGTAGCTCCACAGCGCCACGACATGGTTGAGCTCCCCGAGCTCGGTCGTGAAGTAACCGATGAACTTGCCCAGCAGCTCGAGCTGGATCGGCAGGCCGTGCTGCTCGTAGAGGCTCACGAACTGGCCAAGCTTCCCGGCCTTCACGCGATAGTCGCGTTCTTCCACGATCATTTGCGTGTGTCTCCGGCCATGCGGATGGGTAGGACTGCTACGTTAGTGAGCAGCACGACTGGCGGTCAACCACCCTCTAACGAGCCGGGCAGGGAGCGCGGGAAAGGCGGCCGCGGTAGCCTTGCTGCGGCGCCGATGTGCAGCATTGAACGGCCGCCCCGGACTGCGTATGTTGCGGCCGCGAAGCAGGAATGACGAGTGGGACCGGATATGGTTGCACGGATCTACAAGCCGGCAAGGTCAGCCATGCAGCAGGGCACCGCCCGGACCAGGGACTGGGTGCTCGAGTTCGAACCTCAGCGACCGCGGACTATCGATCCGCTGATGGGCTGGACGGGCTCCCAGGACCCCCGCGAGCAGGTGCAGCTGCAGTTCGAAACCAAGGAAGAAGCGATCGCCTACGCCGAGCGCAACGGCATCCCCTACACGGTCCAAGATCCGGATCCGCGCAGGCCGGTGCCCAAGTCCTACGCCGACAACTTCAGATACGGCCGCATCGGCGCCTGGACCCATTGAGGCCACCGACGAGACGTGGGTCCCCGCGTCGGCTATGATGTGAGGCAAAGGTCCCGTAGCTCAGCCGGATAGAGCATCTGCCTTCTAAGCAGAGGGTCGCAGGTTCGAGTCCTGCCGGGATCGCCATCAAAGAAGTGTCCAGCCCGGAGACATAGGTAACAGAACGTACCTAGGGTATGAATGACACCTCGTACCCAACCGGTTGTCGAGCGCTGAACCAGAATGCCCGCCATTGATGGCGGGCACCTGGATCACTTGAGAGCTCTTAAAGCTATTTCTTGCTCGCGGCTGCATCGATGAATCGGCTGTCGAACGTCTTCGACAGGTCGACCTTGCTGAGGTCCAGCTTTTCGTCGAAGGAAAGCAGCGCAGCGGCGCCCTTCATGCCTTCCTCCGTGATCTTGCCTGTGCGCGAAT
>DASVDU010000285.1:0-16407 GCA_036380915.1 Hyphomicrobiaceae bacterium | reverse complement strand
ACCGCCTCCGTCGTCCAGCCCTGATCCGCTGAGACCTTCGTCAGAGCCGCCGTCAGCGTCGTCTTCCCATGGTCAACGTGACCGATCGTGCCCACGTTCACGTGCGGCTTCGTCCGCTCAAATTTTTGTTTGGCCATCGGTTGCCTGCCTGCCTCTACTCAGAACCCTAACTCGCGCCTGTTGCGCACCACCGCGTCATCATGCGTTCTCAAGAACACTTTGAACCTTGATTCAGCTCACCAGAGCCGCCGTGCTGCGACACGGTTCGCACGCTCTCCGCAGCAAAACCTCACGGCATCGCCCGCGTATTGCGAAGAAAATGGAGCGGGTGAGGGGAATCGAACCCCCGTATTCAGCTTGGAAGGCTGCTGCTCTACCATTGAGCTACACCCGCACCCGACTCACGACCCACGTCCGAGCTGGTGGAGGGGGCTGGATTCGAACCAGCGTAGGCATAGCCAACGGATTTACAGTCCGTCCCCTTTAGCCACTCGGGCACCCCTCCGGGACCCGGCCATGGAGTCAAACGAAATTGCCCCGCCGTCTCCAGCAGGGCAACGCTGCGCTTTATCGTGATGGCTGTGCCAAATGTCAATTGAAAAACGTAGCGTTGCGCGTAGCTTCCGGCGGCCCGCCCGACATACCGCGGGAAAGCAGATCATGCAAGTCAGGTAAGCACTGAGACGGGATTATGCCAGAGCCTCGTCGGGATAGCCGGCGCGAACCGCAGGACGGTCCTGTCCTGCTCTATGGAATTCACGCCGTGGAAGCGGCTCTGCGCAACCCCAGGCGCGCAATCCGTCGGCTGCTCCTTACGGAGAACGCCGAGCGCCGGCTCGCAGAGGCCATCGCCGCGCGTGGGGTGCAGGCCGAGCGCGTGATCCCCCGCGACCTCGACCGCCGCCTGGGGCCTGACACCGTGCATCAGGGCGCCCTGCTCGAGACGGAACCGCTGCCGGAGTCCTCCCTCGCGGAGCTGGCATCCAGAACCGATCGAGGGCCTATTGTCGTGCTCGACCAGGTCACCGATCCCCACAACGTCGGGGCGGTCCTGCGCTCTGCTGCGGCATTCGGTGCCGCTGGCCTCGTCATGACTCGCCGCCACAGCCCGCCGCTCGCGGGCGCGCTTGCCAAGAGCGCCTCGGGCGCGCTCGATCTCGTGCCGGTGGCGCTGGTCCAGAATTTGGCACGGTCTCTGGCAGAACTGGGAGAGCTCGGCTTGACGCGTATCGGCCTCGACGGCACCGCTTCGGAAGCGATCGAGGACCAGCGGCTGACCGGGCCGATCGCCCTCGTCCTTGGAGCCGAGGGGAAGGGTCTGCGTCAGCTTACGAAGGAAAGCTGCGATCGCCTGTGCCGGATAACCACGCCAGGGCCGCTGTCGAGCCTGAACGTCTCCAACGCGGCTGCCGTCGTACTTCACGCCGCGGCTCTGCACCGGCAGGGCCGAGCGGGCTGAAGCTGTGCCCAAGCATCAAATTTACGGCGCCGACCGTGGGGTGCGGCGCCCGATGCTCCAGCCCGACGAGAGCTCAATCGCAGTACGTCGGCCGCCAGCACCTCTCGTGGCCGCGGCGGCAAACGTAATCACCGTACTTGTTGTAGTAGCACGGTCCCTCGACCCACTTGCAGCGCAGGCGGCCTTTGTAGCACCGGCCGTAATCCTCGTAGTAGACGGGCCCATGCCCGTGCGCGATGGCGCCGGCGATACCGAGGCCCAAGAGCGTGCCGCCAACGAAGGCTGCGGCGCGCCCTCCGCGGCCGGCTTCGGCCGGTTGCGCAGCGGCGGCCGCAATGGCAAACATCAGCGACAGCGCCATGATCGGATGAGCGAACTTCCTGAACATGGTGATCACCATCTCGCGAAGTTGACCGCCCAGTCGGGCAAGATGACTGGCTGCCGGAAGCAGCCCGGCGCGTTCGATTCTTGACGAATCGGTCAGCTTCCTATCGCCTGCCAGATGAATTTGACGTGAACGCGTCCCAAATCTGGCTCGAGCGGATCAAAATTGAAGAACGGGATGCGCCTGCAGCCGCGCAACAGGGTGTGGCTCTGCGGCACTTGAGGCCGAATAGGCGCTCCGCTAACGAGCTTTCATGACCACAAAACCGATTCTGCCCGGCCCGGGCCCCATCGAGCCCATCAATCTCAAGGAGGCGCTCGAGGAGCGCTACCTGTCTTATGCGCTGTCCACCATCATGGGCCGCGCGCTGCCGGACGTGCGTGACGGCCTGAAACCGGTGCACCGGCGTATCCTCTACGCCATGCGCGAGCTGCGGCTCGACCCCGATGCCGCGTACAAGAAGTGCGCCCGCGTGGTCGGCGACGTCATCGGTAAGTACCACCCGCACGGCGACCAGGCGGTCTACGATGCGCTGGTCAGGCTCGCGCAGGACTTCGCCCAGCGTTATCCACTGGTCGATGGGCAGGGCAACTTCGGCAACATCGACGGCGACAACGCTGCGGCCTACCGCTACACCGAGGCGCGGCTCTCCGAAACGGCCCTTCGGCTGCTCGAGGGCATCGACGAGGAGACGGTCGACTTCCGCCCGACCTTCAACGGCGAGGACGAGGAGCCCGTCGTCCTGCCGGCCAACTTCCCCAATGTCCTGGCGAACGGCTCGTCGGGCATCGCCGTTGGCATGGCGACCAACATTCCGCCGCACAACGTCGAGGAGCTGTGCAACGCGCTCCTGCACCTCATCAAGCACCCGAATGCCTCGATCGAGAAGCTGGTCGAGTTCATCCCCGGGCCGGATTTCCCGACGGGCGGCGTGTTGGTCGAGCCGCGTGAGTCAATCATCGAAGCCTACAAGACCGGCCGCGGCGGGTTCCGGCTGCGTGCCAAGTGGCATCGCGAGGATACCGGCCGGGGCACCTATCAGGTCGTCGTTACCGAGATCCCCTACCAGGTGCCGAAATCCAAGCTCGTCGAGAAGATCGCCGAGCTGCTGCAGGAGCGGAAGCTGCCTTTGGTGGCCGACGTCCGTGACGAATCGGCCGAGGAGGTCCGCCTCGTCATCGAGCCAAAGAGCCGGAGCATCGATCCCGTGCTGATGATGGAGAGCCTGTTCCGGCTCACCGAGCTCGAGATCCGCTTCGGTCTCAACATGAACGTGCTCTCGCACGGCCAGATCCCGAACGTCCTGTCGTTGCGGGACGTGCTGCGGCAGTGGCTGGATCACCGCAAAGAGGTGCTGATCCGGCGCTCGCAGTTCCGCCTCAGGAAGATCGAGCACCGGCTGGAAGTGCTCGACGGCTATCTCATCGCGTACCTCAACATCGACGAGGTGATCCGGATCATTCGGTTCGAGGACGAGCCGAAGGAGAAGCTCATTGCCAGGTTCGGGCTCACGGATGTGCAGGCCGAAGCGATCCTGAACCTGCGCTTGCGCGCGCTGTCCAAGCTCGAGGAGATCGAGATCAAGGCCGAGCACGACAGGCTGTCGAAGGAACGGCGCGACCTGCAGAAGCTTCTCAAGTCCGAGGACCTGCAGTGGTCGAAAATCGCGGATGAGGTGCGCGAGACGCGCGATCACTATTCCAAGAAGACCGAGCTCGGCCGCCGCCGCACCTCGTTCGCCGAGCCACCGGAGATCGAGGTGGATCTCGAGCAGGCGATGGTCGAGAAAGAGCCGATCACGGTCATTCTCTCGGAGAAGGGCTGGATCCGCGCGATGAAGGGGCATCTCGACGATGTCTCGAAGCTCGACTTCAAGCAGGGCGACAAGCTGAAACGCGCCGTGAAGGCCTTCACCACCGACAAGCTGCTCGTCCTTGCGACCAACGGGCGCTTCTTCACGCTCTCGGGCAACGAGCTGCCGGGCGGCCGCGGCCATGGCGAGCCGGTTCGGCTGATGGTCGACCTCGAGGAAAACCACGATGTGCTCGAAATCTTCGTCCATCAGCCCGGGCGCAAGCTGCTTGTCGCTGCGACCAGCGGACATGGCTTCATCGTGCCTGAGGACGAGGTGGTCGCCTCCACCCGCAAGGGCCGCCAGGTCTTGAACGTCACCGAGCCCGACGAGGCGAAGATCTGCGTTCCGGCGGAAGGCGACATGGTCGCCACCGTCGGCGACAATCGGAAGATGCTCGTTTTCCCGCTCGACGAGGTCCACGAGATGAACCGCGGAAAGGGCGTGATCCTGCAGCGGATCAAGGGCGGCAAGCTGGCCGATGCCCGCGTTTTCAATAAGACTGACGGGCTGACCTGGCTCGATGCCGCCGGGCGTACCTTCACGCTGAGCATGAAGGAGCTCGGCGACTGGGTGGGTCAGCGTGCGCACGCCGGCAAGGCCGCGCCCAAGGGGTTCCCGCGCTCGAACAGGTTCGGCCCTGCTTTCGGCTGATCGCAACCGGAACAAGGGTTCATCAGAGTGCCGATGAGGCACTTGCGCTTCGGCCTGCTCTGGGCCATGGGTAACGTCTGCTCGCCGGCGACGGGGTGTTCAGCCAGATGTGGCGCTCGGTTGCGATTGCTTTGCTGATGGCCAGTCTGTGCCCGGTCGCCGCGCACGCGGAAACCTGCACGCGGGAGGATTTCGAGGCGGTCGTTGACGAGGCGGCCGCAGCACTCAACGAGCTCAACGCCAAGCACAAGCCGGCGTTTCAGGCCCAGCTTCGCGAGCTGAAGGAGAAGCGCGGCTGGGATCACGACACTTTCATGCGCGAGGCCGTCCCTTTCGTGCAGGACGAGCAGATCGCCAAGTATGATCAGGAAACGGCCGATTATCTCGCCCGTATCAGCAGCCTGGGCGAGGAAGGCGCAACCGCGGTCAAGCCGGATTGCAAGCTGCTCGTCGAGGTGCGCGCGACCATGGAAGGTCTCGTTGCCGCGCAAAAGGCCAAATGGAGCTACATGTTCGAGAAGATCGGACAGGCGCTCGGAACCCAAGCCGGCACCGAAACGAGCGCCAAGCAGCCACACTAGGCTACGCTGGCAGAACCGACGCGCCGACACCGGTTACCGGCAGACCGGTGCTCGGCGGTTGCGCCCAACTTGCAAGAGCCATCCGACGAAGCTATGCCGCCCTTGCTCCTCGCTCCTGCGGAGCCGTGACCCCTCGTACTTCCAAGCGCCTAGCGGGCCTCAGATGCTTTTCCTGCTGAAGATCACCATTACGCCGGTGCTCGTGGCGCTGATGAGCCTTATCGCGCGCCGCTGGGGGCCGGTCGTCGGCGGCTTGATCATGGGCCTGCCGTGGATGACAGGGCCGATCCTGTACTTTCTCGGGCTCGAGCGCGGGGAGGCCTACGCAGCAAACACAGCGGTGGGTGTCCTCCTCGGCACCGTCGGCATCGCTGGTTACCTCGTGGTCTACGCTCTCACGGCCCGCCGTGCCCGCTGGCCGGTCAGCCTCGGTCTCGCTTCTCTCACCTATGGAGCCATCGGATATATACTCAGCGGCCTCAACCTTGGCCTCTGGCTCGCTGCGGCGAGCGGTGTTTCGAGCCTGTGCGCAGCTTTCCTCCTGATCCCGCGCGCGCCAGACCCTGGTGGTATTCGCTACCTGCCCTGGTGGGACATTCCGATGAGAATGCTTGCCACGGCGGTCCTCGTGACCATCATCACCTTCTCCGCCGACCATCTCGGACCCGAGCTCAGCGGCGTGGTGGCGACCTTCCCTGTCATCGTATCGGTCATCGGCACCTTCACGCATTCGCAATGGGGCTGGGCCGCCGTCGTTCAGCTTGACCGCGGCGTCGCGCTGTCGCTGCAGTCTTTCGTCGTCTTCTTCCTGGCTGTCGGATGGCTGGCCGAAACCGTGGGACTGATCTGGTCATTCCTGCTGGCCACCGCCGCGGCGCTTCTCCTCAGCGCAGCCCTGCTCGCCTCGACACGACGCCAGAGCAAACGGTCCCGGGAGATCAAGGCGACCAGCCCTTAGCCGGCAGCGGGAGGACTGGTGGAGACTGCAGTAACCCCGAGCAGCGCCAGTATGACGAGAACGACGAAGATCGCGAGGAAAACCCAGAACAGGATGATCGCGATGCGCGCTGCTCCGCGCGCGACGCCAGTGAAGCCGAGTGCTCCGGCAACCAGCGCGATGATCAGAAAAATGAAGGCCCATTCCAGCATACGGCATCGGCTCCGTTCTGGGTCGCGCGCCCGATCGAAGTGACAGCAGCAGAACGGTCCCGACCAAGCCCGGTTCCCCGGGGCGTCGGCGGAGACACCGCACCAGACCGTAACGTGCGCTCCCTGGCGCGGCACACGGATCGCATCAGCGATCTCGGAGCTCCTGCGTATCGACTTGCTGGCGATTCGAGTTATGCTGACGTGGGGCCGTGAACGATGCGGCTGACATAGGCCTGCGACGCGGCACCATAAAGCTGGCGACTGCACCTCTCGATGCCGGAGGGATCAGATGGCCTCGGAAACTCGCGGAGCAACTGCCGTTCGTGTCGACGAAGGGCCCATTACCCTATTTCAGCTTGCCTATGCCATTGTCCTGGTCGGGGCAGGTCTGCTTTCGGTGGCCGCGTTCACCTATGGGCTGGAGCATAGCTCGGCCTCTGGCGGCTTGCTTTGGGCGCTCATCGGCCTCGTATGCTACCTCGCCGTATGGGCCTGGGGCATTCTGCTGGCACAGGGCTAATAGTCCTTCGCGCGACGAAGGTCAGCCGCTGATCCTCACTGGCGTGCCGACTTGAAGTGCGGATGGATGACCCTGTCGCCAGGCTTCAGGCCGAGGCGATGAGCTGTCCCTCCGGCCAGCTCCAGGACGGCCGTCACCGGCCCCTGTGATGCGATCGTGCGCTCGGAAAAGGGCTCCGTCCGCTCGGCTATGCGGTGAATCACACCGTCAGCGCGGATGAAGATCATGTCGAGCGGCACATAGGTGTTCCGCATCCACATCGTCACTTCCTGCGGCGCCGGATAGGGGAACAGCATCCCCGTCCCCTCCGGAACACTTCGCCGGAACATCAGCCCGACCGACTTCTCCTCGGGCGTTTCCGCAACCTCCACCAAGATCTCGTGCGCGCCGGTCGCCGCTATGATGGTGAGGCGTTCCTGGCGCATCTTGGCGTCGGGAGAGGGGACGAGGACGAGCATTGCAACCACTGCGGACAAGAAAGCAAACAGGACCGCCCGAAGAGCGGTCCTGTCCGCAATGGCGCACATTGGCAGAATTGGCAACCTCTCAATGCTGGGACGGGAGGCCCGAAACAGGCCCATCCGGCCGCAGCTCGGCCGCCATGCAGCCCTTGCAGCCGTGTCCCCACCGGACCTGCACGATCTGACCCGGCCTGAGCTCAGTGAATCCAAACCGGCGCAGCGTCTCCATGTGGACGAAAATGTCAGGGGTACCCTCTCCACGCGTCAGAAAGCCAAACCCGCGGACCCGGTTGAACCACTTCACCATCGCCCGCTCCCAGTCACTCTCCGCTTGTACCACGACATGGGTACGCTGCGGGAGCTGGGAGGGATGGATGGCCGTGCTCTCATCCATGCTGAGGATGCGGAAAGCTTGCAGACCCTTGGGACGGCGCAACACCTGACAGTGCACGCGGGCCCCCTCGTACGCGGTCTGGTAGCCGCCGGCCCTCAGGCAGGTGACGTGCAGGAGCACGTCTGCGTGGCCGTTGTCGGGAACGATGAAGCCGTAGCCCTTGGATGCATCGAACCACTTGATTGACCCGGCAACCTCGAACACGTCGAGGCCACCGATTTCATCCAGGGACTGGACCTGATCGAGAGTGCCGCTGCTGTCGAGCAGTTGTCGAGCCGAATCCGGATGATCGGGAGGTAGTTTGTTATCCCCCATTAGCACACCCCGCTACTTGGGTTTACGTCGACCTACTTGATGCGCCTGCCGAGCGAATCGCGTCAGAGGCCCTCTCCGGCGACTCGGCACTGGCAAGCGTTGCAAAATGTACCATCGCAGCCCGCGAGGGCCATAAGGAATTTACCATCGATTAACATCTGCCCGGGGATACGAAGCACACATTCCGTTTCAATACACATCCGTAATACGATGATATTCCTCCAGAATTGTTTCTTACGAATTCCTCTCTATCCCATCGTTTTCCCTGTGGGTGTCATACCGCCTCGGACGGCTTCGAACGAGCTGTTGATGGCTTTGTGCACGGCGAATCAGTGCGGAGTGATTCGCGTCGAAACCTGCGGCCGCGAGGCCACTTCCGTCGCTCTCGCCCGTCGTTCGACCAACAATGCGTCCACTGGCTTTCCCCGATTTGTGCGAGCAGTCGCTGACATCGGCGGCCGTTCTGCGCCGTATCGACGGCTTGACAAGACGGAAACCGTTGGCAGGACAGGCTTGTGCGCGCCATTTGCGCAGCGTATGTCAACGGGAGCGGCACTCACCCAGAGCGGAGGCGACATGCGATATCTTCACACTATGGTGCGAGTCAGCAACATCGACCAGAGCCTGGATTTCTACTGCAACAAGCTGGGCCTGGAGGAGGTCCGGCGGGTGGAGAACGAGGCCGGGCGCTACACGCTGATCTTCCTCGCCGCTCCGGGAGACAAGGACCGGGCCGTAAGCGAGCGTGCGCCGCTCATCGAGCTCACGTACAATTGGGATCCCGAGGAGTACGGGTCGGGCCGCAACTTCGGCCACCTCGCCTACGAGGTCGACGACATCTATGCGACCTGCGACCGGCTGATGAAATCCGGGGTGACGATCAATCGGCCTCCCAGGGACGGGCGCATGGCCTTCATCCGATCACCGGACGGCATCTCAATCGAGCTGTTGCAGAAGGGCGAAGCTCAACCGAAGCAAGAGCCGTGGGCCTCGATGCCGAATACGGGTACCTGGTAGGGGACAACCATAAGGCCGAAGGGGGCCAATTGTGGGTGGGTCGAGCGATGGGTCGAACGATTCGGCGGTCGCCGTGCGCGCCGCTTCCCGGGTCGCGTCTGAGCGGGCGCGTGGCGTAGGGAAAAAACGCCGCTCAGGCTCGTTGGCGCTGACGGCGCTCATCGTCGTCGCCGTGCTCGGCGCCATGCTTTGGGCTATGATTGCGCTGGCGCCCTGACGAGGGCTACCGTCGTCGTAGCAAGTCGGCAGCCGAGGCGGGGCAATATCCTGCCGTCGCCTCGGGCTTTGGCGGATGCAATCTACCGGCTGCGCGCATCCACGCAGCGGCCCAGTGTCTCCGACCAAAAGGCGTATGTGCCGCATTGACCAGGACCGACGGCCGGAGCTTCCGGTGCCGGTGCAGCGGTCGGCGGGCTGAAATACGACATGCCGGGCTGTGGCCCAGGCGTTACCGTGGCCGGCGGCGGCGCCATGCCGACCGTCGGCGGTGTGTAATAGGTCCGGGTATCAAACTCGTTCCACACCCAGTCGGCGTCATCGTCACCCCACTCGCTTTGCGCGATGGCTCCAGGCACAACCGCAAATGCCGACCCGGCCAGGGCCAGCACGCCGATCATCCATTTCCGCATCTGAGTAACCTCCTCTTTGAGTCGCCAGTTAACGACAGCTCAGAGGAGTGGTTCCGCGCTCATTCAAGGCGGAGATCAGATGACGCGAGCATGCGAAGAAGCGGTCCGCTGCCGATTAAGTGAGACCTGCGTCGTCGGAGGAAGCGCCGGCTTGCATGGCATGCGGGTGGACTGGGAGCTAGGAGCCGCGCCGCGCCGGCACGCTATTTCGCCCGGGCGACGCGTGCCCGTGCCCAGGCCGATACCACCTCGGAAATCACCACAAGCAGCACGATGGAAATGAGAACTGCCGCCACGCGCTGGCTTTCGAGCTGCTGGACGTAGCGCTGGAGATACCAGCCCATGCCGCCGGCCCCGAAAAATCCGACGACTGTCGCTGCCCGGAAAGCAACATCCCAGGTGTAGATGGCAATGCCCGTCCAGGCGACGCGCACTTGCGGCAACACGGCGTAAGCGAAGACCTGGAGCTCGTTCGCGCCCGTTGCGCGGATGGCCTCGACCTGTCCCTTGTCGATGGCCTCGATTTCTTCCGACATCAGCTTTCCGGCAAAGCCAATGCAAAAGAGGGTCAGCGCCAGCGTGCCGGCGAGCATGCCGAATCCGAGAATGCTGACGAGCAGGATCGTCCAGATCATCTCGTGCACGGCCCGGCAACCCATGATCGCAAGCCGGCCAAACGGATAGAGAAAGCGCTTGTTCGGGGACAGATTGAATGCAGCGAACCAGGCGAGCGGCGCGGCGAGCAGCAGACCGAACAAAGTGCCCAGATAGGCCATCTGCATCGTGTCGAAAATGGCCCGGATATAGAGCGGCTCGCTGAGCAGGCTGAGCTCAGGAGGATAATAGCGATCGACGATGAGCGCGCCGAATCGCTGGCCGAACTCGAGCAATCGCTCGAGCCGCACGTCCAGATAGACGAGCGAAACGCCGAGAAGGACGAGAACGCCGAGCTGGACTGCAAACGCGATGAGCGTATCCGGATAGCGGAAACGCGACCATGTCCGCCGTTCGACCGGCTGCCCGCCATCTCCTCCGTATGTCGCCACGTCCCGCATATCGTCAGATGACCGCCTTGCGTGCGAAATAAGACAGCGCTTCGCCCAGGATGATGAGCAGCAGGATCGCCACGATGACAGTGGTGACACCTGGGTAGTTGAACATCACCATCTGCCGATGGAACGTCAGGCCGAGACCACCGGCACCGACGAGACCCATGATGGCGGAGCGCCGGATGTTGATATCCCACTCGAAGATGATCACGCCGATGGCAACCGGGAGGACCTGCGGGACGATGCCATAGCGCAGCACCTGCAGGCGATTTCCGCCTACGGCGCGAATGGCCTCGATCGGCTTCGGATCCACGTTCTCGATAGCTTCAGCGATGATCTTTGCAATGAAGCCGATGGACCGCATGGCAAGGGCAAGGATGCCCGCGAGCGACCCGAGCCCGACAGCAGACACGAACACCAGTGCCCAGACGATCTCGTGGATCGACCGGCTGAGCGTCATCGCGAAGCGACCGATCGGATAGGCGATCCAGCGCGACGGCGTAATGTTGTGGGCGCCAAGCCAGATGACGGGGATGCAGAAAAGGGCGCCGAGCGCGGTGCCGAGCATCGACATCATCAGCGTCTCGATGATCGGCTCGAGAAGGTGAGGGACGAGCTCGAAATCGATCGCCAGAAACCGGCCTATGGACCGCAGCACCTCCCCGAAAGAGCCCATCCGGGCCCAATCGGTGTCGATGACGAGAATATTGTAAAGGCAGACCGCGGCGAGAAGCACAAACAGAGCGACAACAGAAGCGGATCGCCAGCGTGCTCTTCGGCGCCGGTGCTCCACGGCAAATACGCGGTCATCGAACTCGCTGCCGCCGGTTGCACTCGCGACGGCCATGGTCACAGCACCTCCATCGCGTAGATCGTGTCGAGCATCTTGCGGTCGAGCTGCTCGGTCGGGCCGTCGAACATCTTCACCCCGTCCTGCAGCCCGATGATCTTATTGCAGAACTCGGTCGCGAGCTGCACGTCGTGGATATTGACCAGCGCCGGCACGTTGAACTCCCGGGCCACGTCACGGATGAGGGTCATCACCTCGCGGGCG
This sequence comes from Hyphomicrobiaceae bacterium, assembly GCA_036380915.1. GTDB lineage: Bacteria > Pseudomonadota > Alphaproteobacteria > Rhizobiales > Hyphomicrobiaceae > ZC4RG25. The sequence continues at coordinate 4,888 of DASVDU010000285.1, read as the reverse complement.
ATCTTGGGATCGAGGCTCGAGGTCGGCTCGTCGACGAGCAGCAACTTGGGATCCTGCATCAATGCCCGGGCGATGCCGACGCGCTGACGCTGACCACCGGAGAGCTGATCCGCCCTCTTGTCGACGTGATCGGAAAGGCCCACCCGGTCCAACAGTGCCAATGCGCGCTCGATATCCTCGCGGCTGAACAGCTTCAGCAGGCTGCGCAAGGTCCCGGCCGAGCCAAGCCGGCCCGACAGGACGTTATCCATCACCGACATGCGGTTCACCAGGTTGAATTCCTGGAAGATCATGCCGATGTGACGCCGGGTTTCACGCAGCCGGCGGGTGGACATGGTGACCACGTCCTCGCCGTAGAGCAAGATACGGCCGGCCCTCGGCTCGACAAGGCGATTGATGCAGCGGATCAGAGTCGATTTGCCTGCGCCGCTCGGACCGATGACGGCACAGAAGTCGCCGGCATCGACCTGGAGGCTGACCCCTTTGAGGATCTCGGCTCCATTGCGCGAGTAGCGTACGCTGAGGTCCTGGACGTCTAAGATAGGCACTGCGTTCGTGCTTCCATCAGTTGGAGTCTAAACGGAAGGGGCGGCAGGCGCGTTGACCCGCCGCTCCGGCAACCGCCCAGGGCTCCTATTTCTTCTTCGCCTGGGCAGCCCGCAGATCCCGGATCAGATCGTAATCCTCGGACTTCATCGCCACGAATTTCACGGAGTTGAGGTTTTCGAGAAATTTCTTGGCACCGGGCTCGTTATGCAGGTTGAGGAAAGTATCCCGGATCTTGGCCTTCAAATCCTCACAGAGCGTGCCGCGATAGGTGAATGGATCCTGCGGCACGAGGCGCGACTTCCAGAGCACCGCAAAATCCTCGGCCTTGACGAGCCCGCGCTCGATGACGTTGTCGAGCCGGTGCGTCGCGACGAATGCCGCATCCGCCTTACCCTCGCTCACGGCCACCGCGGACTTATCATGGCTACCGCTATAAACGACTTTGGAAAAATAGCTTTCCAGCTCGCCACCGCCGATCTCCTTGGCAAACTCCACCCGCGGCATCAAGTTGCCAGATGTCGAAGCCGGATCGGCGAGCGCAACCACAGCCCCTTTGAGAGATGCGATGTCTTTGAACTTGCTGTCCTTCCTGACGATGAGGATTGCGTGATACCCGGGCCCCTCCTCCTGGAAAATGCCCTTCGCTTTCGCATAAGTCGCAAAAACTTCGATGTTCTTGCTCTTCTCGTTGCCGATCACGTACGAGTTCGGCCCATGCACGGCGATGTCGACCCAGTTGCCGAGCATCGCCTCGATCACCGAGGCGTAGGACGTCGGCATGTAGAACTCGATCTTTTTGCCCGTATTCCTCGATAGAATATCGATCACCGGCTTGTAGAGCGCCAGCTCCTGCATGGTCTCTTCGGTCGGAATGATCGAGAAGCGCAGGGCTTCTGGATTCTCGCACTTTTCCTGTGCAGAAGCAGCGCCCGTCATGGCCAACAGGGCGCTGATCGCGGCGGCAAATAAAGTTCGAAGCTTCATGACGTTCCTCCATTTACTGCTTGTTTCCCGCACTCGCAGATCGCCTGCGAGACACCGGTCCTTCTATGGCCTCCTTGCGTAGAAGCTCTGTGACAGTCGTTGTTGCTCAGATTTGTGCCAGCAAGCCCTCTTTGCTGCCTAGGAAGTTCAATCCTCGCTCACCCCCGAGCGCATCTTCGACGATCGAGCGCCACTCCTCGCCGCCGACGCCGTGATCGGCCGGGCGCGTCGAGACGCCCAAGTCCTCCAGAAAGCCCTGCAGCCTGGCCGCTCCGGCAGCGAGATCCGCGCCGAAGATCCTCGCAAGCACCGCGTCGCAATCAGCATTGAGGCCGATGACGCTGCGCAAGACCATGGGTAGCGTGAACGAGCAGGCAATGCCATGAACCGTTCCATGGCGCAGCGTCACCGCATAGGACATCGAGTGGGCGATTGCCGTCTTGGTGTTCGAGAATGCGAGGCCCGAGAACATGGCCGCCCGCAGCATGCGTGCGCGTAGCGCGCGATCTTCGAGCCGCAGGGACAGAGCCGGCAGCACCTCCAGGATTTCCCGCGCCGCGGCCACGGCGTGAACAGCAGAGACCGGATTGGCGTTGCGATTCCAGATGCTCTCCAGAGCATGTGAGAGCGCGTCCAACCCGGTGCTGATCGTGAGCCCCTTGGGGCAGCTCAAGGTAAGCTCGGGATCGAGGACGGCATGGACCGGATGCAGTGCATGCGCTGCGAGTGAATACTTACGGCCACCTTCGCCGTCCCACACCGTCGCCCACGACGTCACTTCGCTTCCCGTTCCCGCCGTCGTCGGCACAGCGATGATCGGAAGGGGCTCGAGCCGTTCGGCGCCGCGACCGGTGATCAGCACTTCCCACACGGGCCCGAAGTTCCCGCGTGCAGCGGCGATCACCTTGGCCGTATCGATAACCGATCCGCCGCCGACGGCAACGACGAGTTGCGGCGCCTCCGCCAGCTCGTTCCATCGCTGGCATTGCCGGCTGAGATCGGCACGGTCCGGGTTCGGCGCGACATCGTCGACGACGAGGGCGGGGGCGCCGGCTGATCGAGCGAGTCTTGCCGCAAGTTCACGGAACAGCGGCTCGCCGTAGGTGACGAGCACGTAGCGCCGGCCGGCGATCAGACTCCCGAGCTTATCGAACGTTCCCTCACCGAACAGGATGCGAACCGGGTTGTGATACGTCCACACGTCAAGCCCCTGCCGCTCGTTATTGCGTACAGGTTGTCACGGACCGTATCATTGATCCAATCCAAATTCGCCATGACTCCCATTCATTGGATCGATAGATGGATACCCAGCTCCGCTCCTTTCACACGGTCGCAACGCACGGCGGATTCACTGCTGCCGCCAACGTGCTCAACATCGGACAGCCGACGATCAGCAGTCAGGTGAAAGCGCTGGAGGAGCGCTACAGAGTCGAGCTGTTTCATAGGCGGGGCCGCCGCGTCGAGCTCACCGAAACCGGTCGCCGCTTGCTGGAGCTGACGCAGCGGATCGCCAGCCTGGAAAGCGAAGCCGTCGATCTGTTGAATGCCGTGGGCGGGCTACGCTCCGGCCATCTGAGAGTAAGTGCCGTCGGGCCGTATCACGTCACGGAGATGCTGAGCGCCTTCCGGGATCGGTATCCCGGCGTCGAATTCTCCGTACGCATCAGCAATTCCCGCGAGGCGCTGCGGCAGCTCATGGACTACAAGGCCGACGTCGCGGTCCTGGCCCATACGGAAGACGACCCGCGAATCCACGCTGTCCCCTACAGCCGGCATCCGGTGATCGCCTTCGTCAATTCCGATCATCCTTGGGCCGGGCGCACCTCGGTCTCCATCCACGAGTTCGCGGAACAGCACGTCATTCTGCGCGAGGTCGGCTCGACGACGCGGCTGGCGTTCGAGGCGGGTCTGGCCAGCGCCGGCGCCCGCATGGGCAGCTTCACTGAAATCGGCAGCCGCGAGGCGATCTGGCTGGCAGTCGAGCGCGGCATGGGCGTCGGCATCGTGTCGGAGTTCGAGCTGATCCCGCACCCTCGTTTGCATCCACTCCCGTTCCGGGATGCCGAAATCTACACGTACGCCCACGTGGTCTGCCTCGCAGAGCGCCGGCAGGGTCCCCTCGTGCGCGCCTTTTTCGGCGTCGTGGAGAGCTTGCTTGCCGCTCGACGCAATGTGACCGAGACTGGGCGCGCCTTGATACGTCAGCCACCCGGCAAGTCAGGCCGGAGAGAGAAAGGACGTAAAACCAGCGGGTTGGGAGCGCGTGTTTAGAGGTTGCTTCCACTTTACGTTGCAGTAACTATACGGTTCTCGAAATCGCACGATCCAGATCCCCCGAGGTCCCTGCACCATGAGCGCCAGTCCGGCAGCCAATCCTTTGCTCGTCCCCTGGTCCACGCCGTTCGGCGCTCCGCCGTTCGCCGAGATCGCGCCGGAGCACTTCCGGCCGGCGTTCGAGCGAGCCTTGGCCGAGCACCGCTCGGAGATCGACCGCATTGCCGGCGACCCAGCGCCCCCCACTTTCGACAACACGATCGCGGCGCTCGAGAACGCCGGTCGCCTCCTGGACCGCGTTTCTGCCGTTTTCTGGAACCTTGCCAGCGCGGATACCAACGACGCGCTGCAAGCTATCGAGCGCGAGATCTCGCCGAAGCTCGCTCAGCACTGGAATGCGATCACCTCGAACGCAGCTCTGTTCGCGCGCATCGATGCCGTAATGCAGGGCGCGGAGTCGGCGGATCTCAACCCCGAGCAGAGGCGAGTTCTGGAACGGACGCACCTCGCGTTCGTGAGGTCGGGTGCGCGGCTCGGGCCCGAGGAGAAGAAGCGTCTGGGCGAAATCATGGAGCGGCTGGCCGCCCTCGGCACGCAATTCAGCCAGAACGTCCTCGCTGACGAGAAGAGCTACGAGCTGCCGCTCACAGAGGAGGATCTCGCCGGCCTGCCGGACTTCCTGATCGATGCCGCCCGCAGGACGGCCGAGGAGCGCGGCAGTGCGGCCAAGTTCGTCATCACGCTGTCCCGATCGCTGATCGAGCCGTTTCTGACGTTCTCCCCGCGCCGCGACCTGCGTGAGAAGGCGTTCACGGCCTGGACCCGCCGCGGCGAGAACGGCGGAGCAACCGATAATCGCGGCATCATCGCGGAAATGCTGAAGCTGCGGCGCGAACGGGCAAGGCTGCTCGGCTACGAAACCTTCGCCGACTACAAGCTCGACAACACCATGGCCAAGACGGCCGCCAATGTGCGGGCGCTCTTGAACGAGGTCTGGCCGGCGGCGAAAAGGCGAGCCCTGCAAGAGCGCGAGAAGCTGCAGGCCATCGCCCAGCGCGAGGGCGCCAACATCACCATCGAG
>DASVDU010000284.1:0-10472 GCA_036380915.1 Hyphomicrobiaceae bacterium | reverse complement strand
CGGGCCGCGGACGAAGGACTCCCGAGGGACAGGGCGGCGTTGGCGTATTTCTCGAAAGGCACCATGTCCTTCTCGTCCGCGCCGAGCTTGACGCACAGCTCCACGACCCAGTTATAAACCGCCCGCGACTCATCGAGGTTGGAGTGAACGGCCTCCTTGATCGGCCGCACGGAATCCTCCAGCACACAACGATAGTTGCCGGCGATCAGCATGGCCCACTTCGCCAGCGGCACGAAAACGGAGTCGTGCACCCTGAGCTTTACCGGCAGCTCGATCTTGCTGCCGTCCACCTCGAATCGCGCCGCTTCGATGTCGGATTCGAGCTGGCGCAGAATGGCCGTATGCTCATCCCTTTCAAAGCGTGCGGCCTTGAAGTTGGTCGGCAGGCGCACCTGCAGGACGTTGACCTTCTCCTCCGGCGGACGGAAGGCCTGCGGGTCCGGGCTGCACAGGGTCATGAGCGCAGGGTCGAGGCTGTCCCAGACCGACGGATCGGTGAACGCGGTACGGCAGGCTTCCACGTCGAGCCCTGGGATGCGCTTCAGATAGGTGAGCGGCGGCATGTTCATGATGGACATGCAGGGCACACCGGCCTTCGCGATCCGATCGAGCAGGTCGCGCACGCCTTGGGCTCGAAACTGCGGCTCCTGCATCGCGAGCGCCACCAGATCGTAATCGCCCGGATTGATCGAGTCGGGCCCGTCGGCAGAGAGCTTGCCCGGAAGGTCGCGCGACCTGACCTCGACCAAGCCGTCGCGCCCCTTGACGGGCATGCGCACGACGGCGCCCTCGGCATTGAACAGCTCGACCTCGTTGGGAAGGCAGACCAGCTTCGCGTTATGGCCAGCGAGCAGCAGCTTCGTTGCCAGCAACGACCCGTAGGAGGCTCCGAGGATCAGAATATCGTATGTCTTGCCCATGTGACGGCGCTCTTTCCGCTCCCTATGCGAGGATGACTCCGGTGCGGCAGCCCGCCCGGTCCGCCGAACATGCTAAAGAGTCAGGGCTCGTGAGGCAATCACCAGTCCATTTTTGGGCCTGTTCGGCGTCGGCCGGCATCACGAGCGCCAACCCGTGAGCCTACGATCGCTCGGCAAGCGCATACCAGCTCATCGGCATCGGCGCAGGTTCCCCTCTCGACGGTGGGGAGGTTGCGCCTTACGGTTGCGCCTTCCTGCAGACTTCGTCGTCCGCCGGGCACATCTTCAGCTGTTCTTTGCGGGCTCCGACGCGGCAATGCCTGTTCTTCTCGTCATCGCGCTCGGCTGCTTTTCCGGAGCGCTGTCGATGCGCGCAATCGACCCTGTGGTGCCGGAGATTGCCCGCGATCTTGACACGACGGCTGCAACCGTTGCGATGCTGGCGTCGGCGTTCGCGTTTCCCTATGCCCTCGGCCAGCCTTTGCTCGGGCCGTTGTCAGACGCGCTGGGCAAGGCACGGATCATCAAGGTCTGCCTCGCCGTTCTGGCGGCCACCCTTTTCGCCTCGGCCATGGCGACCTCCATCGAGGCGCTCTTCGTAGCGCGTGTGCTTTCCGGTATTGCGGCCGGCGGCATCATCCCCGTCGGGATGGCAATGGTCGGGGATCGTTTCTCCATCGCCGAGCGGCAGGTCGCAATCTCTCGCATCATCCTGGCGGCCGTCGCCGGCCAGCTCACGAGCTCCATCGGCGCTGGATTTCTCGCCTCGTTCTTCGGCTGGCGATTCGTTCTGGCGTTCACCGGCGCCGTGGCCGCGGCGGTGTTGATCGCGAGCATCATCAGTCTCGCTCCGCGGCCGAAGGCGGAACGGCAGCAGTTCACAATGGCGGGATTGAAGGCTGGCTATAAGGCGATCTTCTCGAACCCGCGGGCCGCAATCTGCTACGGAGCTGTCGCGATCGAAGGCATAGTCGTCTACGGAATGTCCCCGTACGTCGCCACGCTGTTCGAGGCGCAAGGCATCGGTGGCATGCGCGAGGCGGGCGTGGTGATCGCCGGCATCGGCATTGGCGGGGTTGTCTATGCGGCGCTCGTCCGCGTGCTTTTGAAGCGCCTCGGAGGACCGTTCAATGTCATGCGAGGCGGTGCAATAGCTGCTGCGCTCGGGTTCAGCACGATTGCGCTGCAGCCGGCCTGGCCCGTTCAACTCATAGGCTTCATGCTGGTCGGGCTCGGATTCTTCATGATCCACAACGCGCTGCAGGTGCAGGCGACGGAGCTGGCGCCGGAAGCCCGCGGCTCCGCCGTCGCGCTGCACGCATTCTTCTTCTTTCTGGGACAGGCGGCGGGGCCCGTCTGCTATGGCCTGGGGTTTGCCTCGATCGGAGTTTGGGCCACCATCATGGTCAGCGCGGCGACGATGCTGATACTCGGCTTCCTCTCTGCGATGGGGCTCGAGCGGCTCGCCGCGCGGCCGTGATCAGCTGCCTCTCCGGCAGGCGGACCCACCGGAGAGCGTGGTCATTCGGCTGTGGCCGTAATGGGGGGCCCGTCCACCTCTTTCTCGATGACGACTGGCGGACTGAAAAAGTCATGGGCCGTGATCTGGGTGAGCGGCTCGCGCTTGATCAGATCAGGCTTCTCGTACGCTCTCATCGGGCGGTGACCTCCTCTCTCGTATCGAGGGAGGCCAGATTAGTTGAACAATGTTCGGGAGAACATTCAAGTTTTCGCAACCTGTGGATGCATGAAGCCGAAGCGCCACCGTATCAGCCCCGACCTCCTTCCGATGGGTTCGAGCTGGGCCGCCATCGCCCCATCGGTTCTATTTCCGCTCCTGCGCACGGCGCAGCGCGGCGGCAAGCGCGCTTTCACCTGGAGCGTCGGGGGATCGTTGCGGGGCGCCGTTGCGCGCGCGGTGTGGCACGCTCGACGAGCGAGCGTTGTCGCGCGTGGATCGATCGATCGCGCCCGATTTCATGGTGAGCGCGATGCGCTTGCGCTCGACATCCACATCCTTGACCCGCACCTTTACGACATCGCCGGCCTTCACCACCTCGCGCGGGTCCTTGACGAAGCGATCCGACAGCTCGGAGATGTGCACCAGCCCGTCCTGATGCACGCCGATATCGACGAAGGCGCCGAACGCAGCGACGTTGGTGACGACCCCTTCGAGCTGCATCCCGGGCTTCAGGTCCGAGATTTTCTCGACGCCCTCCCGGAAGGAGGCTGTCTTGAATTCGGGGCGCGGGTCGCGTCCTGGTTTCTCCAGCTCGGCCAGGATGTCTGTCACCGTAGGAATGCCGAACGTCTCATCTGCGAAGTCAGCGGGCTTCAGCGTCTTGAGCAGCGCCCGGTCACCGATGAGGGATTTCACAGGACGCCCAGTCCTCTCGGCGATCCTCTCGACCACGGGATAGGCTTCGGGATGGACTGCGGAAGCATCGAGCGGGTTCTTGCCGTTCATGATCCGCAGAAACCCCGCCGCCTGCTCGAAAACCTTCGGCCCCAGGCGCGGCACCTTTTTCAAGGCGCTTCGCGATTTGAAGGCACCGTTTTCATCGCGGAAGGCAACGATATTGGCAGCCAGCGTCCGGTTGAGGCCGGACACGCGCGCCAACAAGGGGACGGATGCCGTGTTGACGTCGACGCCGACGGAGTTGACGCAATCCTCGACCACGGCATCAAGAGAGCGGGCAAGCCCCGTCTGATCTACGTCGTGCTGATACTGACCAACGCCGATGGCCTTGGGCTCGATCTTGACCAGCTCGGCGAGAGGATCCTGCAGACGACGGGCAATCGAGACCGCGCCGCGCAGACTCACATCCAGGTCGGGGAATTCCTTGGCGGCCAGCTCGGAAGCCGAGTAGACCGAAGCCCCCGCCTCCGAAACCACCACTTTAGTGAGCTTCAGCTGGGGCATCTTGGCCATCAGATCGGCCACGAGCCTGTCCGTCTCGCGGCTTGCCGTACCATTGCCGATGCTGACGAGATCGACCTTATGCTTCATGCAGAGCGCCGCCAGCGTGGCAAGCGCGCCCTGCCAGTCACGTTGCGGCTCGTGCGGGTAGATGGTCGCCGTGTCGACGAGCTTGCCCGTCTGGTCCACCACCGCGACCTTGACTCCGGTGCGATAGCCAGGGTCGAGCCCCATGGTGACGCGCGGGCCGGCGGGCGCCGCAAGCAGCAGATCCTTGAGGTTCTTGGAGAAGACCGAGATCGCTTCGGTGTCGGCCCGCTCTTTGAGGCGCACCAGCAAGTCGACGCTGAGCGAAATGGCGAGCTTCGCCTTCCACGCCAGGCGGACCGTATCGGCGAGCCACCGGTCCGCCGGCCGGCCGCGATCGGCAATGCTGAAGGCGGCCCGGATCTTGAGCTCGGCTGGATGCGGCTTGTCGGCCTCGTGCGGGACGTCGAGATCGATGTCGAGAATGCCTTCCTTGCGGCCGCGGAGAATGGCGAGCGCCCGGTGGGAGGGCACGTCCTTGATGGGTTGGCTGAAGTCGAAATAGTCGGCGAACTTGGCCCCTTCCGTATCCTTGCCCTTGAGCACCTTCGAGGTGAGCACGCCTTCGGTCCACAGCCATTCGCGCAGTGCGCCGACGAGCTTTGCATCCTCGCCGATCCGCTCGATGAGGATGTGGCGGGCTCCGTCGAGCGCCGCTTTGGTGTCCGCCACTCCTTTTTCAGTATCGACGAACTTTGCGGCTTCGCTCTCCGGCACCAGTGTTGGGGTCTTGAGGAGAAGGTCGGCTAAAGGCTCCAGCCCAGCTTCCCGCGCGATCTGCGCCCGCGTCCGCCGCTTGGGCTTGTACGGCGCGTAAAGGTCCTCCAGCTCGACCTTGGTCTCGGCGGCGGCGATCGAGCGGGCGAGCTCGGGGGTCAGCTTGCCCTGTTCTTCGATGCTCTTGAGCACGGTTGCGCGGCGATCCTCCAGCTCGCGCAAGTAGCCCAGGCGTTCCTCCAGCTTCCTCAGCTGGGTGTCGTCGAGGCCGCCGGTCTTCTCCTTACGGTAGCGGGCGATGAACGGCACCGTCGCGCCCTCGCCGAGAAGCGCCACCGCAGCCGCGACCTGCGCCACGCCGACGCCGAGCTCTGCAGCGATGCGCTGGTTGATTTTGTCCATGAAGTCCTCGCGATGTCGCTCACGCAGAGCGCCGGTAAATGGCGCGATTCTCTTCCCCTGCGAAGCCGTGTGGATGGCCGGGCCGCCGGGTCGGGACGATCTATCGGGTTCATTTGGAGCAAGGATGGCCGAGCAGCCAACTCTTGGTCGGCCTTATGCCTTGTCGACCCGAGCCTTGCTGCTCCGCTCCTCCTGATAGAGCTTCAATCGCGCGGCCGCATTGCGCAGATGGCGTTCCGCAGCCGCCTTGGCCGCGTCGGGGTCGCCTGCGGCGATCGCCTCGTAGATTGCCTCATGCTCCTCCTGCACCTTGTAGGCCAGGCCTTCGTAGCGGGCGGTGTTGGTGCGCGCAGCGCGAATGAGGTTGCGCACGCGGCTCTCGAGAAAGGCGACCAGGGCAATGAAGAAGGGATTTCGGGTCGCCTCGACGATCGTGCGATGGAAGGCGACGTCCTCATCGACGCCGTTCAGCCCTTCATCGATGGCTCTGGCCATGGCGTTGAGCGCCCGCTTGATCGCCTCGAGCTCCTGCTGGCTCCTGCGGGCTGCGGCAAGGCCCGTGGCTGCACCTTCGATCGCGACCAGAAGCTCGATGATGTGGGCAAGCTCGCTCTGATCGGCGAGGTTCGGCTCGTCGATGCGGAATGATGGTCCGCTGCCATCTCCCCGGACGAACACGCCCCGCCCCTGGAATGACTCGAGCACGCCGTCGTACTTGAGTCTGGAGATCGCCTCCCGGACCACCGGCCGCGAGACGCCGAACATGCGGCAGAGCTGCTGCTCCGACGGCAGCTTGTCGCCGGGCTTCAGCGTGCCCTTCAGGATCTCGTTGCGCAGGAGCTTGGCAATTTCGTCCGGCAGGCCCGAAGGCCGGACGAGCGGGACGGAACCTGATCCTTCGAGGTCCATCGATTTCCTGTCCGCCATGACCGGTTGTCAACTCGCGATGTAGAGACCACCATTGATGTGCAGCGTCTCGCCGTCGATGAAGCTGGCCCAGTCGCTGCACAAAAAGGCGATGGCGCGCGCGACCTCATCCGGGGTGCCCAGCCGCTTGAGCGGCGTCGCGGCGATCAGCTCGTCGCCTCGCGCGGCAAGCAGCGGCTGGACGAGTGGCGTGTCGATGAGCCCGGGCGATACCGCGTTGACACGGATGCGTGGGGCGAGCTCGAGCGCGAGGCTGCGCGAGAAGGTCAGAACCGCGCCCTTGGCCGCTGCGTAATGGCTATGCTGATAACTGCCGCGGTGGCCTGCCATCGAGGCGATGTTGACGATGGCCCCACCGTCGCGAAGCAGCGGTGCGATCGCGCGGCAGGTGTAGAAGACGCCGTCGAGATTGATGCCGATCGATTCGCGCCATTGCGCATCGCTCATGGTTGCGACGAGCTGATCGCGATAGAGCCCGGCGCCTGTCACCAGGAAGTCCGCTCCGCCGAAGCGCTCCTTGCACGCATCGGCAAGCCGCGCTGCATCCGCCGGCTCGCGCGCATCCTGGCGCAGCGTGACGATACGGTCGCCGGCTGGGTCGAGCGTTCTCGCAAATGCGGCAAGTCCCTCAGTTTCGATGTCGGTGAGAACGAGGCCGGCGCCGAGATCGAAGAAGGTTCTTGCCACGGCGCGCGGAATGGCTCCGTTCGCGCCCGTCAGGACCAGCACCTTGCCCGCGAAATCGAACATCCCATCCTCCATTGCCGCCGCCGGCATTTGCGGCAAGAGCGCCTTTCCTCGATGGCCTCGGGCGCGGCGGTGGTCTACCGTTCGGCGCCGACTTCCGGCGGCGAAGCGCTGTAGCCAAATCGCTGCCTGAGTCTATACGCAAGTAACTTGTCAGATAAGCATATAAGTGGCAACATCGTGCTTGAGGTGTGAACAGCCGGATCGAGGACAGCCGCGGCAATACCGCGGAGATGTGTGAGGGAGGGCCAATGATCACGGGCACGACGCGGATCCTGGGTATCATCGCGGACCCGGTGGCCCACGTCCGTACGCCCCAGATCATGAACGCCTATTTCGCCGAGCACGGAGTTGATGCGGTCATCGTACCGATGCAGGTCTCCGGTGCGGGGCTCACCACCGTTCTCGACGCCGTACGACAACTGCGTAATTTCGCTGGCCTCATCGTCACCGTGCCGCACAAGACGGCGGTAGTGGGCTTGTGCGATGACGCGCTCGACGAGGCCCGCCTCGTCGGTTCGGCCAATGCCATCCGCCGCGATGACGATGGGCGCCTCGTCTGCGACATGTTCGATGGCAAAGGCTTCCTGGGCGGGCTCCTCGCTGAAGGCATCGAGCCCGAGGGCCGCAAGGTGCTGCTGCTCGGTGCGGGCGGCGCCGCCTCGGCCATCGCCGTCTCGCTCGCCGGCCGGGGGGTCAGCACGCTCACCATAGTTAACCGGACGAAGGACAAGGCCCGGGCATTGGCCGCTCGCGTCGCCGCTGCCTTCCCTGCCTGTCAGGTGGCGGAAGGGCCACCCGATCCGAGCGGTCACGATCTCGTGGTGAACGCCACCTCGCTCGGGCTCAGGCCCGACGATCCGCTGCCGCTCGACCCCGACCTGCTGCGGCCGGACATGACCGTAGCCGAGGTCGTCATGAAGCCGGAGCGCACAGCATTCATCGAAGCCGCACAAGCCAGGGGCTGCCGGGTGCATCTCGGCCGCCACATGCTCGATGCGCAGGTCCGCCTGTTGGCGGGCTTTCTGGGGGTGGCGGCCGGAGCCGCCGATTTGAGGCAAAACTAGCAGGGAGAAACGGGAGAATCGCATGAGAGGAAAATCGCTTAGCCTCGCCATCGGTGCGGCAGTGGCGCTCGGGTTGTCCGCCGGCGCGGGGCACGCGGAGGCGCTCAAGATCGGCATCATCGAGTCGCTGTCCGGCGCGCAGACATCGACCGGCCGGCTGTTCGCGGCCGCCGCACAGTTCGTCGTGGACGACATCAACAAGAACGGCGGCTTCAACGGCGCGCCGATCGAGGTCATCGAGTACGACAACGCCGGCGGTACGACAGGTGCAGCGGACAAGTTCAAGCAGGCCGTGGCCGACGGTGTCCACATCGTGCTGCAGGGCGCGTCCTCTGCCATCGCCGGACAGGTCACGGAGGATGTGCGCAAGCACAACATCCGCAATCCGGGCAACGAGGTGATGTTCATCAACCTCGGCGCAGAGGCGCTGGAGCTCACCGGCGACAAGTGCCACTTCTATCACTTCCGCTTCACCACCACCGCGCCGATGCGCGTCAACGCACTCGTCAACGCCATGAAGAAGGCGGGGGAGCTCGGCAAGCGTGTCTACGCGATCAACCAGAATTACTCCTGGGGCCGCGACATGGAGGAGGCCACCAAGGCGGCCGCCAAGGTCGGTGGCTATGAGGTGGTCGAGACCGTTCTGCACGAGGTGAACAAGATCCAGGACTTCTCGCCCTTCGTCGCCAAGATCAAGGCGGCAAACCCGGACACGGTGATCACCGGCAACTGGTCGAACGACCTGCTTCTTCTGATGAAGGCGACGGGCGATGCCGGCCTCAAGGTGCGGTTTGCGACGGCATTCCTGGACCAGGTGGGCAACATCGCCAATGCCGGCAAGACGGCACTCGGCCACTATGTTGCTAATCCCTACAACATCGAGGCCGACAACACGGGGTTCCCGGAGGCCTACAAAGCCGCCACCGGCCATCTGCCCGTCTACATCGAGCCGCAGACGGTCAATGCCATCAAGACGCTACGCGAGGCGCTGAAAACCGTCGATTTCAAGGGCGGCGAGATCAGCGTGACCGAGATCGCCAAGGCGCTTGAGAAGGCCTCGATCGAGACGCCGATCGGCAAGATCAGCGTTCGCGCGGAGGACCATCAGGCGGTCATCCCGGTCGTGGTATCGAAGGTCGTCGAGAACCCGAAGTATCCGGTCGACGACACCAATCTCGGATTTGGCGTCGTCGAGGTCATCCCGGGTCCCGACGCGATCTATCCGGTCCAGTCGTCCTGCAAGATGGACCGCCCGTCCTAAGAACAAGGCTTGTGAGAGATCAAGGGATGCGGGAGGAAAGCCCCGCATCCCGTTTATGCTTCTGATATGACTGGGTGAAATCCGTGCTCGGTTGCTGCAAATCAGACCTCTCCGAGGAGAGGTTCATGAGGTGCGTGTGGCTGCCGCTCCGATCTGAACCGGGACGACTCTCAAGGCTCGCACCATGGAATTCCTGATCATCTCGACTCTGAACGGCGTCATCTACGGACTGCTGCTGTTCATGGTGTCCTCGGGCCTGACGCTCATCTTCGGCATGATGGGCGTGCTGAATTTTGCGCACGCGAGCTTTTACATGCTCGGCGCCTACATCGCCTACACGGTCACGACCACGGTCAATTTCTGGGCCGGGCTCATCATCGCGCCGATCCTGGTGGGGTTGCTCGGCGTGTTCATCGAGCGTCATTTCCTGCGCCGCGTCCATGTCCACGGCCACGCCCATGAGCTGCTCCTGACCTTCGGGCTCGCCTTCATCTTCGAGGAGCTGATCAAGCTCTTCTACGGCGATTTTCCCGTGAATTACGCGATGCCGGACAATCTGCGGTTCTCCGCGTTCACCATCTACGGCACCGACTACCCCTTCTACCGGCTGTTCATCGGCCTCGTCGCCATCGCGATGTTCGTCGCGCTCTATCTCCTGCTGACGCGCACCCGCGCCGGGCTGGTGGTGCGCGCCGCCGAGCGGCTGCCGACGATGGCCGAGTCGCTCGGGCACAACGTGCCGTTCGTCTTCATGGGGGTTTTCGGGACAGGTGCCGCCTTCGCTGGGCTCGCCGGCGCGGTGGCGGGCGCATTCTTCCCCACCAATCCGAACATGGCGCTCGAGCTCGGCGTCATCGTGTTCGTGGTCGTCGTGGTCGGCGGCCTCGGCTCGCTGGAAGGATCGCTGGTTGCATCCCTGCTGATCGGGCTTTTCAGCTCGTTTGCCGTGGGGCTCGACTGGTCGCTCGCAGGGCTGCTGTCGTGGGTCGGGCTCGGCGATTGGGCCCGCTCAGTCGGCGGGCTCTTCACGCTGACCCTGTCCTCGGTCTCCGGGACCGTTCCCTTCATCGTGATGCTCATCGTCCTGCTGGTACGACCGGCGGGGCTCATGGGCGAGCGGAACTGAGGGGGGCGCCGTGCTGGGCCGGGTTACCGTCTTCGCCGTCGTCATGGCCGTGCTGGTAGCGGTGCCGCCATTCCTCGGCATCGGCTCGCAAAATGCCTTGACCAACATGCTCATCGCGTCGCTGTTCGCGATGGCATTCAACTTGCTGATCGGCCAGGCAGGGCTTCTGTCCTTCGGACATGCCGCCTTCTTCGGCGTCGGTGCGTTTGCGGCACTGCATCTGATGCTCGCCATCGAGGACAGGGTGGTGTCGTTCCCGACGCCGCTGCTGCCGCTCGCCGGCGCCGCCGCCGGTTTC
>DASVDU010000283.1:0-10739 GCA_036380915.1 Hyphomicrobiaceae bacterium | reverse complement strand
GGCCAGCCCGACGAGGGGATAGACGACGATTCGCGACGGAGTCCATGGGTCGTGCATGGCGATCAGCAGCAGGGCTGCGAAGCTGATGATGGCCGCCACCAGGAAACCGAGCCAGGGCATCGCCAGCGCGGCCGCCAACATTACCACGACTAGCAAAATGCGGCGCGGCCAGGATCCGCCGCTCTCCTCAACTTCCGTTGGCGTCATCGCGATGGCGCCAATCCGCTGCGCGACCCACCGTACCAGAACGCCGACCGCAATCAGGATCAGCACGCCTGCCACCATCCGGGGAAACACCGCCGAATCGAAGTCGGCATAGCTGAAGGTGTCCCAGATCGCTGCGGCGCCGAAGATGATCAGCAGGGATGCGATGATCGCAGTGCCCACGTCGGCCGACTGCGCTGGCATCCTTTCATTCGACATGAACGGCCTCCGGCTTGACTTTCCAGCGGCGCATCAGGATCGGGCTGGCCAGCGAGAAGATCGTGAAAAAGATAATCGCGATCGAGATCGGGCGGCCGAAGAACATGCCGACGAGGTCCTCCTGGGCGCTGCCGATCGTCCAGGCCTGGACGAAACCCTGCTCGGCGATAGGGCCGAGGATGAGCCCCAGCACGATCGGAGCCGCCGCAAACCCGAACCGCCCGAGGATCCAGCCGATCACGCCTAGGACGACCATGATCACGACGTCAGAGATATTGTTGCGGATCGCGTAGGTGCCGATCATGGTCATGAATGCCACCGAGGGGACCAGCAAGGCCTTCGGCAATGTGATGATGCTCTTGTATGCGTAGCGCCCGAGCAGGAGGCCGATCGGCAACATCAGGATCGTGGCGATCAGTAGTCCCCAGATGAACGTGTAGATGATATCGGCGTGGACGGTGAACAGGCTGGGCCCCGTGCGTAAGCCTTGCACAAGCAGGGCGCCCAGGATGACCGCATCCGGCGGTGTACCTGGGATGCCGAGGACAAGTGTCGGGATGAAGCCGCCGCCGACGGTGGCATTGTTGGCGGATTCGCTGGCGATCACCCCGCTTGGCTCACCTTTGCCGTATTCCTCCTCCGGTCTCGCCGCGCGCCGGGCCTCGGAATAGGCGACGATTCCTGCCACCGAGCCACCAGCGCCTGGCAGGATGCCGACGATCGTGCCGATGACCGAGGAACGTATGAGATTGAATTTCTTTCGGATTAAGACCCGCACGGCCTCCGCCAACCGGAAGCCACGCGGTTCGGCGACCACGTTGAGGTGGCGGCCGGGCGTCGCGACGAGGTCGATCAACACCGGGATACAAAAGAGGCCGATCAGTGCCGCAATGACGTTTATGCCTCCGATCAGCGTCTGAGAGCCGAATGTGAGTCGCACGTCGGCCGACACTTCCGCCACGCCAACGCACGAGATGAGGAGACCAAAGGCGCCGCCCGCAAGCCCTTTCAGCAGGCTCCCCTCCGAGAGCGCCGAGATCAGAGAGAGACCGAAGATGGCCAACCAGAAGTACTCGACCGGGCCGAAGGCGAGGGCCACGCGCGACAGGGGAGGTGCTAGGCTCAGCAGCGCCAATGCGCCGATTAGTCCGCCGAAGACGCTTGCGAGGCAGGCAAGTGTCATGGCGAGGTCGCCATCTCCGCGCCGGGCCATGGGATAGCCGTCGAGCGTCGTGGCAATGGCGGAGGGTGTGCCGGGAGTATTCAAGAGAATTGCGGAGTAGGCGCCGCCATAAATCGCACCGGTGTAGATGGCGCCCATCAAAATTAGGGCTGGCGCAGGCGGCATACCGAATGTGAAAGGAACCAGTACGGCGACCGCCATGGTCGCCGTTAGCCCTGGAATAGCGCCAATCGCCGTCCCGGCGATCACACCAGCGAGTGCCAGTAGCAGATTGATCGGAGTTAGCGCCGCGAGCAGCGTCTCAAGGCCTGACATTCAGGAGTTCTCGATGGCTCTCGGTTCTCGAAGCAGGAGGCAAAATGCGCCGGCCCTGAACGGGCCGGCGCATAGCGATACCGTCAGACGGCCTACTTCAGAATCCCGGCTTCCTTGGCGGCCTCGATGAAGGCTTTGGACTGGGTCGCCATGAACTCGGCGTTCTTTTCGTAGGGGACGTCGAGCATGGCGTAGCCGCCATCCAGCATCTTCTTCTTGAACTCGGGATCGGCGTTGATTTCGCCAATCATGTCGGAGAGCTTCTTGCGGATGTCCTCCGGCGTGGATTTCGGGACCGCAATGCCGCGGTAGGCGCCCGAGACCAGATCGAAGCCCAGCTCCTTGAACGTGGGCACGTCCGGATACTTCGGATGACGCTCCTCCATGGCCACGGCAAGTATGCGCGCCTGATCGCCGATAGCTGCGGCGCTGGTCGTGTATCCCCAGGCAGCCGAGGTCTGGCCGCCGAGCAGGGCGGTATTGGAAGGACCGGTTCCCGCAAAAGCCACATAAGTGGTCTTGATGCCGGCCATCTTGTCGAAGCGGACTTGCGCCAAGTGGTTCGCAGTCCCCTTGCCGCTGCCAGAGAACGTCACCTTCCCAGGGTTCTTCTTGGCGTCGTCGATGAGATCCTGGAGCGTCTTGTACGGACTGTCTGCCCTCACCACGATGGCGTCCGGCGTGAAGTGGAACCAGTAGACGACGGTCAGATCCTCGGTCTTGTAGCCGACGTCCTTCTGTGCGGGCTGCAGCACGATGTGCGGCAGGTTCACACCCACAATGGTGTGGCCGTCGCCGGGATGAGAGTTCAGCTCCGCCCAGGCCACGGCGCCACCGCCGCCCGGCTTGTAGGAGACCACAAGATCCTGGCCGAACTTTTGCTTGAAAAACGGCTGCTGCAGGCGCGCCGTGATGTCGGATTCCCCACCCGGTCCGAACGCGATGATGTAGTCGATCGACTTCGTCGGATATGCCACCGCCGTTGCTGTGAATGCGGCGGTGGCGATGGCCGCTAATCCCAGTGTGAACCGCCGCCCTAGCGTCATATCGTGACCTCCCGTGAATTGCCTTTTCCTTCGAGGGAGCTCGCGGTGCCGCGGTGCCCCTCGGCGCGCAGAGTATCACGTGATCACATCACGACAAGGCTTTGAAGACCGCCGCGCCAGCCGTCAGCCGTCAGTAGCGGTAGTGGTCCGACTTGAACGGGCCCTCCGGTGAGACGCCGATATACTCCGCCTGTGCCGGCGTCAGCTTCGTCAGCTTTGCCCCGACCTTGGCCAGATGCAGCATCGCGACCTTCTCGTCGAGGTGCTTGGGCAACGTGTAAACCTTGCGCTCGTACTTGCCCGGATTCGTGAAGAGCTCGATCTGCGCCAGCGTCTGGTTGGTGAACGACGCAGACATGACGAACGAGGGGTGGCCAGTGGCGTTGCCGAGGTTCACCAGCCGACCTTCCGACAGCAGGATGATGCGCTTGCCATCCGGGAACTCGATCTCATCGACCTGCGGCTTGATGTTGTTCCACTTGAAGTTGCGCAGCGCCGCGACCTGGATCTCGTTGTCGAAGTGGCCGATGTTGCAGACGATGGCGCGGTCCTTCATGGCGCGCATGTGGTCGATCGTGATCACGTCCCTGTTGCCGGTGGCCGTCACGAAGATGTCGGCGCGGGGCGCCGCATCTTCCATGGTGACGACCTCGTAGCCTTCCATGGCCGCCTGCAGGGCGCAGATCGGGTCGACCTCGGAGACCATGACGCGGCAGCCCGCGTTCCTGAGGCTGGCGGCCGAGCCCTTCCCTACATCGCCGAAGCCGCAGACCATGGCCACCTTGCCGGCCATCATCACATCCGTGCCGCGGCGGATGCCGTCGACGAGGCTTTCGCGGCAGCCGTAGAGGTTGTCGAACTTCGACTTGGTCACCGAGTCGTTGACGTTGATGGCCGGGAACAGCAGCGTGCCCTTCTTCTGCATCTCGTAGAGACGGTGCACGCCGGTCGTCGTCTCCTCGGAGACGCCGCGGATGTTGCGGGCGACCTCGTTGAACCAGCCCTTCTTCTCCTGCAGCGTCCGCTTGATGAGCGCGAACAGGATCTCCTCCTCCTCGGAGCCGGGCCTGTCGAGGAAGGCCGTATCGCCGTTTTCGGCCCGCACGCCCAAGTGGATCAGGAGGGTGGCGTCGCCGCCGTCGTCGAGGATCATGTTGGGCGTGCCGCCGTCGCCCCACTCCATGATCTTGCGGGTGTAGTTCCAGTAGTCTTCGAGCGACTCGCCTTTGATCGCGAACACGGGCACCCCGGCCGCAGCGATGGCGGCGGCGGCGTGGTCCTGCGTCGAGTAGATGTTGCAGGACGCCCAGCGAACCTCCGCACCGAGCGCAACCAGCGTCTCGATGAGCACGGCCGTCTGGATCGTCATGTGCAGCGAGCCGGCGATGCGGGCGCCTTTGAGCGGCTGGCCCGGGCCGAACTCCGCGCGCGTCGCCATGAGGCCCGGCATCTCGGTCTCGGCGATCGATATCTCCTTGCGTCCCCACTCGGCGAGACCGATGTCCTTGACGGCGTATTCGCGGGCGATCGGCATTCTGGGCTCCTCGTCATCGGATCGGTTGTCCCGCCTCGGGCGGCGGTGAAATGGCGAACGCCGGATGGCGGGGAAGGTCTCCCGCACGCGCTCGCCCGCGGCCGTCTATACTGGCCTATCGCCTGGCACGCAACCGCACATAAAGACATTGTTATGTCTTTGACTCGGCTGAAATGCGAGGGGTACCGCCCATGGTGACCGTCAATCCCGTGCGCGCGGATCTGATGAGGTCACGCGCGCGCTAGCATTCGTCCACGCAATCCTCGCCGAAGCCGTCCTCGATGAGTGAAACCAGCGCCTCGAGGGCTTCCGGCCCCTCAGGTCCTTCTGCTTCGAGATGAATAGTCGAGCCGGGACCCGCGGCGAGCATCATGAGCCCCATGATGGAGGTGCCCCCGACGGTGTTGCCATCGCGGGTCACGGAGACGGTTGCATTGAACGACTCGGCGCACTTCACGAACTTCGCGGAAGCGCGCGCATGCAATCCCTTGCGATTGCGAATGGTCACGACAGCCGAAGGCTTGCGTCTGTCCAGCACGTGCGTTCCTCTGCCTCAGGGTTCACCTGAAAGGACCTGTCTGGCGACGCTAATGTACTTGCGACCGGCTTCCTTCGCCAGATCCACCGCCTTTTCGATCGGCGTATCGCTGCGCACCCGCGCGAGGCGGACGAGCATGGGGAGATTGACCCCGGCAATCACCTCCACGTTGGCTTCGTCCAGGATCGATATCGACAAGTTCGAAGGTGTGCCGCCGAACATGTCGGTCAGGAGAATGACTCCCTCTCCGGTGTCGAGGCGACGGGCCGCAGTAAGGATCTCCTGCCTGCGAGCCTCCATGTCATCGTCCGGCCCGATCGAGATGGTTTCGATTTGCTCTTGCGGCCCGACAACATGCTCCAGTGCGGCCCGGAACTCACCGGCCAGTCCGCCATGGGTGACGATCAAAAGTCCAATCATCGCTTTCCAGCAGTTCCGTGCAGGCCGGTGGCGGCTTGGCGGCCGACCGGCTCTCGCATGTCACTAGCAGGCAATTGACGGTTTCGAGCCGCGACATGTTTGGCAAGTGTCATGATGCGAAGCAAGCGCTTTTGCCCATCTTGGCTACTGCGAGCCATTTGTAATGGCCCCTTTTCCCTGCAGCGCAAGCAGCAACTTGAGCGGTGCGGATGCGTCGAAGGGATATAGGCCCAGCCGCCGGATGCGGATGCCGAACAGCTCCGCGGCCGCCTCGGGATCAGGCAACCGTTCCACCTCGTGTCGGGGGACGAGATCCACAAGCAACTCGAGCACGGCGCTCCCCTGCGCCGGCACGGCGACGATGCCGATGCCGCGCACCTCGATCAAACCCCTGATGGGCTCCGGGCAACCAAGTTGAACCTTGCCGTCGAGCACTTCAGCATACACCTGGTCGTCCGCGACCAGCAGTGCCTGACCTGAGATCAGATCGGAGGAGGCCTGTGCCAGGCAACGGAGAGCAAGGTCGGATTTTCCGGAGCCCGGTGCGCCACGGATCAAAGCAGCGCGTCCCGCGAGCGCAATCGCGGTCCCATGGATCAGTCTAGCCCCGGCGGTGGCCACGGCCGAAGCTCCTCGCCAGCGGTCCAGAAACCGGTTTCGCGGGCAACTGGATGACGAAACGCGCACCGAGCGGCCGATCATCCGGGCCGGCGCCATCGGCCATCCGGTTCTCTGCCCAGATCTCACCTCCGTGCGCGGTCACGATCTCGCGTGAGATCGAGAGCCCGAGGCCTGAGTTGTTGCCGCGGCTGCTCTCTGCCGTGGGCCGGTAGGTGTAGAAGCGCCGGAAGATCTTCTCCAGGTTCTCGGGCGGGATGCCTGGACCATCGTCCTCCACCCGAATCTCGATCAAGTTGCCGAAACGCCCGGCGCGCACCAGCACCGTGCCGCCCTCCGGCGAGAAGGAAATGGCGTTGTCGACAAGGTTGGTGATGACCTGCGACAGCCGCCCCTCGTGCCCAATCACCACGAGCGAATCCTCCGAGCACCTCGGGTCGACCTCGAATGCGATGCTCTTGCCGGTGCCGCTGAGGATGTCCGAGAACGTGTTTACGATGCCGTCGAGGAGCTTGCACAACGCGACCGGCTCGGTCTGCTGGAGGGCGAGCTCGGCATCGAGCCTGGAGGCGTTCGACACGTCCGTGATGAGCCGGTTGAGGCGCTTCAGCTCATCCTGCATCTGTGAGATGAGCTGGCGGCGCTCC
The DNA here is from genome assembly GCA_036380915.1 of Hyphomicrobiaceae bacterium. Classification (GTDB taxonomy): domain Bacteria; phylum Pseudomonadota; class Alphaproteobacteria; order Rhizobiales; family Hyphomicrobiaceae; genus ZC4RG25. The sequence continues at coordinate 4,015 of DASVDU010000283.1, read as the reverse complement.
GCATCGTCGCGTGCGTAAGCGATAGCTTCCGCGGTCGAGCGCGCCGCAGTCAGCGGGTTCTTCAGCTCGTGGGCGACATCGGCGGCGAACTTCTCGCTCGCCTCCACGCGCCGGATGAGCGCCGTCGTCATGTTGCGGAAGGCCGTCGCCATCTGGCCGACCTCGTCGCTGCGATCGCCGTAGCTCGGCAGATCGTGCCGCGCCGAGATGTTGCGGCTGACGTGCTCGGCCGCTTCCGACAGTCGCCGCATCGGCCCGGCGACGGTACGCGCCAGCAGAATCGAGGCGGCCAGAGTCGCGGCGAGCGCCATCAGCGCGATCTTCAAGATCGTCCAGCGTTCCTGGGCCAGCGCCTGATCGATCTCGCCCGGCTTGCTGGACAGCAGAAGGACGCCCTGCACCGAGCGGGCGCGCTGGATCGGAGCGGCGACCGACACGATCTGCTCGCCGTCCTCGTTGAGCAGCAGCATCGGCGTCGTGGTGCCGGTCATGGCCATACGGACTTCGGGATAGAAGTTGCCGTTGGCGTTGCCGATTTCCTTGTAGACCGGAAGATCGGCATTCAGCAGCCATTTCGTCAGGCGGGTCCAGAAATTCTTGGTGTCGGGCCGGGCTTTTGGCGGCGGCGGCTTGGCGATGAGGCCACGGGACAGGAGTTGCGCCGAGTCGGCGATCAGTGTGCCGTCGCGACTGTAGATGCGCGCGCGGTTGTTCGTCGGCTGGACCAGGCGGCGCAGGATCGGTGTGACCCGTTCGGGCCGGATCGAGAGCTGCAAGGCGGCGAAGCCGTCGTCCCGGAACGGGATGAGAGCGTCTTCGGCCTCCGGCAGCTTGTCGGGATCGAGCACGATCCGCTCGGTGTCGACGGTCGCATTGGCGGCGATGGCGGCCGCGATGATCTCGCTCTGGCTGCGCAAGCTCTCACGCTTGGCGTCGATCAGCCAGACGTTGTGCTTGCTGAGGTAAAGTATCCCGCCGACGAGGATCAGCAGGCCGAGCAGGTTGGAGACGAAGATGCGCCGCAGCAGGCTGCCCGTGACCAGCCGAAAGGCTCGGCTGCGCAGCAGGCGATTGCCCACGGCCGCAAGGAACTCCCTCATGGGCCTCGCAGCGCGATGCACGCGCAGGAAGCTCTCTCTCGCAGCCCGCCACGGACCGGCGATCGGTCCGGAGCGCTCCAGTTCAATCGCCATGAACCCCCCGGGGCTCAAACCTCCTTGAAGCGATACCCTACACCATAAAGCGTCTCGATCACGTCAAAATTCTCGTCGACCTGCTTGAATTTCTTACGCAATCTCTTGATGTGGCTGTCGATGGTGCGGTCGTCGACGTAAACCTGATCGTCATAGGCCGCATCCATGAGCGCGTCGCGCGTCTTGACCACGCCGGGCCGCGCCGCAAGGGCTTGAAGAATGAGGAACTCGGTGACGGTCAGCGTCACGGGCTTGCCGTCCCAGTGGCACGTGTGGCGCTCGGGATCGAGACGCAGCTGGCCGCGCTCGATGACGCGCGCAGTTTCCGATTGTGAATTGCTGCCGTCCTTCGGTTGGAACCGCCGCAGCACCGCCTTGACCCGCTCAACGACCAGCCGCTGCGAGAACGGCTTGGAGATGTAGTCGTCCGCGCCCATTTTCAGGCCGAACAACTCGTCGATCTCCTCGTCCTTGGAGGTGAGGAAGATCACCGGCATGTCCGACTGCTGGCGCACGCGGCGAAGCAGCTCCATGCCGTCCATACGCGGCATCTTGATGTCGAAAATGCCAAGATCGGCCGGGTCCTCGGTCAAGGCCTCGAGCGCAGAAGCACCGTCGCTGTACGTCCGCACCTTGTAGCCTTCGGCTTCGAGAGCCATCCTGAGCGAGGTCAGAATGTTTCGCTCGTCGTCGACGAGAGCAATCGTACTCTTTTCTTTCATGTCTCTTGCCCTGGACGGTCGTCGCTGCTTGCGGGCTCTATGTCCCGTTCTTGTGAGAAATGTGGCGCGCGTTCAGGTGCGGCCCCTTGATTAACTTATTGCTGAATAGGCCAGTAGGCCTTTAGAGGCAAGGTTTTCGCTGACAACAATCTGGGGTTGTGCATATGCCGAATGCTGGCGCGAATCCGTTTCCCCATCAGGATCTTGCCCCCGCTACTGCGGTGCGGCACCTACTGCGCCGCGCGCGAAAGGCGGCCCTTTCAACGATCGACCGCCAATCCGGGTATCCATACGCGTCATTGGTTGCGATGGCAACTGAACCTGATGGCGCACCCATTCTGCTGCTTTCGAAGCTGGCGCTGCATACCAAGAATATCGAGGGTGATGCGCGGGCAAGCCTGCTGATCGAGGAGGGCAGCGGACGAGGCGATCCCCTTACCGGAAGCCGCGTGACGCTGACCGGCCGCGTCCAGCCGGCCTTGAGCAACACGGCCCGACGGCGCTTTCTTGCCGTGCACCCGACCGCGGCGGGATACGCCCATTTCGCAGATTTCAGCTTCTTCGTATTGCATCTCGAGCGCGCGCACTTCGTCGGCGGCTTCGGGCGGATTTTTCCGCTGGACCGCGGTGACATCCTGATCGGGACAAGCGCTACGGAAGATCTCGTCTCGACCGAGCCGGAGCTGATCGCAAGCATCAATCGCGACGAGGCCGAGCGGATTGGCCGATTGGCCGAACGTCTGTGCGGCGGCAGGAGCGGCGCCTGGCGTCTCACCGGGATCGACCCGCACGGGTGCGATCTCGCACTCGGCGCGGAGCGCCTCCGCCTGGATTTCCCGGAGCCCGCCACCACCGCGGACACGGCCCGGCGCATGTTGAGCGACATCCTCGAACGGGAGTGATCCGGGTTCCTGGCAGCGGCCTTGGCGAACAGCGAGGCCTGACGCCGGCGCGATCCGTCCCGCAGAGCCCGTCGACACTGCGATTGGCTTGACTTGGCGCAAGTCCAGGGCGTCAACGTATACGACAGATCTTCACCCTTTGGCCGGTTTATGCCCTAACCTTGAAAGCCACGTTGACGCGGCTTGAGGCCAAGCTCGGGCGCCGCTCGTTCCTGCGAGTGTCGACCCGGATGCACCCTGCCCAAGTTTCGTGATCGATGGCTGCTATCCTGGATGTTCGGAACTCGAAGCAAGGACCTTGGCCCCTCCAACGGACGGTTGAAGGATGAAAATGAAAGAAGACCTGTTTCCGCTCTCGATCGCGCGTACGCTGCACCACAACAACTCCAACATCGAGCTGATCGAGGCATCCATCGCGCGGGGTGAAAGCCGGTTCGCTTCGACCGGCGCCCTGGTGGCGGAAACGGGTTCGCATACGGGCCGCGCTGCCCAGGACAAGTTCATGGTACGCGATGAGCGCACCGAAAAAGCGGTCTGGTGGGATGCGAACAAGGCGATGTCGCGCGAAAAGTTCGACGTGCTCCACAGGGACTTCCTGGAGCATGCCAAGGGGCGCGAGCTCTTCGTGCAAGACCTGTTCGCGGGGGCGGAGCCGGCGAGCCGTCTCAACGTTCGCGTTGTCTGCGAGTACGCTTGGCACGCGTTGTTCATCCACTACCTGCTGAGGCGGCCCGTTGCGAGCGAGCTCGCAGGGTTCGAGCAGGGGTTGACGGTGGTATGCCTGCCAAGCTTCCGCGCCGATCCGGAGCGCCACGGCTGCCGCACGGAGACGGTGATCGCATGCGATTTCACCCGGGGTCTGGTGCTGATCGGTGGCACCTCGTATGCGGGCGAGATGAAGAAATCGGTGTTCTCGTTCCTCAACTTCGTGCTGCCGGAGCGCGGCGTCATGCCGATGCACTGCTCGGCCAACGCGGGGCCGAACGGGGACGCGGCCATCTTCTTCGGCCTCTCCGGCACGGGCAAGACGACTCTGTCGGCCGATGTCAAGCGCACGCTGCTCGGCGATGACGAGCATGGCTGGTCGAGCGAAGGCATCTTCAATTTCGAGGGCGGCTGCTATGCCAAGACGATCCGGCTGTCGCCGGAGGCCGAGCCTGCGATTTGGGCCGCTTCGAACCGCTTCGGCTCTCTGCTG
>DASVDU010000282.1:0-15151 GCA_036380915.1 Hyphomicrobiaceae bacterium | reverse complement strand
ATGGAGATGCTGAAAGATCAGGCGCCGAAGGATCTCGGCTGGAAGCCGCTGCGCGTGCATGTGATTGGCGCGGGCACCATGGGCGCGGATATCGCGGGCTGGTGCGTGGCTTCCGGCATGGAGGTGTCGCTGCAGGACATTTCACCGGAGCAGATCAAGAAGGGCATTGAAGCCCAGGAGAAGCTGTTTGCCCGCAAGTTCAAGACGAAAGCGCAACGGGACGCGGCTAAGGCGCGCCTCATCGCGGACCCGCAGGGGCGCAACATCAGCCGGGCGGACGTGGTGATTGAAGCCGTCGTCGAAAAACTCGAGGTCAAGCAGGAGGTCTTCAAATCCATTGAGCCCAAGCTCAAGCCGGGTGCCGTGCTCACAACGAACACCTCCTCAATCATGATCGAGGATATTGCACAACCGCTGAGCGATCCGGGCCGGCTGATCGGCCTGCATTTCTTCAATCCGGTGTCGCGCATGCCGCTGGTCGAAGTGGTGCGCGGCGAGGCGAGCCGCGAGGAGGAACTGAAAAAGGGCGCGGCGTTTGTCACGGCCATCGACAAGCTCCCGCTGATCGTGAAGAGCGTACCGGGTTTCCTCGTGAACCGCGTGCTGGCGCCGTATCTCACCGGCGCCATGCAGCGGCTTCAGGCGGGCGAGGAAAAGGAAAAGATCGACGAAGCCGCGCGCACTTTCGGCATGCCGATGGGGCCGATCGAGTTGGCCGATACGGTTGGCCTCGACGTGTGCGCCCATGTGGGGCGCATCCTGAATTTCGGCGCGGGCGGCACTGAGCTCGACCGGATGGTGAGTCAGGGCAAGCTCGGCAAGAAATCCGGCGAAGGCTTCTACGTGTGGAAGGACGGCAAGCCGCAGAAAGCGGACAAGACCTATGACAAGGCCGAATTGGAGCGCCTTGGCCGCGAGCTGGTGGCTCCACTGATTGCAGAATGTGAGCGCTGCCGCGACGAAGGCGTGGTTGCGAGCGCCGATCTGATCGATGCGGGCGTCATTTTCGGCACTGGGTTCGCGCCATTCCGCGGCGGGCCGCTGCATTACAAGGCGACAGAGGCTGCGGCCGAAGCCGGCGAACAACACCGCGCGGCGGCAGAATAAAGAGGGCGGAGGAAAAGGATGACCCAAACGCTTCGACGTGTAGCCGTGCTCGGCGGAGTGCGGATTCCCTTCTGCCGCTCGAATACCTTTTACGCCGATCTCTCGAACCTCGAGATGATGACCGGTGCGCTGAATGGCTTGGTGGAGAAATTCCGCCTGCAGGGCGTGCATATCGACGAGGTGGTCGGCGGCGCGGTCGTCACGCACTCGCGCGATTGGAACCTCGCGCGCGAGGCGGTGCTCGGCACCGAGCTTGCTCCCTCAACCCCAGGCATCACCTTGATGCAGGCGTGCGGCACGAGCCTCCAAGCAGCCCTGATGATCGCCGGCAAAATCGCGTCGGGGCAGATCGAGAGCGGCATTGCCGTGGGTTCGGATACGACGTCCGACGCGCCGATTGTCGTGTCGAAGCGGCTCGCCAAGCGCCTCACGGAAATGGCGCAGCAGAAGACGGTGTGGGACAAGATCAATGTGTTCAAAGGGTTTTCGCCCGCTGAGCTGATTCCGCAGCCGCCTTCCGTCGCTGAGCCGCAGACGGGCCTCTCCATGGGCCAGCATTGCGAGCTGATGGCGCAGGAATTCCAGATTCCGCGCGCGGAGCAGGACCGGCTTGCCTACGAAAGCCACAAGAAGGCCGCCGAAGCCTACGCTTCCGGTTACATGGACGATCTCGTCGTGCCATTCGCGGGCGTGTTCCGCGACAACAACATCCGCGAGGACATCGACCTCGATAAACTGGCGACACTGCGCACGGTTTTCGACAAATCCGGACGCGGAACTCTGACGGCTGCCAATTCGACGCCGCTCACCGATGGTGCCGCTGCTGTGCTGCTCGCGTCCGAGGAATGGGCGGCTTCACGCGGACTGCCGGTGCTCGCCTGGCTGACGGCCTATCAGACAGCTGCCAACAATTTCGTCGAGGGCGAAGGTTTGTTGATGGCGCCGACGATCGCAGTGTCCAAGCTGCTCGATCGCACTGGCCTCAAGCTGCAGGATTTCGATTTCTACGAGATCCACGAAGCCTTCGCGGCCCAGGTGCTCGCCACGCTGAAGGCGTGGGAAGATCCCGAATATTGCCGCCGTGTGCTTGGCAAGGATCAGCCGCTCGGATCGATCGATCGCTCGAAGCTGAACGTGAAAGGCTCCTCGATCGCCTACGGCCATCCATTCGCGGCCACGGGCGCGCGCATCATGGCCAACCTCGCAAAGCTGCTCTACGAGCATGGCGGGCGCGGCCTCATCTCCATTTGCACGGCGGGCGGCATGGGCGTCGCGGCCATCATGGAGAGCGCACGGGCGGCAGAAATGCGGGCGGCGGCGTAAGCCGCAGCGCGTTTCAGTTCAAGACGTGCCGCAGCAGCACGGCTGACCCGACGCCGATCAGCACGACGGCGAGCAACGGCAGGCGCGAGGCGGCAAGGATCGTTATGGCCGCCGCGATCATGTCGGCAGGCCCGCCCTTCATCAGCGAGGGTGCGATCACGGCGGTCAGCACCGCCACAGGCAGCGCATCGAGTGAGGCCCGCACGCGCGGGGTGACGTGGACGAAGCGGAGCAACCAGAGCCCCCCGATGCGAGTCGCGTATGTCGCGGCGGCCATGGCAAGGATGGCGGCGAGGTTTAGCGGATCGACCGTCATAAGGCCCTCATTCGCGGATGATCGCCAGCACAGCCGCCGCCAGCATGCCGGCTGCGCCGCCGGCCAGTACGTGCCAGACCCCGCCGAATTGGATCTGAGTCAGGGTCGCCGTGACCGCGCTGGCGGCGACAACGAGAGCTGTGCCCGACCCGCGCCAGAAGGCGACGATGAGGCCGATGAAGATTGCCGTGAACGCAAAATCAAACCCCCAGGCCGTGGGGTCCTCGATCGCCGGACCGATAATTGCGCCGGCGACCGTCGCCCAGACGAAGTTCGCATAAAGCAGGAAGGCAAGCCCGGCGTAATAGGCCGGATGGAGCTGTCCCGTTGCCGCCCGGCGCTCGGCCATGGCCCAGATCTCATCAGCAAGGAATGCGACGCCGAGAATGCGCTGCCAGGTGCGGAAACCGCCGAGATGAAAACTGAGCGACGCGCCCATCATGAGATGACGCAAATTGATCGTGAAGGCCGCAACGCCGAGCAGCACCCAGGGTGCAGGTTCGCGCCAGATATCGACCGCCACCATCTGCGCGCTGCCGGCAAATACGAGGCCGCTCATCAAGCCGATCTCGAGCGTGGACAGCCCTTTCTGCGCAGCAAGCGCGCCCAGGAGCAGCCCGAACGGCACGACAGCGACCGCCGCAGGCAACACCGCAATCGTCCCCTGCCGGAATTCGTCCCAGGCTGAGACGGCTGTCAGCCCTGATTGATGAGTTCCAGCCATTCGTCCTCAGTCAGCACAGTGACTCCGAGCTCGCGCGCCTTCGACAGCTTGGAGCCGGCATCTGCGCCCGCGACCACATAGTCCGTCTTCTTGGAGACCGAGCCCGCCACCTTGGCCCCTAGCCTTTCAGCCTGCGCCTTTGCTTCACTGCGCGTCATGCGCTCGAGCGTGCCGGTGAAAACGACGGTTTTGCCGACCACGGACGACTTGGCCGACACCACGCGGGTGAATGGCTGGACCGTCACTTCCGCAAGCAGGTCATCGAGGGCGCGCACGTTGTGCGGCTCGGAGAAGAAGTCGATCAGCGCGTTGACGACGGTTTCGCCGATGCCCTCGATGTTGTCGATATCGCGGTAGGCATCGCTGCCGTGACCGCCTTTCACCGCCGCCTCGACAGCGGCGCGGAAGGCCTCCCATGTGTGATAGGCGTTGGCGAGGTCGCGCGCCGTCGTCTCGCCGACGTGCCTTATGCCGAGCGCGAAGATGAAGCGGTCGAGCGGCACGCTGCGCCGCGACTCGATGGCCTTGAACAGGTTTTCGAGGGACTTGCGGCCGTAACCCTTCTTGTCGATGAGCTTGTCGGCGCGCTGCTCCTCTCGCCGCGCCAGTTTGAAAATGTCCGCAGGCTGTCTGATCCGGCCTTCATCATAGAAAGCCTCGATCTGCTTCTCGCCCAATCCCTCGATGTCGAACGCGTTACGCGAGACGAAGTGGCGGAGCCGCTCTTTCGCCTGCGCTGGGCAGATGAGGCCGCCCGTGCAGCGGCGCACCGCGTCCATCTCGCCTGTTCGCGGGTTGACCTCGCGCACCGCATGGCTGCCGCAAACCGGGCAGCGCGTGGGGAACACGTACTCCTTCGCCCCTTTGGGCCGTTTCTCTTTCACCACCCCGACGATTTGCGGGATGACGTCGCCTGCGCGCTGGACGATGACGGTGTCGCCGATGCGCACGTCCTTGCGCTTGATCTCGTCCTCGTTGTGGAGCGTGGCGTTTGCCACCACCACGCCGCCGACGGTCACCGGCTCGAGCTTGCCGACAGGTGTCAGCGCTCCGGTGCGGCCGACCTGGATGTCGATGTCACGCAGGATGGTCATGGCCTGCTCGGCCGGAAACTTGTGAGCGACGGCCCAGCGCGGAGAGCGCGATACGAAGCCGAGGCGATCCTGCAGGTCGAGCCGGTTCACCTTGTAGACGATGCCATCGATGTCATAACCGAGGGTGGCCCGCCGGGTGCTCATCTCCCGGTAGAAGGCGAGCATCTCCTCTGGCCCGCGGCACAGCCGGGCCAGCGGATTGGTCGGGAAGCCCCAGCGCCGATAGACCTCGTACATCTCCCACTGCGTGCGCGCGGGAAGGTGTGAGACCTCCCCCCAGGCATAGGCGAAGAACTTGAGCGGCCGGCTCGCCGTCACCTTCGGGTCGAGCTGGCGGAGCGAGCCGGCCGCCGCGTTTCGCGGATTCGCGAAAATCTTCTGGCCGCTGGCTGCCTGTGCCTCGTTGAGCTTCTGGAAATCGGCGTGCGCCAGATAGATCTCGCCACGAACATCGATGATGTCGGGGCATCCGGGCCCGGTGATCCGATGAGGAATGTCTCGGACGGTGCGGACATTGGCCGTGACGTTTTCGCCCTCGGTGCCGTCGCCCCGGGTGGCGGCCTCGACCAGCCGCCCGTGCTCGTAGCGGATCGAGATGGACAGGCCGTCGATCTTCGGCTCGGCCGTGAACTCGATCGTCTCGCTGGGCTTCATGCCGAGGAAACGGCGCACACGATCGACGAACTCGATGATTTCCTCTTCAGAGAAGGCGTTCGAAAGCGACAGCATCGGCACGCGATGCCGGACCTTGCCGAAGGCCTCGACCGGCGGCGCCCCGACACGGCGGGACGGACTGTCGGGCCGGATCAGCTCGGGAAAACGCGTCTCGATCTCGGCGTTGCGGCGGACCAGGGCATCGTATTCGGCATCTGAGATTTCCGGCTGCGCGAGCTGATAGTAGAGCCGATCGTGGTGCGCTATCTCGGCGGCCAGCCGGGCAAGCTCCTCCTCTGCTTCCTTGGGGGTCAGCGCCGAAACAGGCTTATGGGAGACAGCCGAAGTCGTCATGAGAGCGGGCCACAACAAAAGGGAACCCTGCGTTAGGTGGCACGCGCGTTCTGTTGGATCAAGCGTAAGGTTGGAACAGTGATCGGGGCCTGTGGGGCGCGGGCGAGCATGAGAACCTGTCCGGCTTTGCTCGCCAGAGTCGCGCTCAGCGTGCGCTGAGACGCACGTGGCGCTCGTTGAGCCCGCTGGGGGCCGCGGGTGGCCTCGCGCCGAATACGCTGGCGAGCGGCACGGCCTCGCCCTGAAACTGCTGCGCCCACAGCAGCTGTGCCGTCTGCGGCTCGGCCCTCAGCTGCATCACGGGCAGGTCACCGGCGTTGTCCAGAAGCTCGAGCGTCTTGGCCACATCCGGGTGCTCCATGCGCGCAAGCGCAGGATCGTCCGGAGACGGCGTTTCCGTCAGATATGGGATTATGGGGAATGGCCGGTAGGACAGCTCCTCGGGATGCTCCTCATCGTATTCCGGTGCGACGGCCCATCCAGTAGGCGTGGTGGGCTCGATCTCCTCTTTGCGCTCTGTCGTCCAGCCGACGCCCCAGTGGAAACGACCAGGAGCGGGTTGACCGCCCGCTTCGAAATCTAGAGCCGCCAAGCGGGTATTCGAGGATTGATCAGTACCTGGCACCGATCCCGTCAGGCGCTCTTCCGGCAAGGGCTCATCAGCTTTCAACGAGGCCTGCATGAGCCGCGCCCCCGAGGGAACGCTTGACAGGCTCGCAAGCGCCGCCAGCTGCGCCAGCTTCATGCGGTCCTCGTCGGACGGTTGATTGGCGACCCTGGGAGGCCGGATTGCCGGGCGCGGACCGGCAACGAGCTTGGGCAATGGCTTTTCCTGAGCGTTCGCTGGCTCATGCGATGGCTGCTGCGGCTCCGTCTGTTGCCAGGCTGCTGCGATCCGCGATCCCGGGCGAGGTATATCTCGGGCGACTGGTTCCGCCTTTGCGATCCGGGTCGGGCTCAGTGCTGCCTTGCGCAGCTCCTGATAGGCGGCGACCTGGGCCGCCAATTCAGAATGGTGCTTCCGCGCCTCGTGCACGTCCTCCGGCGTCAGCGGCCGTCCGTCGGCAGGGATATGCTTGGTTCGGCCGTCCGGGAAGAGCAGCGCCAGCTCGTAGCGCGGCAAACGGGGCCATGCGCGGACCCGGTCGGTATCGACGTGAACGAACGGAATAGCCGAGGTCGGATAATAGCCGACACCGCCGCGCTCCCGCACGAGCGCCGAATACCGCAAGCGGCGGAGCGGCACATCCGGGAAATGGACATCGGCGGCCTTGCCGAGGATGTGACGGCTCTGCTTGGCCTGTCCGCCCCGGGTTTTCCGCAGCATGTCGTTCGTCGCGCGCGAGCGATAGCCGGAGATGATGTGGATGGGCTCTTCCGAGCCGAGCTCGGTGTGAATTTCCCAGAGCAGATCGATGAGCGCCGGATCCATCTGGGTCGCTTCGTTCTTACGCCAGTCGCGCAGGATCCAGTTGATCTTTTCCATCGCGGCCGGGACGTACTTGCCGTCCTTCTTGTACTCGACCGTGATGGTCTCCTTCGTATGGATGTTGTACAGCGAAATAGTCCGCGTTTGCGGCAGTCCGGCAGTTAGCCGCGGTGCTCCGTAAACCGCAACAAATACCAATGCGGCGACACCTGCGAGGAGACTCAGCCCACGCTTATACAATGCTAGCCCCACCCCTGATCGAACGCTGACTGCCTCTCAAGCCTGCCGGCAATGTCCCGGTGTGACACGGCTTCGGGCCGCTTCTTAGCGTTAACGCTGGATTGTTAACCTCCCGTTAAGTCTCCCCTCAGAGGTGCTCCTAAAGGTGCACTCGGGCGACAAAGAGGCAGAAGGGCGTGATCGAACTAAATGAGCGACCGGTTGGAGCTCGGAAGCGGGCAAAAATAAAGCCCCGCTCGGCATCACGCGGGGCTTTATTCAAGTGACGATTTTATTAACCGGGTTGGCGCGCTCAGTGGCCGAAGGCGCGGCGTGCCCAGTCCGGCTGACGAGAAGATGAGTACGAGGGCGAGGACCAGGTGGGCCGCGTCTCTGCCAACCGCCCGACGACCTCAGCCTGCACGGCGCCGAGATCCTCCTTGGTCTTGGCGATGAGATGCGCTTTGCCCTCCAGGCCCATCTGGATGCGCTTCTCGTGGCCATACACATCAGGCCAGGTTCTAACCTTCCCGTCTTCGTCTACCCACGCCGTGAAGTAGGTGATGTGAACCGGGATCTTGCTCTCGACGTTCACGTGATTGTTTCTGGGGCCGTTTCTCACCAGAGACAGAACGCGGCCCTCGCTCCAGCCCTTGTCGTAAGCTAGCAGGACCTCGGCGAATTTCAGCGGATTGCGAACACGCATGCAGCCGTGGCTGAACGTGCGCTGCGAGGCGCTGAAGAGATTCTTCGTCGGCGTGTCATGCATGTAGACGGCGTGCTTGTTCGGGAACAGGAATTTCACCACGCCAAGCACGTTCTTGCCGCCGGGCGGCTGGTAGACGTGGAAGTTCCGGATATCCGTGCGGGTCCAATCGACGCTCCATGGGTCGATGTCCCGGCCGCGGTACTGAATCCGCAGATCGTTGCGGGCAAGCACGTTGGTGCCGCGTATCAGACCAGGGAGGATCTCCTTCACCTTGATGCTGTTCGGCACGCCCCAGAATGGATGGAAGACGATCGTCTCCATCTCGTCGGAGAAGATGGGAGTCTGCGTATCGGCTTTGCCGACGACCAGCCGCTCCGTGAAGACGATTTTCCCATCCTTCACGACGCGTAGTGTGAATTCAGGAATATTGGCCCAGACATAGAACTGGCCGAGGTCCTCCGGCATCCAGCGCCACTGCTCCATGTTGTACAGGAGCTTGCGCATCTTGCTTTCAGCGGAGTTCGTCTCACGGCTCTTCCTTTTGGCACGGCTTTTGGAGGTCACATCCTCTTCGGCATCCTCGGCCGGCAGCTTGCCATTCCTGAGGTCGAGCCACGCCTGGCGAAGCTTCTCGAACTGCGGATGCTGCGGGTGCAGGCCGCGCAGATATCCGTCCGCAGCATCGGCTGCAGCGATGCCGGCCAGCACTTCGGCAGGCGGCAGCAGTGGCGGCTCCCGATCGATGTAGTTCGAGAGCTGCCGGGGATCCATCCGCCCGCCGCGCGCGTGCTTGGCATATTTCAGGACGGCCAGGGAAAGCTTCAGCTCGGCAGCCGCGACATCGGCCGGCTCGCTGGACTCCACGGCATCCGGTAGCTCAAAGGCGGATGCCTCCAAACCCCAGTCGTCAGCGCGGCGGATTTCCGCCATGGCAGCTTCGGCCCGCGGGGTGAACGTCCCATCAGCGACCCAAAGGAAATCGTCGCCGCGCCCCTTGTAGAACTCGGTCAGCGCCTCACGCTCGGCATCCGAGAGGTCTTGGGCTTCGGAAATCAGCCGCAGAAGCTCCGGCTCGAACTGGCTGACCTCGATGGTCTGCTCAGCGGATGCAGTATCCGACGATTGCTCAGGCTGCCCGGACTGCGCTGCTGCAGCGGCCGGGGCCGTTTCAGGCGCTTCATTGGTTGGATCAGCTTCAGCGGATGCTGGTGATTGGGGTTCAGTGGGCGCATCCGGCGTTGAGGCCTGTTCGGGTTCAGGCTCCGCCTGATCGTCCACGCCTGGATCCGTGATGGCGAGGGAGTCTGAAGCTTGAGCGGCCGGCTCTTGCCCAGCGGTCGCCTGCTCAGGTTGCTCCTCCGCCGCTTCGCCCGCAACCGGATCGGCAGTCGTGGTGGAGGCAGTGCTTACGGTCGAGCCATCCTGCTCCACGACTGGCTTCTCGGGTTCGGAAGCAGCTGCAGTAGCTGGCTCGATCGAGGCATCGGGCTCGGCCTCGCTCGCTGCGCCCGAGGCTGCGGGTTGAACATCGGCGGTCTGTGATGACCCAGCCTCATCGGCATCATGCCTGGCGGTCACGTCCGATCCGGTCTGCTGCCCAGATGCAGCGCTCGGCCCGGCCGGATCGGCAGTGTCTTCTGCCTGTTCCGCAGAATTGCTCGTCTCCGCGACCGGCGCAGCCGCGGCATCGGTGGCGGACACGGCCTCCGAATTGCCGGACACCGGCTCAGCCACGGCTGCCGGCGCCGGGCTCGCTTCCCCCGGATCCGGCTCGCCGGATGCCAGCGCTGCGCTGGCGAGGAGAGTGGAAAGGGCTAGCCCGGTGAGCAGTGTCCGTGCAGGTCGCATCATTCATTCTCCATGCGGCTTGGCACGTTACCTAATGCGCCACGTGGCAGCCAGCAACAGTTACAAGGCTGATCTTTCCTGAGAATCTTCTTTTGTCGGAACTGTGGCCGAAATGGCAAGGCAGCTCAGCAATCGGCTGCTCGCCGGTCGCTCTGGTCTCCGACAATCAGATCTCAGTTGGGGCGCGACTCGAGCCCATACTCCTGCATCTTCCGATAGAGCGTGGACCGGCCGATACCCAGTCGCCTTGCAACCTCCGACATGTGGCCCCTGTAGCGCCCGAGAGCCAGCCGAATCATGTCGGCCTCGATGGCCTCCAGCGTGCGCACGTCGCCTGATTCCGTGACGGCAGGAATGCCGATCGCCTTGCCGCCGTCAGTCCCCTTCAACTCGATCGTGCGAGGCACCTTGTCATCAGCGCCGATCATCGCCGGCCCGGTGTAGACCGCCGGTTTCTGCGGCGGCGGGGCAGCGGGAATCTCCGCCGAGAAGCCCTCGACGTGCATGGCGATCTGAGGGAATTCCGCAACCGTCAGCTCTGGGCCGTCCGCGAGGACCACGGCACGGAACACCGCGTTCTCGAGCTGGCGCACATTGCCCGGCCACGAGTAGCGGGTCAGCAGCTGCATGGCTTGCTCGCTGATCGAGGTGACGTGCTTGCCTTCCTCGGCGGCAAACCTCGCGAGAAAGTGATGGGCAAGCTCCGGCACATCGTCCAATCGCTGGCGCAGCGGCGGCACCCAGATCGGGAAGACGTTGAGCCTGTAGAACAGGTCCTCACGGAACCGGCCGGACTTCACCAGCTCGATCATGTCGCGGTTCGTTGCCGAGATGAGCCGGATGTCCACTTTCACCGGCCGCTTGGCGCCGACCGGATCGATTTCACCATCCTGCAGCGCCCGCAGCAGCTTCACCTGCGCTTCGAGGGGCAGCTCACCGACCTCATCGAGGAACAGCGTGCCGCCGTCAGCTTCCTGAAACTTGCCGATGCGCTTGTCGACGGCTCCCGTGAAAGCGCCCTTCTCGTGGCCGAATAGGATGCTCTCGACCAGATTCTCCGGAATGGCGCCGCAGTTGACGGTCACGAACGGCTTGCCGGCGCGGTCGCTTTCGCCCTGGATCGCGCGCGCGATGAGCTCTTTGCCGACACCGGATTCCCCTTCGATGAGCACTGGGATCTGCGACCCGGCGGCGCGCTTGCCGAGCGAGACGACCCGCTGCATCGCCTGACCGGCGATGAGGTCGGCGAACGTCAGCGTGCCTTCGCTCTTCTTCTTGAGCCGGGCGATCTCACCGCTGAGGGCCTGGAGCTTCAGCGCGCTGTTGATCGAAACTTCCAGCCGCTCGGGGCTGGCGGGCTTCACGACGAAGTCGACCGCGCCGGCCCGCATGGCGCTGATCGCAGTGTCAATGGAACCGTGCGACGTCTGGACGATGATGGGCGGAATGCCTGGCTTGCCGCGGAGCTGCTCCAGAACCGTCATGCCGTTCGTGCCAGGCATCACCAGATCGAGGAGAACGATAGCGATGCCGTCCTTTTCAGGGCCGGCGAGAATATGCAGGGCCTGATCGCCCGAAGCTGCAGTTTTGCACTCGAATCCGAACCGCTTGATGCACTCTTCAAGAATACGGCGCTGGGCCGGATCGTCATCGACGATCAATACGCGCTTAGCCATGATCAACTCGAACAAGGACGCAACTCAACAGGCCGGGCAGGCACACCAGCGCCCAACCGGCTCTCGCATCAGTGCACAGCAGGCGTAAATAACTGGTTGCTGCTGGAACCATGCTGAGCCTCGCCGGGTCAGTGGCCCAGGCGTGTGGAGCCCGGGATGCAGGGTTTCCTTGCACCCGCTGCCCCAGGCTCGCACATTAGGTCCTAAGTCCCACCTGACTTGGAATACAGAACAACGGGAGCCCGTGAATGACCTTCGTGCACTCCATCTCGAACAGCTGGCCGAAGCAGGCGGCGCAGGCCGGAGCGTCCTCGGCGAGCGCGGCCGTCGATCTCGGCGCGATGCCGGAATGGAAGCTCAGTGATCTCTACGCGGCTCCCGACGCACCCGAGGTCGAGCGGGATTTCGATAGGGCCGCTGCCGAGGCGAAACGGATCAAGGAGACCTACCAGGGCCGGCTCGTCGCAATGGGAAGAGATGGCGCGGCTCTTGCCAGGGCCGTGAAGGATTACGAGCAGCTCGGCGACCTCATGGGCCGGCTCGGGTCTTACGCGGGGCTGCTCTATGCCGCCGATCAGTCGGACCCGGTGCGCGCCAAGTTCTTCGGAGACACGAGCGAGCGCCTGACCAATATTTCGAACGACCTCATCTTTTTCGAGCTGGAGCTCAACAAGATCGAGGACGCGGATCTCGCTGAGGCGCTGAAGCACCCTGACCTCGCGCGCTACAAGCCCTGGTTCGACGATCTGCGAAAGGAGAAGCCGCATCAGCTCGACGAAAAGCTGGAGCAGCTCTTCCACGAGAAATCGCAGACATCGCGCGGCGCCTGGAACCGTCTTTTCAACGAGACAATGGCTGCGCTGCGTTTTCCGGTCGAAGGGGAGCCGGAGCCGCTGGCGCTCGAGCCGACGCTCAATCTGTTGACCAGCGCCGACGAGGGGCGCCGCCGCGCAGGCGCCGAGGCCCTGGCGAAGGTTTTCAAGGAAAACCTGCGGCTTTTCACGCTGATCACGAACACGCTCGCCAAGGACAAGGAGATCTCCGACCGCTGGCGCAATTTCAAGGATGTGGCGGATTCCCGCCATCTCGCGAACCGCGTCGAGGGGCCAGTGGTCGATGCGCTGGTTTCAGCCGTGCGGGCCAGCTACCCGAAGCTGTCGCATCGCTACTACAAGATGAAAGCGCGCTGGCTTGGTAAAGACAGGCTCGCTCACTGGGACCGCAATGCGCCGCTCCCCGAAAAGCCCGAGCGCATCGTGCCGTGGTCGGAGGCGCAAGAGATCGTTCTGACCGCTTACAACGACTTCGCTCCAGAGATGGCCAGCATTGCGCGCAAGTTCTTCGAGAATGGCTGGATCGACGCGCCCGTCCGGCCCGGCAAGGCGCCGGGCGCCTTCGCCCATCCGACAGTGCCCTCGGCCCACCCCTATGTGCTGCTCAACTACCAGGGCAAGTCACGTGATGTGATGACGCTCGCTCACGAGCTGGGTCACGGCGTGCACCAGGTCATGGCGGCTCCCCTCGGGCCGCTGCTGTCGCAAACGCCGCTGACGCTGGCTGAGACCGCCTCGGTTTTCGGCGAGATGCTGACCTTCCGGGCGCTCATCGCCGAGGCCAAGGACGCGCGCGAGCGCAAGGCGCTCATGGCCTCCAAGGTGGAGGACATGCTGAACACGGTCGTCCGCCAGATCGCGTTCTACACGTTCGAGCGGAAGGTGCACGAGGAGCGGCGCAAGGGCGAGCTCACGCCCGATCGGCTCAACGAATTCTGGTTGGAGGTGCAGGGCGAAAGCCTTGGGCCGGCCATCGAGCTGAAGCCTGGCTACGAGGTCTTCTGGACCTATATCCCCCACTTCATCCATTCGCCGTTCTACGTCTACGCCTATGCGTTCGGCGACTGCCTCGTGAACTCGCTCTATGCGCTCTACGAGGAGGCTCACCCCGACTTCGTGACGAAGTACTTCGACATGCTGAAGGCGGGGGGCTCGAAGCACCATTCCGAGCTGCTCGCACCATTCGGCCTCGATGCGCGGCAACCGGAGTTCTGGCAGAAGGGCCTCAACGTCATCGAGCGCATGATCGACGAGCTCGAGGCGATGGACAGGGCGGCGTGACGCGAACGACAGCAGCAGCCCACTTCCAGTCACCCCGGGCTTCATGCCCGGGGTCCACTCATCAGCGGGCTGACGTAAGCAACAATTCGCAGGTCCTGACGCGTGCATAGCTGGATCCCGGCGACAAACGCCGGGATGACGAAGATGGCCGAAGCCTCCGAGGCTCAGGCGAGTCCCGCCAGCGCCGAAATGGCCATGTCGGCGATCAGGCCAAGAAACAGCGCCCAGCCGACATCGCGGTTGGAACGGAAGCGGCGAAGACAGTTGGCGGGATCATCGATGTCGAGGCTCGCAACCTGCCAGGCGAGCTGCACGCCGACGAGAGCCAGCGCCGTATAGAAGATCAGGTGCGCGCCAGCGAGAAAAGCGGCAGCTGCCCAAAGCACGAGAGCCCCGGCGTAGAAGGCGGCAATCCAGTTCTGGCTCGCATCGCCGAACCGCAGGGCCGTCGACTTCAGGCCGAGGATACTGTCGTCCTCCTTGTCCTGATGGGCGTAGATCGTGTCGTATCCGATCGTCCAGAGGACGCATCCAGCGTAAAGCACGATCGGCGCCGCGCTGAGCTGGCCGAAAACAGCGGCCCATCCGACCAGAGCGCCCCACTTGAATGTCAGTCCCAGCACCACCTGCGGCCAGAAGGTGAACCGCTTGGCAAAGGGGTAGATGGCCACAAGCCCCAGCGAGGCGATGCCAAGCCAGATCGTGAACGCGTTGAACTGGACGAGGACCGCGAGACCGACGAGCGACAGTGCGACACCGAAGAGCAGCGCCTGGGTGACGCTCACCTGGCCCGAGGGAATCGGACGTCCCCTAGTGCGGGCGACCCTGCCGTCGAAATCGCGATCGACGATGTCGTTCCAGGTGCAGCCTGCCCCGCGCATCACGAAGGCGCCGATCAGGAACAGCAGCACGTACCAGAGGTTGGGATAGGGCCGCCCGCGAGAGAGCTCGGCGAGCGCCAGCGACCACCAGCACGGAAACAACAGCAGCCACGACCCGATCGGACGGTCGAAGCGGCCGAGCTTCAAGTAAGGCTGCAGCGCCACCGGCGCATACCTGTCAACCCAATTGTCGGGCGGGGCATCTGCAATGACGTTTGGCGTGTCGGTCGTCGAGTTCATCCGTCGCAACTTGGCAGGAGTTCTGGATCGGTCAATCAGCGTGCCAGGGGAGTGTCAACAGAATCCGACACTCTCGAGGTCACGCGCAGGATAGATTTCGGAGTGAGCGGGCTACAAAGTGTTCTGGTCGTGCGCTATCAGGCATCATGGCCGTTCACGATTTCACCGCCCAGCGTCTCTTTGTCGAAGCCGGGCTCCGCGCAGGCGTGGAGGTCCCCTGCACCGCCGAGCAGGCGAACTATCTGCGCAACGTCTTGCGCCTGGGGGCAGGCGCCGAGATACTGATCTTCAACGGCCGGGATGGCGAGTGGCGGGCGCAGCTTGCGGTCGAAGGCAAACGGAGCTGCACCCTTCGGCCGCTGGAACAGGTGCGCGAGCAGGAGGCCGGCCCGGACATCCATTACCTCTTCGCGCCGCTGAAGCGCGCGCGGCTCGACTACATGGTCCAGAAGGCGACGGAGCT
>DASVDU010000281.1:0-11520 GCA_036380915.1 Hyphomicrobiaceae bacterium | reverse complement strand
CGCCGCCATTCACCTGCAAATCGATAAAGCCGGGCGCAAGATTGGCTCCGACCGGCAGCCGATGCTGCGGCCAGTCGGACGGAACCTCGCCCCAATCCGCAACCCCGCGAATGCGCGCCCCCTCGATCAGAACCGCGGCGTTCCGATGCCAATGGCGGCCATCGAACACGCGATCCGCAAGGACGGCATGCGCTTCGTGTCGCGCGGTTGTGCCTGGCTGCATCGACATGGGATTCTCTTAGCCGGTTTGAGCGATGCGTGCTCCGGTGCGGCGCCACAACGCATACGTCTGCAGCCGCCCCGCTTGCTCGCTGTAATTGCATGTGCAATGGACGCACAACCCACGTCAAGCGAGGGCGCCGCGACGCATCCTCGCGACGCATGACGCGTTAACGGCGCACGGAGTCCGTGTGCGGGTGGCCGCCGCTTCATTCCCTGCAGAGGAGCAGATGCACACCGAGCAGTTCAGTCCCCGCTATCTCGATCTCGATGCGTGGCCGACCGCCGAGATGATCGCGTCCATGTACGAGGGCCAGCTTGTGGCAGCGGCAGCGGTTCAGGGTGCGCTCGGCGCGATTGCAGCGGCTGTCGACGACGCCGTGCCTGCCCTCCGCCGGGGTGGACGCATCGCGTACGTTGGCGCAGGGACCTCGGGCCGCATCGGTGTCCAGGACGGAACCGAGCTGCCCCCGACCTACGGGTGGCCAGCCGACCGGCTGATATTTGCGATGGCCGGCGGCTTGGGGGCGCTCGTGCGGAGCGTCGAAGGCGCGGAGGACAACGAAGCGGCGGGCGCAGGAGCAATGGCCGATGCCGGCATCAACGGGGACGACGTGGTCATCGGCCTCGCCGCGAGCGGAACGACGCCCTACACCATCGGCGCGCTCAAGGCCGCAGGCGATGTCGGCGCCGTCACCATCGCCATCGCCAACAACCCCGGCGCGCCGCTGCTGGAGGTCGCCCGCCACCCGATCCTGGTCGAGACGGGACCGGAAGTGATCGCCGGCTCCACCCGCATGAAGGCGGGAACGGCGCAAAAAATCGTGCTGAACCTCTTCTCGACGGCTGTGATGGTCAGGCTCGGGCGCGTCTATCGCGGCCTCATGGTCCATATGCGCGCCAGCAATGCCAAGCTGAAGCGCCGGGCCGAGCGGATGGTGCGCGAGATCGTCGGCTGCTCGCCGGACCAAGCCTCCCTGTTGGTCGAGCAGGCAGATGGAGACGTCAAGACCGCGATCCTGCTGGGCTTCGGGCTCGACCCGGCCCAGGCGGCAGGCCTCCTGGCCCGGCACGGAGGCAACCTGCGGTCCGCCATTGGAGAAATGATGTCGTCGTGACGATTGCTGACAACCCAGCCCCCACGGCAATGGCGCGGGAGATTGCCGAGATCCCCGAAGCGGCACGGCGGCTCATCGAACGCGCCGATCGGATCGACGCGCTTGTCGACCGCATCCTCACCGCGCATCCGAGGACCGTGATCGTGTGCGGGCGCGGCAGCTCCGGACATGTTGGCGTCTATCTGCGATACCTGTTCGAGGCGCGGGTAGGGCAGCTCGTCTCGTCCGCAGCTCCGTCGATCGTCACCGCCTACCAGCGGCCGCCGGACATGCGGGATGCATTGTTCATTCTGGTTTCACAATCCGGCCGCAGCCCTGATCTGGTGACCGCGACAGAAGTGGCTCGAGCGAGCGGAGCGCTGACGCTCGCGATCGTCAATGACGAGCATTCACCTGCGGCTTCGGAATCGGACCTGGTGCTGCCGATCGCGGCCGGCCCCGAGCACGCCGTCGCCGCCACCAAGACCGTCGCACTCTCGATGCTCGCCGGCGCGCTGATCGTGGCAAAGCTCACGCAGGATGAAGATTTGCTTGACGCGCTGAACCGGCTTCCCGACCGGCTGCAGAACGCGCTTGGCTGTGACTGGTCGCAATGGGGCGACAGCCTCGTCCCGGCCGCCGCCGCTTTTGTTGCCGCGCGAGGCTATGGTCTCGGAACGGCCCGCGAAATCGCCTTGAAGATGCTCGAGAGCCTTCGCCTGCCGGCCCTCGGCTACAGCGCCGCCGAGTTGCGACACGGCCCGCGGGCGGCGATTACGCCGGAAACACCTGTCCTGGTGCTCCGGCAGAATGACGAGTCGGCACTGGCCACCGACGACTTGGTCCACGACCTGCGCCAAGCCAGCGAGACGGTTTTCGTGGCCGGCGGGCCCGAGAGCACTCTGCCCTGGATCGGGGATGACCACCCGGTCTGCGACCCGATTGCGATGCTGATCCCGGCCTACAATGCGATCGAGGCCGCTGCGCGCCGCCGCGGCCTGGATCCCGACCGGCCGGAGCACCTCAGCAAGGTGACCCGCACGCTGTAAGGCCGTATGCCGTCACCACGGCCGGGCCAGCACCCAGATCGTGGAGAAGGCTGCAAACGCGAAAGCAACTCCGATGGGGACCATCACCATCTGCAGTACGGCCTCGCGGCGGCCCATAATTCCCGTGAGAATCGAGACCTGATCGACTCTCCGGTGCGCCCGCTGCCAGCGCGTGTCATGGCCATTCCTGATCCGCGACATCACCGCTGGGATCCCAAAGAACATGACCGTGTAGAAGCCCGAGATGATGACGGCGAACAGGGCCTCGCCGCTTGCCAGAAACGTCGTCGCAGCGATGCCGAGTGCAACCGCGATGGCCGCGATCATGATCGGCCCGCCCGTCGCAAGGAGGCCGTCGTCGTAGTCATAAAGCTCCGTGGAGGTGCCGGAAGCACCTGATGCATCCTTCGAAGAGACCTGAAATTGTTTTGAAAGTTCGACCTTCTGCTGCATAGTGACCCTCCTATATGATACATGCAGGATGCATCGATTTGGAGGTTGTGCCTCTGGATAAGGTGTGTCAAGACTGAATCTATTCAGGGCAGCCGGATAAAAGCGTCACATGCAGCTCACCAAATTCTCCGACTTCGCCCTCCGCGTGCTGATGTACACCCACGCGGCAGGCGATCGGATCGTTACCATCGAGGAGATCGCCAGCTCGTATTGCGTGTCGCGCGCGCACCTGATGAAGGTCGTCAATGCGCTGACCCGCGAGGGCTATCTCAAGGCGGTGCGCGGACGGTCGGGCGGCCTGCGGCTCGGCAAGCCCGCAGAGGAGATTCGCCTCGGAGAGGTGGTGAAGAAGACGGAGCCCGACTTCGCGCTGGTCGAATGCTTCAGTACGGGCAATCAGTGCGTGATAAGCGGTTGCTGCCGGCTGCCTCGCATCATGCACGAGGCCTTGGACGAGTTCATCGCCACGCTCAACAAGTACACGTTGGCCAGCATAGCCCTACGGCCGCAGGATTTCCGGCCGCCCGTTCGTCCCGAGGGGAAAGTCCCCTCGGTCGTGCAGACCTGAAGCTGGATCGAGGACTTACTGGCCCTCGCCGGTCACCAGGACGATCTTGCCGATGTGCGTGCTGCTTTCCATGAGCCTGTGCGCCTCGGCGGCTTCCGCCAGCGGAAAGGTCTTGAACATGACCGGCTTCACCTTGCCTGCCTCGATCAAGGGCCAAACCTTCGCCTCGAGCGCGCGGGCGATCTCGCCCTTCTGCTCGACCGAGCGCGGGCGCAGCGTCGAGCCCGTCCAGGTCAGCCGCTTGATCATCAGCATCATGAAGTCGGCCTCGACTTTCGAGCCGCCGAGCCAGGCGATCTGAACGAGCCGGCCCTCGACGGCCAGGGCGCGGATGTTGCGCGGAACATAAGCGCCGCCGACCATGTCGAGGATGACGTCGACGCCCTTGCCGTCCGTCAACTCCTTGGCGACAGTGACGAAGTCCTCGGTCTTGTAATTGATCGCCCGCTCGGCGCCGAGTTTCTCGCAGGCCCTGGCCTTTTCATCATTGCCGACCGTGCAGAACACGCGCGCGCCGAACTCACGGCCGAGCTGAATTGCGGTCGTGCCGATGCCGCTCGAGCCACCGTGAATCAGAAGCGTCTCTCCGGGCTGCAGGCGGCCACGATCGAACACGTTGGTCCAGACGGTGAAGAACGTTTCCGGCACAGCCGCCGCCTCGACCATGGAAAGACCCCTAGGGACGGGCAGCACCTGCGGTTCCGGCGCGACACAGTACTCGGCATAACCCCCGCCCGCCACGAGCGCGCAGACCTTGTCGCCGATCCTGTAGCGGCTGCACCCTGGGCCCACTGCTACGATCTCGCCGGAGATTTCGAGCCCGGGGATCGGGCTTGCGCCCGGCGGCGGGTTGTATCCTCCCAGACGCTGCTGCACGTCGGGACGGTTGACGCCAGCCGCGGCGACCTTCACCAGCACCTCGCCTTCTCCGGGCTGCGGTACGGTCGTGGCATCCGGCTTCAACACCTCCGGCCCGCCGAACCCGTCGAGACGGATGTAGGCCATTGTCTCGGGCAAGCTCATCGGTAGATCCTCCGGCTTGATCTCTCCATCAGCGTTGCTTAGCGCAACGAGGCACGCGCGTCACGAAGGAGTGCCGGAAAGGACTGTTGGGGGGAGGCGGATCTTGGGGCACAAAAAGCAAGAGCCCTCGGTTTTTACGCCGAAGGCTCCCGGGTCCTACTCTTCGATCTCTCGAATTTCGGACTTGTTTCCATAACGCACAAGCGACTTGGCAGTTCCAGCAATCCTCGGAATTTCTCTCCGACCGAGAGGGCGGCGGGCTACGGGCCTGGCATGAAGTTGCGTAGCTCGTCCATCGTGACCTGGCCGTCCTTGTTGGCATCGATCGCGTTGAAGATGCGACGGTGGATTTCGGTCACCTCGTTGAAGGACAGAGCGCCATTGCCGTCCTGGTCGGCAACGGCGAACATGACCTTCATCAGATGCTGACGCATGCCGCGCCGTTTCCTCCACCCCCTGCCATGCCCTCTCCCGTCCCTGCCGGCCATGCTCTGGCCAGTACCCCGACCCATCATTCCTTGACCCATCCCCGGGCCCATCCCTTGGCCCATCATTCCCTGTCCCTGGCCTTGACCCGGCCCCATTCCCTGGCCTTGACCCATACCCGGTCCCATCATTCCTGGCTGGCCGGGTTGCGTTCCCTGCTGCTGCCCGGTCATCCCTGGCATTTGGGAGGTTTGAGCCAAGGTCGTAGAAGCTGAATTCGAGTTCTCTTGAGCCTGCGCTGCGCCAGCCCATGTAAGGCTCGCAGCGAGGATGATTGCGGCAGCTGACGCCCCTGATCGCATGTTCATGTGACTCTCCTCAGTGTCGAACCGTAGATCCTGCCTTGGCACGAACTCTGCAGGACTCTCGCGAGTTCCGGACAACTGGACCGCCTTGAAACATCGAACCGGATGGCACCGAGGATCTAGATCAATGCACCTGGGGAGCGATTGCCTCATCTGAGCCGCTCATTTGACCGAAGGCCCGAAGGGTCAGCGAGCGATAAGGCGATCAAGGGATGGTTTTAGAAAAGCGCAAAAATCAAGGATTCGAGCCTCATCGGATGTCCACTGAGGATGTCCTGTCTGCGCTCGGCGCCGATCCACGCCAGGGATTGAGCACGGCGGAGGCGCAAGCACGACTGGGCCTCTATGGACCCAACGAGCTTGCAGAAAAAAAGCCCATTCCCGGTTGGCTGAAGTTTCTCGCGCAGTTCGCCAATCTTCTTATTGTTTTGCTCCTCATAGCAGCGGTCATCTCGACGGCGCTCTGGTATTACCAGGATAATGCACCGCTGCCATACGAGGCGCTGGCGATCTTCGCCATCGTGCTCCTCAACGCGATCATGGGCTACGTCCAGCAGGCCCGCGCAGAGCAGGCGCTGACCGCGCTGCGCCGCATGTCGGCTGCAGTCGCGACCGTCCTCCGCGATGGCGAGAAGCAGAGCATTCCCGCTAGCCAGATCGTCCCTGGCGACATCATCCTGCTCGAGGAAGGCGATCGCATCCCTGCGGATGCCCGCCTGATCGAGTCCATCTCGCTGCACACGATCGAAGCAGCGCTCACCGGCGAAAGTCAGTCCGTCTCCAAGGACACCGCCCCGGTCAGGGAGGCGAGCAGCCTGGGAGACCAGCGGGACATGGTCTTCGGCGGAACAGCCGTCGCGTTCGGACGCGGACGAGCAGTGGTGACGGCGACAGGCATGCGCACGGAGATCGGCCAGATTGCCGGCATGCTCGGCGAAACGCCCGAGGAACCGACGCCGCTGCAGCGGGAGCTCGACCGCGTCGCCAAGGTGCTCGGGGTGGTGGTCGTCGCCATCGCCCTGGTCATCATTGCGACCATCTTGCTGGTGGGGGACGTGCGAGGGGCAGCGATCTTCGACGTGCTCATTCTCGGCGTCGCGCTGGCCGTCGCGGCCGTTCCGGAGGGTTTGCCAGCGGTCGTGACGGCGGTGCTGTCCATCGGCGTGCAGCGCATGGCACGGCGCCGCGCCATCGTGCGACGCCTCGCAGCCGTCGAGACGCTGGGCTCTGCCGACGTGATCGCCTCTGACAAGACCGGGACGCTGACCCGTAACGAGATGTCGGTCCGCGCGGTCGTAACGGCCAGCGGCCGCATAACATTATTCGGCACAGGATATGCACCCGCTGGAGAAATTTGTCCCGAAAATGGCGCCAGTCTGGACGGCTCGCTGAAGCTCGAGTTGGAGAAGGCCCTCACGGTCGCCGAACGGGCCAACAATGCCACGCTTCGGCAGGTCGAAGGCCGCTGGACCATTCAGGGCGATCCGACAGAAGGCGCCCTGGTGGTTGCGGCCCGGAAAGCGGGTTTCAACTCCGTCGAGTTGAGCCGACGCTACCCCCGCATTGCGGAAATCCCGTTCTCGTCCGTGCGTAAGCTGATGAGCACGATCCATGACGATGCGGAGAACCCCGACCATCGCATTCTGATGGTCAAAGGCGCGCCGGATGTGCTCCTGGCCCGGTGCACGCACGAGCTTGTCGGAGAGGAAGTCCGGCCACTCACGGACGAGCGCCGCGCCGCGATCCAGGAGGCGAATGAGAAATTGGCAGGTGAAGCCCTGCGCACCCTAGCCGTAGCATTCCGATATCTTCCCAAAAATGCCGAGGAAGACTTCGGAGAGAACGCCGAGCGCGACCTTACATTTCTTGCTCTCTTCGGGCTAATCGATCCGCCGCGCCTTGAGGCCAGGGATGCCGTGCTGCGCGCCAAAGGCGCCGGCATCCGGCCGATAATGATCACGGGAGATCACCCGAAAACAGCGGCCATCATTGCGTCAGAGGTCGGGATCGCACCGGACGCCCGCACGGTTACGGGCGTCGAAATTTCGCAAATGTCGGACGACCAGCTCGACCGGACGCTGCGGGACGTCTCCGTGTACGCCCGCGTCAATCCGGAGCATAAGCTCAGGATCGTGAAAGCCTTGCAGCGTCAGGGCCTGACGGTCGCCGTGACGGGCGACGGCGTGAACGACGCACCTGCCCTCAAGGCGGCCGATATCGGGGTGGCAATGGGGCTCAGCGGCACCGACGTCTCCCGGGAGGCGGCCGACATCGTCCTCGCCGACGACAATTTCGCGACCATCGTCGCCGCCATCGAGGAAGGCCGCACGATCTTCGCGAACATTCGCAAATTTCTGCGGTATCTGCTCTCTTCGAACGTCGGTGAGGTCATGACGATGTTCTTCGGCGTGCTCCTTGCCGACGTCCTCGGGCTGACCGCCGTCGGCGCCAACGGGCTCGTTCTGCCCCTGGTCGCCACTCAGATCCTCTGGATCAATCTCGTGACGGACGGCGCTCCTGCGCTCGCTCTCGGACTGGACCCGGCAGCTCCCGACTCCATGCGCCACCCGCCGCGCCCGGCAGGCGAAGGTGTTCTGACCCTCGAAATGTGGCTCGGCATCGCCTTCGTCGGAGCCGTCATGGCAGCCGGAACGCTTCTTGTGCTCGACTGGTCGTTGCCGCACGGTTTGATCGAAGGCAGCGGGACGATGGCCTACGGCCAGACCATGGCTTTCACGACCCTCGTTCTCTATCAGCTCTTCAATGTTTTCAACGCGCGCTCCGACAGCCAGAGCGCGTTTCGTGAGCTGTTCGCCAATCGCTGGCTTTGGGCCGCCGTGGCCTTGTCGCTAGGCTTGCAAGCCGTCGTGATCTATGTGCCGCCACTGCAGCAGGCCTTTTCCACGACTGCCTTGAGCTTCGGAGACTGGCTCATCTGCGCGGCGGTGGCGAGCTCCGTGCTCTGGCTGCGTGAGCTCAGCAAATCGGTCAAACGCGCATGGCCCCGGACCACGCCGAAGGTCACCCAATGATCCAAAGCGAGCGTGGCATTTGCGTAAACGCTGGCCATCAGAACTGCCGGATTTTGATAAAATTGGGGCGAAAAAGTGCGCTTTCCGAAATGAATGCGCAGGAATCTGGAAAGCATCCAGCGGATTACGTCTTCCACAGAGCCCAATCCTGCTTTATACGGATCATTTCCTTGCGTACTTCGATTTCGCACTTATCTATCAGCGAATAGCTGAAAGACATCGGTTCAGGCATATTCATGGGGCGCCGATCTACGCACACTCCCGAGCAGCTTCGCGAGCTCATCATCCGGTCTGCGCACGATATCATCGCGGAGAACGGACTTGGCGGAATGTCCGCGCGAGAAATCGCGCGGCGGATCGGCTATTCTCCCGGCACGCTCTATAATCTTTTCGACAGCCTCGATGATCTGGTGCTTCAGGTGGAAGCGCTGCTGCTCGATTCGCTCGACCAAAGACTGTCCGAGCTGCCAAATGAAAACTCCTCCGATACTCAGCTGAACAGGATCGCTCGAACATATCTGAGCTTCGGTCGCGACCATCCGAACCTTTGGAACCTGATCTCGCAGCACGAGATCCCTCCAGACATGCCCATCCCGTCCTGGTATACAGAACGGCTCGAGCGGCTCGTGAGCCGGATCGAGGAAGCGCTGGCTTTGCAATTGCCGACGGGTCGAGACAACCCGGATTCGCTGAAACGATCGGCCCGTGTCCTATGGGCGGGACTGCACGGATTGACCTCGTTATCGACAACCAAGAAGCTTTCCAGCCTCGCCGGCAATTCTGCAGACGCCCTGGTTGACGAGCTCGTGAACACGTATTTGGCCGGGTTACAGAAAAGGGGAACTGGCCGCCAACCCTAATTGCCGACAACTTTAATCTATTGAAGGTTATTGTCCCGGCTCGGATTTCGACTCGATAGATCCGGTGGCCATCTCCGATCCGGGTTGAGGCTGGTCAGCCATCTTGTCGAGCAGCTCCAATCCGAACCATTTGTCCTGAGGCAGCAATCTCTGCTGCAAGCCGACCCACAGCTCGCGCGAGGAAATGCCGTCGACAAAAGGTTTGGCGGAGGGCGTCAGGGTGAACAGGATGGCTGCAAGAATGGCGACGACGGCCGTATCACCGGGCTTTCGACCGTCGTAAAGCTTCAGCGCCGAGCCGAACGAGGATTTGAATCGCGTATCCAGAACGTCGACGCTGAAGAGCTCGTCCAGAACGAGATGGGTGACATACCCGACGAACAGGAAACCTCCCGCAAGCCACGCGACCCCCTCGTGCCGGCCGAGCACGTTCTTGAAGACGATCGCGGTGAGAAACCAGAACAGCAGTCCGGCCAGGATCGAGTGCCATATTCCGCGGTGATAGGAGAACCTGTGGAAAACGGCCTCCCCGCCGTACCGGAACAGCACGAACGATCCGAGCCACAGCAGCCACATTTCAGCGATTGAATACCTGTAGGCGACGGCGAACAGCACGCAGAACGACAGGAAAATCGCCAGCCCGGAAAACAGGGCACGGCTCGGACGCGAGTCCTTGAGGTCGATGTCCGGCAACACGCTGCCCAAAACGCCTGCAAGCGTCACGGCAATCAGGTTTTCCGGGGCGATCACGTCCGCGGCCAGGGTGAGCGTCGCCAACCCGCCGCTGACCACGGTGCCGACCGCGATGTGTGTCGTGAAGTTCGCCATGCCTCACCCCCAGGGCGGCCGATTGGTGCGGCAATACGCGTCCGGCCAAGGCAGGGCAGCTAAGCACTGATTCGGTTGAGTCCGTGAACACCTCCGGAGCGGCGGCTGTGGAGAAAGCAGCGGGGATTCGCCGCGTTGATCGGCGCTCCGAGCGATCGATAAAGGGCCTTTCTGCAGGAATTTCGGGATTGTGACGTCAGCTCATCTGCCATCGCAAGGACCAGCCGTGGGCAGTCTCGGCCGGCTCGCCATGGCCAGCATCGCGGTCGCGTTTGCCGTGATGGGGCTGAAGTACGTCGCCTATTGGCTCACCGGCAGTGTCGCCCTCTACTCCGATGCGCTCGAAAGCATCGTCAACGTGGTCACGGCAATCGCCGCCCTCATTGCTGTCCGGGTCGCCGAACGCCCGGCGGACCGCAGTCACCAGTTCGGGCACCACAAGGCCGAGTATTTCTCGGCAGGGCTCGAAGGGGCGCTGATCGTGATCGCTGCGCTACTCATTCTGATCCAGGCCTATGATGCGCTCATGAACCCGCGGGCCATCACCGCGCCGGCGGAAGGTCTGGCGGTCAACGCGCTGGCCGGTGTCCTCAATGCTGGATGGGCTTGGCATCTCATCCGCCGCGGCCGGGCGCTGCGCTCGCCGGCAATCGCTGCCGATGGCTGGCACTTGCTTTCCGACGTCATGACCTCGGTGGGGGTCATCATAGGCCTGCTGCTTGCGCTCGCGACCGGCTGGCAGATCCTCGATCCCTTGCTTGCGGCAGCGGTCGCCGTGCACATCCTCTGGGTTGGCTGGCGCATCGTCTCGCAGTCCATGGGCGGCCTCATGGATGCAGCGGTCGCCGGCGACATGATGGACCGGATCAGGCAGGTAATCGCTGCCAACGGCGATGGCGCCCTGCAGATCCATGACCTGCGGACCCGCATGGCCGGCCGCGCCACGTTCATCGAGTTTCACCTGGTCGTACCCGGCACCATGCCCGTGACGAAAGCGCACGAGATCTGCGACCGGCTGGAGGAGTCGCTGACCAATGAAATCGAGGGCGCCGAGGTGCTGATCCATGTCGAGCCGGAGGCCGAGGCGAAGGCGAAAGGGGCGCTGACGTTCTAGGGCGAATTCGTGAAGACCCGATTCGCGGCTCGCACCTAAAGCATCACCTCCGGATACCCGCGCTCCAGGTCGCACCGGGCGAGGGCGCCAACGAGACGCACGAACTGGTCTCGGCGGACCAGCTTCGAAAGCTCCTGCGGTGTCTTGCCGAGGTCAAGCTGCTCCGCTGCCCGCAATGCCCTTTTGTCAGCGAAGGGGAAGAGCTCGCTCCAGACGGCCTGGGCTTCCCTGAAGAAGATGTCGCAGCCGACGTCGCCGATGCCTTTGAACTCTTTCAGGAGCCGGCGCTCCTGGTCGGGTTTCCGCTCCGCTGCCTCGCGGAGCTTGCGCAGATCTCCGTCGTAGCGCTCGATCAAAAGATTGGCCGTGTCGCCGAGGTATGTGGCCGTGCTGTAGTCGTAGCGAACGTAGTGTGCCCGGTCCAGGACCTCGACGCGCTGCTCCCAGGTGGTCTTGGCCATGCGCTCGGCCGTGGTCCACCCCTCC
>DASVDU010000280.1:0-23747 GCA_036380915.1 Hyphomicrobiaceae bacterium | reverse complement strand
CGTGGCGTCGTCGGCGGTGGCGCCTTGTCCAGCCGCCTGATCAGCGCGACGGTGATCGCCTGAGGGCGATAGTCGGTGCGGCGCATTGCCATTTGCAGCTCCCCCGTTCGGGCCGTAAGTGCCTCTGTAAGTGCCGAGCGATGTTAGATTCCCGCACAAGGTCGCACAAGGTCGCACAATAAAACAAGGGGTTACGCGGAAGACGAGGCGGGGCAAGGGTCTCAAAAGGCATTCGTAATGCGTGGGTCGGAGGTTCGAGTCCTCTCTCCGGCACCAACGATATCAACGGATTACTATTACTTTCTGAGTTATTGCTGAGCATCTCTGCGGGATTTTTGCGGGAGTTCTTGCCTCTTTATCGGTGTTCTCCGGATGTCAGAGTTTCCGAGAATCAACTACTTGCCATTGCAAACCGAACGCCACTGCTGGAAAAGCAGCCATCGGCCTGGTAGTTGCAATTTCGCAATTCCTTACTCATCAATGGCTTAACCGTTCAGATCGACCCACGCATTGTGACAGGCGCGGCTCGCAGCAGATCAACTTCGACGCTTCCCGTAGTATGCAAGACGTAGTACTCTCGGGGGATGATAAGGGCTTGGGCCAATCGTTCGAGTCAACAATTCTACGAGCAGGGCAAATCATCGCGGTTCCGTGGCCTGGACATCGATGCAGCGAACGAATTGCTCGCTGTGCTTGATGCCGCAACGTCACTCAACGACTTGAGTCCTTTGAAGAGTGTCGGTCTGCACAAGCTTACGGGCAATCGTAAGGGTCAGTGGGCGATGACTGTTAACGGTC
Source organism: Hyphomicrobiaceae bacterium (assembly GCA_036380915.1). Classification (GTDB taxonomy): domain Bacteria; phylum Pseudomonadota; class Alphaproteobacteria; order Rhizobiales; family Hyphomicrobiaceae; genus ZC4RG25. The sequence goes on along the minus strand of DASVDU010000280.1, from coordinate 22,949 downwards.
CATGGCGGATCTGCTTTGTATTCAGAAAGGGCGACGCGTACAACGTCGAAATCGTCGATTATCACAAGGGGTGATGAAGAGATGGTAGCTGTTCATCCAGGTCGTATTTTGAAGCGGGAACTTGCCGTACGCGACCTGTCGGCCAATAAGCTTGCACTTGCACTGCACGTTCCCTCAGGCCGGATTACGTCAATACTCAATGGCAAGCGGGCAATCACGCCTGAGACTGCGCTCCGCCTGAGTCGTTACTTTGGTAACAGCGCGCAGTTTTGGATGAATCTGCAGACTCGGTATGACTTGCTCGAGGCTGAACGTGAGCTAGGAAAGCGAATCGACTCTGAGGTTGGGCACGTTGCATGAAGGAACATTCACGGGCTGGCGGCGCGACGAAAGCGATGTGTTACTGCGTGCCACTGTATACAAACCTAACCCGCACGTAATTTCATTCGTCATAGCAAGTGCATTCTTCTTTTCATTATTGCTGCTATCAACGTAAGCCTTCAAACGTCCTTATTAGCCGCTTAGGTCCCAAGTCCTGAACCGTCCACGGAAGCGGGGTAAGACCAGCCGACTTACGAGCGCAGAGCTCGGGCGGCTCCCGAGCGAGCTCGCCGACCGCTGGACGAAGCCGTTCGCCCGCTTCCTGCGCATCGAGACGCTCGGCGGCGGCGTGCTCTTGCTGTCCGCCGCCGTCGCGCTTGCGCTCGCGAACTCGCCCTGGGCCGACCGCTACGAGGGCTTCTGGGAGATCCCCTTCGGGTTCCGGCTCGGCTCGTTCGAGCTCGCGCGCTCGTTGCGCGGCTGGATCAACGATGGCGGCATGACGCTGTTCTTCTTTGTGGTGGCACTCGAGCTCAAGCGGGAGCTGGTGCTAGGCGCGCTCCGACAGGCGCGCTCGGCCGCGCTCTCGATCGCCGCGGCCCTCGGCGGGATGCTCGTGCCCGCGGCGTTGTATCTTGCGCTGCAGTGGGGGCAGCCGGGCGAGCGCGGCTGGGGCACCGTGATGGCCACCGACACGGCGTTCGTCATCGGCTGCCTCGCGCTGCTGGGATCTCGCATCCCGTTGAGCCTGCGCATCTTCATGTTGTCGCTCGCAATCGTCGACGATATCGGCGCGATCCTTGTTGTCGCGATCGGTTACAGCAGCGGCATCGACTGGTGGCTCGTTGCCGCAGCGGCAGCCGGCGTCGCCGTCATTCGGGCTATGGCCGTCGTTGGCCTGCGCGGGTTCCCGATCTATTTCCTCGTCGGTGCGCTCGTGTGGGTGAGCGTGGACGCCTCAGGCATTCATGCGACGATTACCGGCGTCGTGCTCGGCTTGTTGACGCCCGCGCGCCGCTGGGTCAGCGACGAGCGCCTGCACGCCATCCTGGATCGCGTCGTCGCCCATCCGACCAGCGCCGAGGGCCGCGGTCACACGCCGGACCGGCATACGCTGCGGCTGGCGGAGCGGGCCGCACGCGAGACGCTGCCGCCGGCCGAGCGCTTGGAGATGGCTCTGCATCCCTGGGTCGGATTCCTGATCATGCCGGTATTTGCGCTGGCCAACGCCGGAATGCCGCTGCAATTCGGCGATCTCGACAACTCTGTCACGGTTGCGGTGGTCGTCGGATTCACGCTCGGGAAACCGATCGGAATCCTCTCGTTCACCTGGCTCTCGCTTCGACTGCGCATCGCGGCGCGTCCGCCGGATCTCGATTGGCCGCTCATCGCCGGCGGCAGCCTGCTGGGGGGAATCGGGTTCACGATGGCATTGTTCATCGCAAACTTGGCGTTCGAGGGGAGTCTTCTGGACAGCGCCAAGCTCGGCATTCTGCTGGCTTCCACGGCTTCGGCGCTCACCGGCGTCGCGCTACTCGGATGGTCCGCACGCGTGGCGCGCTGATGATGCATGGCCGTTGTCGATGGCCGAACGTCGGCCGTGAAGCACGGCTCCAAAACGCAGTTGATCCGAGTAGGGGAAGCGGCGGATCGGCCGCACGGCCATGGCTGGCACAGAGTGCACGAGCACAATCGAAATCCCGTGCCTCAAGGACAAGCTCAAGGCTGGCCTGGTTCGGGCGGAGGAGCCCGGCGAACTCAGTGATTCAACCCGGGTGGGGAATTTTCAATGACCACAACCGGGAATATTGGATCACCGTTGACACGCGCGACCCACTGCGCTGAACTCCCCGTCGACTGTGTCGAGTGCGCGCTCGGCCGCCGGATTCGCGACGGTGGTGGTCACGAACTTCGGTAGCTGCAGGCCCCTGAGGCCCGCGGCCCACATTAACCGGGCGACCCGCTTGCGACCGACCCGGATGCCGTGATCGTCAGCAAGTTGGGGGCACCGTAGGCTTCGTCGGAACGTCGATGGATCGCGTGGATTTTTGGCCGTCAAGGCGATGTCCTCCCGCGCTCGCTTCGACGGCGATCGATTCTTCCATGTCAACGTCGGTTGAAAATTGCCCCCTTTTTGACCGAAATCGTCGAAATAAAATTGACCCCCTCCCGATGTAGCTGACGTGTGTCAGCGTGCCTTCTTGCCGGCCATCCCTGCAGTCGATAACAATTCGCTGACGCTGTGTATGCTGCCGCACAGAGGAATTTCGCGACAGGGCGCAGAGTGACAGTATGAATACCAGATATCCGCCTGCTGCAACTCCATCAATGGAACAGGGATCGGGTTGCAACGCGTTGCCGCCGGCAACTCCGGGGCCTCAGCGGCCCTCAACGACTCAGGATACTCCGGGAACCGACGAACAGAAACGGAGCAGGACGGCCGATCGGCACAGTGAGGACACAGATCGTAAAGCGCTTGAACGGGCCGAAAACGAAGGCCTGGCAGAACCAGCGAAGCGGGAACATTTGCCTTGCCTTACAGCGCAAGGGCATGCCGTAAGCAGCGCTAGTTGAAATACCTAATGATCGAGTACGGAGGTTCTGAACCTCGAAGGAGCGAGAACTGATGGCCAAGATATTTACAGGAACCAACATCTCACTTTGCATCCTGTTTCAATGTGCGCTTTCTATGGTCGCCCCGGAAATTTCGCACGCGGAGGGCGTCAGCCCTGAGATTCCACCGAACGCAACCGCCAAGAGATATGGGACCGGGTGGGAATGTGATCGCAGTTTTCGTGAAGTTGATCGTGCTTGTACTGCCGTGTTCGTGCCAGACAACGCGTACTCGACAAATTCGTCCTACGGCGTTGGTTGGCAGTGCAACCGTGGTTACAAGAAGAACGGCGAAACCTGTGTCGCAGTCGTGCTGCCGGCAAATGCCTACCTGAGCGCTTCAACAGGCGACATTTGGAAATGCGAACGCGGATACCGCGAGATCAATGACGGATGCGAGGTTATCGCAGTACCTGCCAACGGATACCTGACGGAATCCACTTACGGATCCGGCTGGACGTGCGAGCGGGGATACCGGGCGGTCGATGGCGCTTGCTCAGCCATTTCAGTGCCTGCCAACGGATATATAACGGACTCCTACGCAGACTCCGGCTGGAGATGCGATCGAGGATATCGGGCACTCGCAGGCGCCTGCGTCGCAATTGCGGTTCCAGCACATGGCTATCTGTCTAACTCGACGTATGGCCCTGGCTGGGCTTGCGATCGAGGGTATCGAGTGGACGGGCTATCGTGCGTCGCTGTTGAGCTGCCGCAGAATGCCCATCTCAATTTTTCCGGCAATGACTGGAACTGTAACGAACCCTACCGAAGGCAAGAGAGAGGGTGTGTAATGGACAGCCGAAATGAATGACGACGAGAAAAAAATGATGCAAGCCTATGGAATAAAATCCGCGCGTAAGGACGTGTACTCGTACAAGGAGTTCAAGTACGAAAGGCTTGACGATGCAATCCGCTACGCCGAGATCGACAGGAAACGCGATCAAGAGAAGGACGGAAGCGAGGTTTGAAGTCAACTGCGCGGGGTTGTCCTGCGCCCAGTCTCGCACCAATCCGGGCTATTTCGGTGCTTCGGGATCATTAATGTCGCCGGCATCGCCTCTGCCGGTCTCCAATCGTCTGATCGCAGGTCTGTCCCGCACGACCAGCCGGCGGACGATCCGCAGCGCTGACGCGCTAGCCGACCAGCAAGCTGCTCTCAACCCGCGATTTCGCCACGGCTTGCCGAGGCAGATCGATGGTAAAGACGCAGCCTGTGCCAGGTATGTTGCGGACGCTGAGAGCGCCGCCGTTTGCGTCGACGCTGCGCCGACAGATCGACAGTCCCAGTCCAACACCGGATCTGTCGTGGCCGTTTTGCGTGAACGGCCAGAACATCTGTTCCACGTCGCCGGCAGGCAGTCCGCCGCAGTTATCCTCGACCTCGATAAGCACCCGATCGCCGGCCGCAAAGGCCTTGAGGGTCACTTGGGTGTGACAGCGTGTGAACTTGAACGCGTTTTGCAGCAAGTTGTCAAGCGCCGAGAACAGCATGTCCCTGTCGGCGCAGATACCAAGCGTCCTGTCGACGTGCTCGACAACGAACGCGCACTCCCGCGCTTTTGCCTCGAGTGAGGCGGAGAGCTGGATCTCCGCCATGAAATCCGCGAGAGCAATCATCTGTCGGCGCACAGGCAGTTCCGCAATCGCCTGCACGTCGGTCAGCGAGCGGTGTACGAGATTGCGCATGCCGGTAATGCTGCGATCCAGCACAGCGGCGGTCGCTCCCGCCACACCCACATTTCCGGCTCTGATGGCGGCGAGGGCTGCGGTGGCCGTCTGCAGGTGATTGCGCAACTCGTGAGCGAGAACCCCCAGTCGTTCGTGCAGTTCTTGAACCAACTTGTCGGCAGCACACGAAACGTACGGCCTGGCGGAGTAGCTGATCAGCGCATCGGCGATGGCCTTGTCGAGGCAGTAATTGAGGGCCCGGAACTCGTGCGCCTGAATCGTTGCGTTACGCTCCACCGCCAGATCCGTGATGGCTTGGCAGAGATCGCCATAGCCGTAGACGACTTCCTCGACCGGGAAGCCGTTCCGCAATAACTCGAGCCCGTGTTGCGATGCCGCTTCATCGATCCGTGGCTGTCGCGCCTGACTCGAGTTGAATTGACCCCAGATCCGGATATGACCACGCATCGCCGTCACATGCTCCGCGCGAAGTGTTTCGATCAGCTGGTCGAGGATCAGCGGTACGCCGTTCGGCAGCACCGCCTCGTTAGCGCTCGCGGAGGCGAGTCTAAGAACGGCCTTCGACCCGCAGCGCTCGATCAGTTCGTCCCGGTGCAGCGTAAGAAATTCATGTAGCATCGCTCCTCCCCACAGGCAGCTCTTAGCCGTTCCACCCCGTAGGCCCTCGCTCGAGAATCCCGTCTGTCACATTCGCCATCGGATCGCTCATTCGTTCCGGAATGTTGCCACGGTCCCTCGGGCAGTTCCGTGCGGTCTCGAACATAGAGGCTGAGCGGCCGCTGGGCGCAGGCCTTCGACCTCTTTCCGGACGAGAGTCGCTGGGTGCTGTCCCCGAACTATTCCATCCATTGGGGTGAGAAGGTCTCCAAGTGGTTGGAGCGACATCTTGAGGCGGAATAGGGCGATCTCCCTATGTGCCCGGGCGCACAGACCGCCGCACAGGGGAAGGTAACACTGCAATGAGATTGTCCATGCACCTGCCTCGCACCAATACTGGTTGTTCAGTGCTGCGGGATCATCAATGTCGCCGACAACGTCTTTGCCAGCCACCAATCGTCTGATCGCAGGTCTGCCCCGCAAGGAACGGGACCGGCTCCTGCGGAGCAGTGACACGGTTGCGCTGTCCTTCGGGCAGATTCTTTGCGAGCCGCGGCAGGTCTTCCGGTACGCGTATTTTCCGCTGACGAGCTTCATATCGCTGGTGGCAATCGTCGGCGGCCGCCAACCTTTGGAAATGGGCCTGATCGGCAGTGAAGGCTTGCTCGGTGCTAGCCTGGGGCTGGGGGTGGGCACCGCCCCACTGCGCGCCGTCGTGCAGGGCGAGGGCACCGCGCTGCGAATCACCGCAGCGGAACTGAGGCGTCAGCTGCGACTGAGCCCCCGTTTGATGAAGACACTGCACCGGTACCAGTACGTGCTGATGGAGCAATTGGCCAAATCGGCTGCCTGCACCCATTTCCACAGGGTCGACACGCGCCTGGCGCGCTGGTTGCTCATGACGCACGATCGCGCGCACGCCGATCATTTCCATCTGACGCACGAGTATCTCGCAGACATGCTGGGAGTGCGCCGAAGCGGGGTGACCGTCGCCGCCGGCGACATGCAAAGAAGGAAGCTGCTTCGATATGCGCGCGGCGAAATCAGCATCCTGGACCGCAAGGGTCTGGAAGCAGCGTCCTGCGACTGTTACGAAGCGATGCAAGCCGATTACGCCCGCTTGCTTCCCTAAGTCTCTTGCGCCGACGTACGGACCAATCGGCGAACTCCGTTAATGTGAAAGACTGACTTCTGGCGAAGAATGCTCACACGAAGACTCGTTTGTGATGTCCCCAAACGCACAAACCCGGTGTGAGTTCGCTTCAGGCCCGATCGGCGCAAACATGCGTTGATCGGGCTTTTCTTCGGCGACAGAGGCGCGCGCCGCCCCCTGGAAGAGCCGCGGAAACGAATGTACGCCAGCGTACATGGCCGGTATAATTGGCGGCATAAAATCTATGCCTTCTGGCCTTCTGGCCTTCTGGCCTTCTGGCCTTCCGGCAGTTGGAGGTTGTCCAAGTGCCTACCGATCCGAGCCCCCGGCAGAACCGCTTGCTGGCAGGCCTTCCTGCCACGGATTACGACCGGCTGTTGCCGAACCTCGAACCCGTCGATTTGCCGCTCGGCCTGGTCCTGTACGAGTCCGGCGGCGCGTTGGCCTATGTGTACTTTCCGACCGACAGCATCATTTCCCTGCTGTACGTGATGGAGGACGGTGCATCGGCCGAAATAGCCGTCACAGGCTGCGAAGGGCTCGTCGGCATTTCGCTTTTCATGGGCGGCGAAACCACGCCCAGCCGGGCAGTCGTGCAAAGCGCGGGTTCGGGCTATCGGCTCAAGGCCGAGTTCCTCAAGAAGGAATTCCAGAACGGCGGAGCACTTCAGCATTTGGCCTTGCGCTACACCCAGGCGCTCATCACGCAGATGGCACAGACGGCAGTGTGCAACCGCCACCATGCCGTAGAGCAGCAACTGTGCCGCTGGCTGTTGCTGAGCCTCGATCGCCTGAGGTCGAACGAGCTCACCATGACTCAGGAATTGATCGCCAACATGCTGGGCGTGCGCCGCGAAGGCGTGACGGAAGCCGCCGGACGCCTGCAGAAAGCCGGGTTGATCCAGTACAGCCGCGGCCGCATCACTGTGCTTGACCGGGCGAAACTGGAGCGGCGCGTGTGTGAATGCTACGCGGTGGTCAAAAAGGAATACGATCGCCTGCTCGGGAGCAGCTAATGTCCTGTTCCGTTAATTAATTGAAGTATTTTACGCAGAATTTGCCGTATTGTGAGTTCCATAATGGGAGTCACAGCATGGGCCGTAGTGCAGCAGAAATTGTACTGAGCGAGTCGGAAGAAGCGGAGTTGAAGCTCTGGCGTCGCCGTCGCAAGACTTCGACCGGTTTGCACGTCAGAGCCGGTATCGTGTTGGACTGCGCGCGGGGTTACTCCGGTGAAGAGATCGCTGAACGACACGCGACCAGCCAACAGACGGTGACGAAGTGGCGGCGCCGATTCGTCACCGACCGACTTGCTGGTCTGTCTGATGCGCCTCGCAGCGGCCAGCCGCGTCACTATGGAGACGACCGGGTTCAGGAGGTGCTGGAAGCCACTCTCAATCGGCGGCCGAAGAATGCGACCCACTGGAGCATTCGCAGCCTGGGAGCGGAGCTGGGCGTTAGCAGCAATTTCGTTCATCGAGTCTGGCGTGCTTTCGGGCTCAAGCCGCATTTGTCGAAAAGCTTCAAGCTGTCGAACGACCCGCACTTTGTAGAGAAAGTCCGCGACGTTGTCGGCCTGTATCTTGATCCTCCCGATAAAGCGCTGGTTTTGTGTGTGGATGAGAAAAGCCAGATTCAGGCGCTGGATCGAACCCAACCGTCGTTGCCGATGAACTACGGTATGCCAGAAACGCACACACATGACTATCGGCGCCACGGTACGACGACGCTGTTCGCGGCATTGGATGTGGCTACCGGTGAAGTCATCGGCAAGCTCAAGCGTCGTCATCGCAGTACGGAATACCTCAGTTTCTTACGCCACATTGATCAGACGGTTCCGGACGATCTCGACATTCACTTGATCGTTGATAACTACGGAACCCACAAGTCGCCGAAAGTGAACCAATGGCTACTCCGACATCCGCGGTTTCACTGCCACTTCACGCCCACCTACAGTTCCTGGTTAAACCTGGTCGAGCGCTTTTTCGCCACCTTGACGGAACAGCAACTCAGACGCGGCACTCATCGATCAGTGCCAGCACTGGAGAAAGCAATCCGCGATTACCTCGAAATCTATAACCAGGATCCAAAGCCATTCCGATGGTCAAAATCGGCCGACGAAATCATTGACTCTGTCAATAGCGTTCTTAAACGAATTAACGGATCAGGACACTAGGCAGAGCCTTCAATCGCCAATCCCTTCCCCACGCTGCCCGTCTGACATGCGCGCGACTGGCTCGCTGCGCTCCCGCACAACAAAAAACCCGCGCAGCCAGTTGCGCGGGTTCACGTTCCTGCAGGTTCGTCGGCCGGCAGGGGCTTGATCTTGCAATTTACCTCGAGGCCGTGGCCGCGTTCGAAATAATGACCTCCACGCGCCGGTTCTGCTGGCGCCCGGTGACGGAGTCGTTGTCCGCTATCGGAGAGCCTTCGCCCAGACCCGAGGTGGAGAGACGAGCAGCCCCGATCCCCCGTCTGATCAGATACGACCGTACCGAGTCGGCGCGGCGTTGCGACAGGTCTAAGTTCGATTCCTCGCTGCCGACATTGTCGGTGTGGCCCTCGATCATGACGGAACGATCCTCATACTCGTGGAGGAAGGCAGCAAGTTTTTCGAGGTTCGCGGCGCCACTGCCCTTGAGCTCGGACTTGCCGGTTGCAAACAGCAGGTCGCCGAGCGTCACTATCAGACCACGATCGGTCTCGCGTGCGTTCAGGTCGGCAATCTGCCGCTGCAAGTCGTCGGACTCGCGTTTCATTGCTTCCGCTTTGAGGCGCGCGGCGTCGGCTTCGGTGCGGGCGGTGGCCGCATCCGCGCGTGCGGACTCGGCATTGCTATGGGCCCGATCTGCTTCGCGTGTGCGCGAGTCGAGGCGAGCCCTTTCGCTCTGCTCGCTCAGCCCCTCACGCTGGTCCTCATAGAGGCGGCTCTGCGCGCGGGCCCGGGCGATGTCCACCTTGCGGTCGGCCATCAGCACGAGATGCCTGGCGTGCGCTCCATCCTCGCGGGGCACCTCGGCAGCCTTTACCGCGGTTTCGGCTTCCTTGATCTCCAGCTGCGCGCGGCTGGCCAGTTCCGAATCGGCCTTGAGCTCCGTCAGCTTGCTGCGGGCCGTGTCGGCACCTTGCGGTGCGGTCAATGGCGTCGCGCACGCTGCGATTACGAGTAATGCGGCGGCAGTAACGGTGATTCCGGATCGGTGTACCCAAGCGTTCATGGTCGCTCTCCTGAGCTGCGTTGCATTTCCTGTTTCAACGTATCGATGCTTTTCTGCATTTCGACGTTGACTGCCCTTGCCTTGATCATTTCCGCCTGGGCGGAGGCAAGATCGGCGTGAACGCGCGACTCTTCGGCGAGGGTTTCGGCCTCGACCATCTGTTCGTTGCGGACCGCCGTCCGGGCGGCGGCAAATTTGTCGCGTGCCTGGTTCAGCTCCGCCGGAGCGTACTCGGCCGCTCGCGTCCGCTCGGCATCGGTAATTGCCAGTTCTGCGGCCTGCAGGGCGCGGTTGGGAGGCTGGGGCGTCGCTGCGCACGCGGCAAGCGCAAGAAAGCCCGCGATGGCGGCAGCAGCGCAAAAAGGCGATGCGCGGATCGCCTTGACGCTGGAAGTGTGAGATGAAGGAGTCATGGTAAGTGTCCTGGTTGGAAACGCAGATGCGGATTGCACCTGATTGGCGGAGAGTATCGCCCTCTGACGCCGATAGTTCCGTGCGCTGGCGTACTTACCAGCCGATTCCGTAACCCGTGCAGGCCAGGATAGGTGCCACCCAAAGATCCCGAGTACCCGTATCACGATCGCACCGTCCGCGTGATCCGCTGCGGTCGCATCTGCTTCGGACGTCTGAAGGTCAACCTCTCGAACGTCTTCGCCGGCCAGCTGATGGGCCTCCGCGAGGTCGAGGATCAGTTTTGGCTGGTCAGCTTCCTCGGCTATAATTTAGGCTTCTTTGATACGCAAAAGGGCTGGATGGAACCGGCCTCTAATCCGTTCGTGCCGGACCGAGTGTTAACCATGTGTCCGGCCTGTTGGCCGGTGTTCTCCTCATTCCGTACCTGCTTTGGGTGAGCTTCGCGTTGGCGCTCAACTTCTCCGTTTGGCGACTCAATCCGCAACTCCTTGGCTAACGGTCCGGCATTCGGGCTTGAAGATGCCGGAGTGGCACGTCTGCGAAAAAGGGCTCCGCTTCCTGCGGACGATCACAGAGAACCGACACGCGCGCGTTCAGTTTGGAGTCGTGGCGGCGGCGATGATGTCGCGCCGCTTCAAGGCGCCCTTGGCGACGGAATCGCGCAGCTTGGCCGGAAACCCGACGGGAAGCGCAGCGCAAACCGCTTCGATGGCATCGGGCAGCGCGTCGGCCACCTGCTCGAGCGCCATGTCGGCCATGCCGTCGGGCAACCCTGCCCGATCCGCTGTCTGCCGATAATGGCGCGGGTGGATTTCATGGATGTGGTAGTGGCGATTGTCCCCGACCGACATGGCAAGCTTCATGCCCTTGCGCTGGATTTGCTTCTTGTCGTGAAGGTCCTGCGCCGACATGACATCGTAGAGCGGCGTGAGCTCGAAGCCGCCGCCCGGATAGAGAAAGATACTGAAGTTCTTGGCGTGACCGTCGGTGGCGCCAAGCAGCCAGAAAGCGATTTGGGCCTTCATGAAGACGAGCTGGTCGTGGGCAGGATCGTCACTTGCCTTCAGAAGCGCGAAGACTTCGACCATGCCCGGGCCGCCGTCGCTTTGGTACTTGCGGGTAGGCGGCACTGACAAGGCCTGACAGCAATCTTCCTGGGGCACGCGCAACAACCGTCCGTCTTTCGTCCATTCACGGTCGAAGCGTTCGATAACGAGGGCACGTGTCCCGGCGAAGTCGGCGATTTCCGTCCTGGCCGCCGGCAAACCGAGCGCGCGCATGATTTCGAGGCACATGTGCTCGTTCTCGACGCTGTGGCTGAGATCGTAGTTCCCGCGTTGGCCGATCTGCGGCTTCAGTATATGTGTGGTCGCCGTACCGCCGTGCGGCACGTGCCAGCCATCCTGCCAGTAGAGCAACGCGGTCTTGTCCTGTGCGCCCGCGATGGAAATGCGAAATTCGGCGTCGTCACCCATGCCGAGCGGCGCGTTGGCAAGATTGGCAAGGCGATCGGCGATTTCTTCATAACCGATCGTCCGGGCGTCGATTTCATCGGCCTTGCCGGGATCTTTGCCGTCCGGCAGAAACCGGAGCGCGCCGACGCAGTCCCGGCCGATGGCTGAAAGCAGGCTGTAAGGGTCGATGCCGTCAGCATCGCTGCGTGCGGCAACCCGGCGCCGAATGTCCTCGCTATCGGGGAGCAGGTTGTCGAAGACGGCGATCACCGGGTCGCCGACGTAGCGATCCTCGCGCAGCGGCAAGGACAGCGAGACCGGAAACGTGTGTTCCCAAGTCAGCCAGCTCTCGTCGTAGTGGAAGTCAATGGCGCCCGAAGTTTCGCGCCGGAGCCGCCCCACGAGCCGACCGTTGATATAGACATTCAGCGGTATGCGCGTGCGCTTCCTGGCCATCAGAAGATGTCCTCAACGTTCCGGGCCGAGGTCTTGCCGCGCCTGGCGATTGTGATCTCCAGGCCGAGCGCGCTCAGCACATCCAGCAGCGTGCCGAGTTTGGTCTCTTCTTCGCCCTTCTCGAGCCGGGATATCGTGGCCTGGCGCAAGCCGACCCGCTTGCCAAGGTCGGCCTGCGTCAGACCGACATTGCGGCGCGCGCGGCGAACAATCGCCCCGATCTGTTTGGCTGTCCGCGCGCTTTGATTCATCGCAAACTTCTTGCGACTGGTTATACGCTTCACCGTATAGCACGTCAATATACGTTACAGCGAATAACATGCACGTATACGCTATAGCGTATAAGAAGGGCGGAACCGCACCACTCATGCAACCCATTGAGCGGCAGTCGAATTCCAGTTCGGCGTAAACCGGTTACCCGAAAGTTACCGGCATCTCAAGGTGTTTTCGGATGCGAACGACTGCGCTTTTATGTATGTGCGGCAGCGAACCGACGTTGTAGCGGAGGGCCGGTATCGTCGGCTCCCGTGCAAATAGAAAACGGGGCAGCCGAAATGAATGGGGTCAGTGGCGAGAGCGACGCGTGCCAGAGCCGCGTCCAGCCCGATCAGGGGTCACTCGTGCAGCGCCTCGAAGCGTTCATCCGCCTGTTCGACGCACTGCTGAGACAGAATCGGGCGCTCCGGCAGGAAATGGCAGGGCTTGCAGAAGCTCTGATCAGGGCGAGTCGCGTTGCCAATTACGACGAGCTGACCGGCTTGCCGAACCGCCGCCTGCTGCAAGACCGCTTCCGCGGTGGCGCGTGCAACACGGCAGCGCAGGCAGGTCGTGTTGTTGTTCCTCGACTTGAACGGGTTCAAGGCCATCAATGATTCGTTAGGGCACGTGGAAGCGGACCGGCTGCTCCAGCAGGTAGGAGGACGCCTGACGTCGTGTATTCGCAGGTCTGACACAGCCTGCCGCTTCGGCGGCGACGAGTTCGTGGTGCTCCTGACCGGCATCGAGCGCAGGAACCAGGCGATGGCGGTGATCAACACGGTCATCGTCGAGCTTGCTGCTCCATACCAGATCGATGGCATACCGGTCAGCATGACGGCGAGCCTCGGTGTCGCCACTTTCCCGGCAGACGGTCAGAACTACCATGAGTTGCTGCAGGCGGCGGACGCCACGATGTACCGCGACAAGGCATCGTGTTGCACGGTATCAGCTCTTGGCCCGGAAGCCGTGTGACACTGGCGGAATGTAGGGTTGCTCGACGGCTGGCCCGGCACAGCCGCTGACAAGGCCTGCCAGCAAGCTGAGCGGATTCGGGCATTCCGGGTACCCTGTCAGCCGTAGAGGCTAATGGGCACGGAGGAGCGCGTCCCCATGGTGTCTTACCGAAACCCGCGCCAGCGGCGATACACGCCGGGCACCCGTCGTCCCCTCGCCCGTCTGTGGCGCACGTTCCTGACCGGCCTGGTCGCGATAATCCCGCTCGGGGTCACCGCCTATGTGGTGTACTGGCTGTTTACCGCTGCCGATTCCCTGTTCAGCGGAATCGGGCAGGCACTGCTGCCACCGGACTGGTACTTCCCTGGACTCGGCCTTATCGGCGCCGTGCTGGCAGTGCTGGCCCTGGGCGCTGTTCTCAATGCCTGGGTCTTCGGCCGCGTGATGCTCACGCTCGGAACCCGGCTTCTTGAGCGGATACCGCTCGTCAAGACCGTGTACAGCGGTGTCCGCGATTTGATGCTGTTCGTTTCTCGCGCACCGGACGACGATCGCCGGCATGTCGTTCTTGTGACGCTTCCGGGAGATATCCGTCTGATCGGCTTCATCACCGACACGGCACCAGCGCAGGCGGTACCGGAACTGACCCTCGAGGACGAACCGCTGCTGGCGGTGTACCTGCCCATGAGCTACCAGATCGGCGGCTACGCGTTGTATCTTCCGGAGCGCTGCCTCCAGCGACTGGAGATGTCGATGGAGGAAGGCATGCGTATGGTGCTGACCGCCGGCATGAACCGTCCCCGCACGCACAAGCCCGCCGACGCAAAGCGCATGACCTGAAAGTGTCTGGTGCGTGCTGTTGAGATTTGCGCATACAATCCCGGGTGCATCCCGGTAGGCTGGCATGCAACCATCGGATCAGAGCTGCTTGATCGGACACCCGTGGGTCCTCGCAGTGGCCGCACTCGGAATGAATGCGATTGCGGGCGTTGTCGCTGCTCAGTCGCCGCGGCAGGAAACACCGCCATTCGAGCCCGCAAACGTCACGCCGTCGTGGGTTGAGCGCATACCGATGCCCATCCAGCCCACGGGCCTTCCGCCTGAAGACGCTCCGGACCTTTGCGAGGACAAGCCTGGTGGGCTGCCTTGGATTGATCGAGTGCAGGCGGGGCTTTACAGGACGATTTGCCTGTCGGCCGCCCGGTTCGACGGTTTTTTCGGCAACGCGCGTTTCCATGACGAATACCAGGCCACGCATGGCAGTCTCGCAGTGGGAGCGCTTTGGGACGAGCGTGATCACTGGGATCCCAGCGTTCGGTTCCGTGTACACGTACGACTGCCGCAACTGAGTGAGCGTTTCAATGCATTCGTCGGGCGGCTCGACCCCGACGAATACGTGACCGAGCTGCGTGATGACTTCGACACGCTGCCCCGGCAATTTGCACGAAGGGACGACGACGCAGTGCTGTTCGGCCTGGGGTATCGTCGGCCCGGGCGGATGGGGGGGCACTTCGACGCCGACATCGGCGCCAAGCTCCGCTGGCCCCTGGAACCCTACGTCAAAGGTACTTACCGCCTGGGCGTACCGTTCGGCGACCAGAACCTTCTTCGCCTGGACGAAACGATCTTCTGGCGAAGGGGCGAGGGATTTGGTGCGACTACGCGATTCGACCTGGAGCGCTTGCTCGCCGAGGACTTTCTCGTGCGCTGGACCGGCTCGGGTACATTCACGGGGGAAAGCGAGGGCGTACGCTGGTTCTCGAGCCTGACGCTCTATCAGAACCTCGGCGGCGGACACGCCTTGGCCTATGAGGCTGGGATCTCCGGTTAGACCGACCGAGAAGTCACCATTGCCGACTATGGGCTGCGGGCCATCTACCGGCGCCGCATTTACCTCGAGTGGCTGTTTCTCGAACTGCGATCGAGCATCACCTGGCCGCGCGAGACCTTGATGGAGCGCCGCGAGCCCAATTGGAGCGCGGGCATTGCGTTTGAGATGCTGTTCGGCGAACGCACGAACAGATGAACAGCGCGCTGCGTGACGACCTGGAAACGTCTACGCCGTCGGGAACCCTCCCATTAGCGTCACTGCGCGCGCTGCAATGGACGGGAATTACTGGCCGACGCGAATCGTGCCCGACTCGATCATCTGACCGCCGGCTACGGGGGACTCCATACGGGCATTGTACGTCACCGTACCTGCTCTCCCGAAGCAGAGGCTGGCACTCTCGTTCGGTTCTATCGTGGCCGTTTCCTGCTGTCTTCGGAGGAGACTCGAAAATCCACTCTGACAGGTCACATCGGCCAGAGCGTCGCCCAAGAACTCGACCGTCACCGGTGTGCTCCGCTTATTTACCCAGCGCACTTCGTCTCCCGGCTGCACTCTCAGGTTGACCGGCGTCATACGCTCTTCAAAACTCACGTCGTGAATCGCGCCGGTCCTGGTGGTGTCCGCGATGGTGTCCGTGCCCCGGATGCTGGCGCAGCCAGCGGCAGTCGCCAGCAGCGCGGCGCCGACTATCAATTGCTTTACTCTGAACATGCTGATGTTATTTTGCTGGTTATCTAAAAAGGCAGCCTGCCATCCAGGCGGGGCACAAGTCTGTACGCTGGCGCACTTAGCTGGTTCCGTCGGACGGTTTCGGAAGTGGCCTTCTCCGGTGCGTTCCGCTGCAGTGATCCTAAAGATCGATCTCACGTGGCCGGCGACCCGGGGGAAGCAGAGACGAGCTGGTCGCGGCTCGGTTTCACACTGCCAATCAGACGCTTTGGAAACTCTGGAAGCGGCCTACTCTTTAGCAATCGGTATCCTCTGCGTCAGCAGACTCTTTGACTTCTTCACAGGCATCTTCAATTGCGTTTCCGGCATCTGTCGCCGCATCGTCGATCTTTTCTCCCACCTCGTCTATAGCCTCGCCGGTATTCTCCGCCGCGCTGTCATCCATATCACAGGCTGTGACCGTGAACGAAGCCACTGTCAGAAGCAGCAGCAGTTTTGCAATGTTCATAAAAGGCTCCACCTTGGTATCAAGTAACTGGTTGTCGCATGACGTGTGCTGTACGGCCGCACGACGCTACGCTCTCCGTGTGCGTCACCGATTCTTCATTTCCATGGGATCCTGGAATCATTCACAGCACGGCCACGCATGGAGCATGGCGCGCCGCACGTTCTGCGGTCGGTGCGCTGGAGCACACAGCGCTATATCCACTACTCCGAGTATCTGATGCACACGGTCGACGACGGTCGGGCCATCGAAAGTCTGCTCGAGTTGGCGCACGAGCCATGCCCGGCTCGCCTCGTGAAGCAGGACCGCGTCACCGCTTCGGCATCCGTTTCCGGTGACATGAAGTCCGCGAGCTCGGTGTGCAGATCGCTCAGGATGCGGAGTTTCATGGTAGTGCGCCCGGCATCGCCGGCTGAAGCGTAACACCCGGCCAACGCCGTACTGCAAGCGGCCGCGTACTTGTAAGGATTCACGCGCGGCGCCCGTCCGGGACCGGCGCGGGGCAGGATTGGCGCTCGGCCCATGCGGGATGGCATGCAGCTTGCACGGCAACAGGACCTCACCGGAGAATTGCCATGGCCACAATCCACGAAGAGACACTGGTAGCAGATACGGAGCGTCGGCCCCTGATCAGCTGGGGCGCCGTCCTGGCCGGCCTGGCCTTCGTCGTGGCGGCGACCTGGCTCCTGTTCATGCTCGGCTCCGCGATCGGCTTGAGCGTCGCCGACGCAACGGACACGGAGGCGATGGGCAAGGGCCTCGGCATCGGCGCGACCGTGTGGATGCTCGTTACGGCCTTTCTCGCCTATTTCCTCGGGTCGTTGCTCACGGCGCGCCTGGCCGGCAAGTCGGAGCGGGCAATCGGCATGCTCCACGGAGTCACCTTGTGGAGTGTCGGCACGGCACTGATGCTGGTGCTCGGCGCCTGGGGCATCCGCGGGCTGATCCAGACCGGCACGTCGGTGGTCAGCACGGCGGCCTCGGCCGGCGCGAGCATCGGGGGCGCGGGCGCGGAAGCAGGCGGCGGCGAAGCCGGCCGGCTTGCCGATTCACCGCTGATGACCACGGTGCAGGCGCGCATCAAGCGGGAAATCGCAGCTGCCCTGACCGAGGCCCAGCGGCCGGATGCCGCGGAGCCTGCGCCGGCCCGAGACACCCCGGCGACGGCCGCAGCCCCATCCACGGCCGCGCCGCCCGCGGCTTCGCAGCAGGAGATCCGGCGCGCGCTCGACGAGATCGACGCCGACACGCTGATGGCTGCCGCGCGGCCGATTCTTGCCGGGGAGCCGGAACGCGCAAAGGATGTGCTGGCCGTGAACACCAGCCTCAGCGAGCGTGAAATAGATGCCGTTGTCGACGGCGTGTCGCAGGAGATGAGCCAGCAGATCGAAGAGGCAAAGCAGCAGATGGACCAGGCGGTGGAGACCGCGTCGACCTACGCGCAAGCGGTGACGTGGGCCGCATTCATCGCCGGCGCCCTGAGCCTGATCGTCGCCATTGCCGGCGGTTGGCTGGGCGCTCGCACCGTGCACAGGCTCTACGCCGTGGACGTGTCCCGGCGGACGACCGCGGGGAGAGGCTGACATGGGCATCGGACTGATCGGCCTCATCATCGTCGTGCTCATCGTTGCGGCGTTGGTGAAGAGCATCGCCATCGGCGGCATCGGCGGCCTCCTGTTGCTGATTCTGTTGATTCTTCTACTCACCGGCCGGCTGTGATGAGCGGCGCCGGGGAGAGATGTCCGCGGCAAATGCCGGAGATCTGTTCAATGCGGCGGTGACGCATTCGGGCGGACGCCATGCTGCGACCAAGTTTTGCCTTGGAAGTCGAGCTGAACGGGAAGCTGGCCTTGGAGGCAAGTAGCTTTTGGCACAGAATTCAAACGCACGCCCCGCGACGAGGCGTCACGCTCTGCGTCAAATCGCCTGAGTTGTTGTTCGAGTCTGCGCAGGAAATGGTTATACCTCGCGAAGCCGCAGTATCGACGACCTGCAAGTTTCTGTGATTCCCGATGCGCGCGCCGCTGGCCCGCCCGCTACCTTGCCATGCTTTCCTGACGACCTGCGCAGCATCCCCCTTGTGACTGCGCCTCTTGTGTACGCCGTCGCACAGAGCCATCGCCGGAAACAGCCGATAATCGGTTTCGGTGAATGGACGATTGGCGAAACAGCTCATGACGCGCGACAGCGCGGCGAGGAACAATCAATGAATATCATCCTTTGGCTCGTGGCAGGCGGCCTGATCGGTTGGCTGGCCAGCATGTTCACGGGAACGGACGGACTCCAGGGCATCATCCTCAACGTCGTGGTCGGCATCGTTGGCGCTGCGCTCGGCGGATGGCTTCTGGGCGGACTGGTCGGTGCCGGATCGATCAACCAGGGCGACTTCAGCGTGCCAGGATTGTTCGTATCCTTCCTCGGCGCCGTCATCCTGCTGATTTTCTTCAAGTTCGCTCGAGGCGGCGCGCTGCGGTGAGCAGCCGGTTCGTCAATACAGCGCAGTGGTCGCGCGAGCAACGACTGTCAACTGTCAGCCGCACTGCGCCAGATTGACGATCTCCTGAAGCTCAATACGTGCTCAAGGCCGAGTGCGCCTTGCTCGCCGGATCTCGGTACGAACGGCTCGACAATGCGATCCGCTACCCCACCAGGCGTGATGGGCCGAAGGGTGGAAGCGAGATCTGAGCGCTTCCGGTCCGGCCTATCCCGGGCATCCTGACGAACGCCTGGCGCTCTCGCAGAGACCCCCGCTCGGAGACGCTTCGCGATATGAGACCATTCGCTGCCGGTCCTCGTCCCAGAGACAACTCCGGAAGCACCCGGCGATGTCACGCGGTGTGAGCGACGTCGTCATCGGCGATTGGAGCTCCGGGATCGCATCCATCGCCTCGGCCAGTCTATAGAACGGAATACGCACGTTCAGGTGATGGATGTGGTGAAAGCCGATATTGCCCGTGAACCACTGCATGAGCTTGTTGAGCCGCATGTAGCTGGAAGATTCCATCGCTGCCCTGTAGTAAGTCCAGGTCTCCGAAGGCATGATATGCATGCGCTTGAAGCTATGCTGCGCGAAGAAGAGATAGCTGCCGAGCGCCGAGGCCATAGTCATCGGTAACAATACGACATAGAACGCCATGGAGAGGCCGCCGAGCATCCACAAAGTCGCGATCAGGGCGCCATGGGCGAGCAGTACCGGGAGGGCGCCCCAGTGCCGGGCCGGATTCCTGAAAAGTGGCATCAAGGTCAGGCTAAAGAAGAAGATCGTAAGATAGCCGGTCAGCACGGTCAGCGGATGGCGTACCGCGCGGTATCTCGCGCGCGTCGCCCACGAAGCACTGCGCCACGTCGTGGTAGTCATGATCGGGAACGCGCCGTCGGTTGCCGCCGAGGTCTGGCCGACGTGTCCGTGATGATAGTTGTGGCTCGTCTTCCACGAACGGGGTGGCGTGAGAAACAGTACCGAATAGATTCGGAACAGTATCCACGCCAGGCGGGAGCGCGCCAGGATGGACCCGTGCATGTAGTCGTGGTAAGTGATGAAGGCACGCACCATCAAGAGCGCAGCCAGAACGGACAGAATCAACCGCACCGGCCAGGCGGGTGCCAACGCGGCGCCGGCAAGCGAACCGACCAGCATGACGAAAGTGGAACCGACGTGCCACCAGCTCCTGGTTACGGATTCGACCGTAAATGGCATGGTTGCCCCGATGAGGCTGCGGCCTGACCGGATCGAGGCGCTGGTTCCTTCGTTCTGGTGCAGTGGTTCTTTGCGCATCGGTGAATAGGAGTCGGTGCCGAGATGCATGGACGAAGGAAAATTCTCAGTCAATTCTTACGACGCTTCTGTTCGCTGGCGTACATACGTCGATACCCGGAGCGTACTGTGGCGTTCGAATTCACGCTGCCGCCGGGACGAATAGCTGGCCCGGCTCGGCCAGCGACGCCAAGGGCACCACTTCTACACGATCGTGTAGCGCAAAGCGCTTGCTGCCTGGATAGACGATAGCGACCCGCTCGAGGCCGAGGTCCTCGATGGCGGTCCGGATCGACGGCGTTAGCCTCGGCGCATCGGCTCGCTTGCACTCGATTCCGAGCAGCTTTTCGCCTCGCCTGAGCAGGAGATCGATTTCGGCGCCCTGGTGCGTTGCCCAGAACCAGGCCTCGTCATGGGGCTCACTCGCCAGCACCTGCTCGATGACGAATCCCTCCCACGAAGCCCCGATCTTCGGATGCGACAACAACGCCTTTTCGCTGTCGATCCCCAGGAGCTGGTGCAAAAGCCCGCTGTCGCGCACATAGACTTTCGGCGACTTGACCTGGCGTTTACCGAGATTGGCATACCAGGGCTTCAACTGGCGCAGCATCATGGCATCGGTCAGGAGGTTGAGGTAGCGGCGTGTCGTCGACGGGTTCACGCCCAGTGCACGCGCAGGCTCGGAAGCGTTCCAGATCTGCCCGTGGTAATGGGCAAGCATGGTCCAGAAAGGAAGCAACGCTGCTGCTGGAACGCGCACGCCCCATTGCGGGAAATCACGTTCAAGCAAAGTCTGGATGAACTGCTTGCGCCAGGTCATGCTGTCGCGCTCGTTGGCCGCGAGGTACGCGCGAGGGAAGCCGCCGCGGCGCCAGAGCTTGCGGGCCGCATCGGCGCCGAGCTCAGCGAGCGTAAAGCCACTGATCTCGATGCGTTCCATTCGGCCAGCGAGCGATTCGGCGCTTTGCCGAAGAAGTTCGCCCGATGCGCTGCCCAGTATCAGGAATTTCGTCTTGCGTTGCCGCCGGTCGGCCAGCACGCGGAGTACAGGGAACAGATCCGGACGTCGCTGCACCTCGTCGATGACGATCAGGCCGCCAAGGAGCTCGAGAGCAGTGCGAGGTTCCTCGAGACGAGTCAGGCTGACCGGATCCTCGAGGTCGAAATAGTTCGGTGAATCCTCGCTGAGCAGCTCCCGCGCGAGCGTCGTTTTGCCGCATTGGCGAGGACCCGTGAGGACGGTCACCGGGTTTCTCGCGAGCGCTGTACGAACGCGTTCGAGAAGCGATGTCCGGGCGACGCGACCATTCGCCCAAGATCTCGTAGCCGCGGTCCTGCGCCGAGCGCCACGAGGTTGCCCGGCATCGCCACCTTGTTGAGTCCGATGCAACGAACGCCGGCGACCTCCGCGTCGAGCCGGGTGTGGTGGTGGCCAAAAAAGCAGACCCGCGGGCGGGTGCGGGCAACCGCCTGGGCAAGGCCTTCAGCTTCGCTCCGGTACCGAACGGCGGACGGAGCCATCCTTGCGTCTCCAGACACCCCCCTTGGCTGCTCAGACGCTCACACTCGTCCTGCGTGAAGTGACGCTGCGCCAGTCCCTGTAGATCACGAGACCGATGCTCGTAGTCGGACGGACCGTGACAGCCGCCGATACCGCCGATGCGGATCCGCTCGCGGTTTTTGCCAATGTCGATGACGTCACCACTCATCTGAGCTGGCCTCAACCGGAGGACCAGACCCATGAGCATTGCCAACCCTGCAGTCTGTGACATTCCCCGCCGCCCGGCCCGTCTAACCATCGTGGCCGCTCGAACCGTCGCCGGCGCGACGACGCGGCCGGGAGTCCGCGCCTATTCCTTTCTAACCGCCTGCCGCGCGAGGTCTTCGTGCGAAGGTCTGGTCCCCAGCCGGCAGATCCGGGAGGAAGGGGGCGAGTACGATATTCCAGACCCGACAGAGGACGAGCACTACGAGCCCAGGTCGGAGGCCTTCGATGCCGCCGACGCGCACACCGAAGAGCAGCGTGAGGCGATGGCCCTGCTCGACGACGCCGAGAACCTGCTGGCGGTGCTCATGGCCGCCATCGAGGACGACGGTGACAGCCGGGCGATGCAGACGGAAGCCGTCCTGAAGGTCGTGAAAGAGAAGCTGCGGGAGGCGCACACGCGCATCGACCGGCAGGAGTCCCAATACCGGAATCTTTTCCTGGCGTATTTCGAGCTGAAGGCGGAATCGGAGCGGGAGGTGGAGTAACAGAGCCGACCCGCCGTGGAACGGGCTCACCGCTTCACGGCGGGTCGACGCGCCACGCTCGAAACGCGGAAGATCTTGACGGCTGGATGATTATCATTCATAGCGTGAATCGCTATCCGAATGCCGGCCCGTTCGACCTTCCGTGAGTTTGCGGCGAAGACCTTAGTTCTTTGTAGCAGGTCGAACGAACGGCGCGAAGGCGTCGTTACGAGGTGACGAGAGGATCTTGATGGGCAATTGCGCTTGCGCGCTGATCCGGGAATTACTCAATGAAGTACTCCCGTCCGATAGCCCTTGCTCAGGAAAGGTGGACGTGATCTTTTCCGAGTACCTCCTTCGTGCACATCACAGCTATCGAGTTCGCGTCTGCGCAGACCAGAACAATCCAGGGATTATAGAAGTCATAAAGGAGATAGAGCCGTCCGGTGGCGAGGAATGACTCAGGTTCACCCCGTCGGACCTTTAGCAGCCAGGGTGGACTGCGGGAATCTGCGTGACTCAATGACGCGTCTCTGTGCGTAGTACGGCGATACACGCAACGAGCGCCCCCGCGACGATTTGGATTCTGAGATCCGTGCGGGATTTTTGCGGGATTGAGTCATGCACCGTAGTGCACGGTACTCTAATTGTAACGAGCGCCCTGCGGTAATTGCCAGCTGAATCAATTATTTATTGCGCCAGGCAAAGCTTGGTGAAGGAGGAAGTCATATAGACGGATGCATATGACGGAAACTTTCTTTGCGACCCAACAGGTGCAAGTCCTGAGCCGGCAAAGGTTGGCCACCAGCCGGAACCGAGTGTTGCGTGGAC
>DASVDU010000279.1:0-9635 GCA_036380915.1 Hyphomicrobiaceae bacterium | reverse complement strand
GGACCCGAGCTGCTGCTGTCCGCGCAGGCGGCGCAGAATACGTCTCTCGCGATCCACGAGCTGGCGACCAATGCGTCCAAATACGGGGCGCTGTCCCAGCCGAACGGCCACGTCACGATCGAATGGCGCATCGAGGGCGAGGCGACCGAGCCGATGCTGGTGTTCGAGTGGATCGAGCGCGGCGGGCCCCCAGCCACCCCTCCCTCGCGGCAGGGATTTGGTCACACCCTGCTCCAGACCGTGCTGAGCGATGCCGAGTTCAAGCCGGAAATCAGGTTCGAGCCGGATGGCCTCCATTATCGCGCAACCGTCCGCCTTTCGGCAGTTCTGGCAGACAGCAGCCAGGTCATTCCGCAGAGCCTTTCGGGTGTCGGCCCCTCTGGGAAACATTGACCGCTGATCTTCCTTTCCGTTGAGCAGTAGGCCTCATGCACCTCGAGCATCCCCATGAGCCCCCGGCCGGCATCCGCCATCTGCTCGCGGATCTTTCGGCGTCGAACGTCAGCAATGCCCTGGTCGGGTTCGTCTTCTCGGCAACCGGCCCGGTCGCGATCATCCTGGCCATCGGAACCCGGGGCGGCCTGAGCGAAGCGCAGATCGCGTCATGGCTGTTCGGCGCGTACTTCCTCAACAGCATCATCACCATCGCTTTCAGTCTCGCCTATCGTCAGCCGCTCGTATTTTTCTGGACCATACCGGGCGGCGTGCTCGTCGGGCCCGCACTGGCGCATCTGACCTTTCCCGAGGTTGTCGGCGCCTTCGTCGTCACCGGAATCGGCACGGCGATCCTCGGCATGACGGGCCTCGTCCGCCGGGTCATGCAGGCGGTGCCCATGCCGATCGTCATGAGCATGGTGGCCGGTGTTTTCCTGCAATTCGGCCTCGACTGGGTGCGGGCGTTCGATCAGGCATTCTGGATCTCGGCACCGATGACGGTGGCTTACCTGATGCTCACTCGCATCCCCCGATTTTCGCGGATGGTGCCGCCACTCATCGGAGCACTGGCTGTCGGCATTTTCATCTCGGCCATGACGGGCGAGTTTGCGCCGGCCATCGGCACTGTCACCGCCGTCGCGGCACCGCAGATCGTATGGCCCGAGTTTTCCTGGCAGGCCATCGCGGAGCTCTCGATTCCACTCGCGATCACGGTGCTCGTCGTCCAGAACGGCCAGGGCGTTGCCGTTTTGACGGCCGCCGGCCATAAGCCGCCGGTCAACAGCATCGCCGCCATCTCCGGGGTGGGCGGCTTCGTCACCGCCTTCTTGGGAGCGGTCTCAACCTGCCTGACCGGACCGGTCAGCGCGATCCTGACGACCGCCGGCGAACGTGAGCGCCAGTACGCCGGCGCTGTCGTGGTCGCCGTGCTGGCTATGGCCTTCGGCCTCTTCTCTCCCCTGTTCACGCGGCTGCTGCTGGCGGCCCCGGCAGCCTTCATCGCCACCCTCGCCGGCCTTGCCATGCTGCGCGTATTGCAGGCTTCGTTCGCAACCGCTTTCGAGGGTCGCTTCGGCTTCGGCGCGTTGGTCACGTTCCTGATAACCGTGAGCGGTATATCCGTGGCCAACATCGGCGCCCCGTTCTGGGGCCTCGTCTTCGGCTACATCGCCTCCCAGCTGCTGGAGCCGTCCGATTTCCGCATACAGCCAGCGCCTGACATTCAGGGGAAATAGAGCACGCTCATGACCGACAAGATGCTGGCCCGGCGCGACGGGCACATCGGCACCCTGATCTTCAACAATCCGGCCCGCCACAACGCCGTCTCGTTCGACATGTGGGAGGCGGCCGAACGAATCCTCGACGACTTCGAGGCGGACCCCGAGGTGCGCGTCATCGTCCTGACCGGCGCGGGCGAAAAGGCCTTCGTCTCTGGCGCCGACATTTCCAAGTTCGAGGACGAGCGCGCCGCGGAAGATGCGGTCCGGCGCTACAATGCCCAGGTCGAGCGCATCTACGCGCGCATCTACACGATGCCGAAGCCGACCATCGCGAAAATCCGCGGCTACTGCATCGGGGGCGGTCTCAACCTCGCCATCTCTTGCGATCTCAGGTTTGCGACGCGTGGCTCCCTCTTTGCCCTCCCGGCGGCGCGACTTGGGCTCGGCTACGGCTATCCCGGGCTCAGGCGCTACATCCAGACCCTCGGCCCGGCGGTCACCAAGGAGATCTTCTTCACCGCGCGGCAGTTCAGTGCCGACGAGGCATTGGCCTGGGGCGTCGTCAATCGCGTGGTCGGCGACGAAGAGCTCGACGAGGTCGTGCGGACCACGGCGGAAACCATTGCGCAGAATGCGCCGCTGACGATCCGCTGCATCAAGCTCGCGGCAACGGAAGCGCTGCGTGATCCGGAGGACCGCGACCTCGACGCGTGCGAAGCGGCTGTGCAGGCCTGCTTCAATTCCGAGGACTACGTGGAAGGCCGCCGCGCATTCCTGGAGAAGCGCAAGCCCGTCTTCCAGGGCAAATGATGGGTGCCAGGCTCCCCGGGCCTTCAGAACCTGTCTATCCGATAAGGCTCCGGATCGATGCAGGGCTTTGCCCCCATGACCAGCTCGGCCACCAGCCGTCCGGTCGTCGAAGCGCACGACAGCCCGAGATGGCCATGGCCGAAGGCGAAATAGACATTCCTCACCTTCGTCGAGGGGCCGATCACCGGCACCGAATCCGGAAGGCAGGGCCGATGGCCCATCCAGCGGCTCACTTCGCCACCGGTCAGACCAGGGAACATGCGCTTGCCGAACTCCAGCAGCGTGGCGGCGCGGCGGTAATCGGGCGGGGCGTGAAGGCCCGCCAGCTCGACCGTGCCTGCGAACCTCAGGCCCATTCGCATCGGCGTCGCCAGAAACTTCTTTTCCGCCCACATGATGCTGGTCCGTGGGCTCACGCTCGGGTCGCGCAGCATGGCGTGATAGCCGCGCTGGGTCTCGAGCGGGACCTTGTGCCCGAACATTCGTGCGAGCTGGTGCGACCAGGCGCCGGCAGCGACGACGACTGCATCCACCTGATGGCGGCCCGCCGCCGTAACGAGCGCCCGCGGGCGATCGGCATCCATTTCGACATCGAGCACCTTCTGGCCGAGGATGGTCCCGCCCTTGCGCCGCACGCTGTCGGCCAGCGCCTGGACCAGCCCGAACGGATCGAGGCAATAGCCGTGCTCGGGAAGGAGGACGCCTTTCGTAAAAAATGGCGCCAGTGCCGGCTCGTGTTGCCGGAGCTCGTCAGCCGAGAGCACCTCGATGCGGGCGCCATGACGCCGGCGCAGCTCCCAACCGAACGCATCGCCCCGATAGGCCGCCTCGGTCTCGTAGACGTAGAGCTGGCCCTGCCGCCGGATGAGATCCGCGGCGTTGGCTTCCTCGAGCAACGGCGCGTAATTCTCGAACACCGGACGCAGCAAGGCGCTCAGAGCAGACGCGCTGCGCTCGACCTGCTTCTTGCTGCTCGCCCGCAGAAACCGTGTCAGCCACGGCAGCGCCCAGGGCAGATAGGACCAGCGCAGAACAAGCGGCGCCGATGGATCCGTGAGCCACTTCGGCACCTGCTTCAGCACACCCGGCATGGCCACCGGCACGCAGGACCCGGGGCTGAGCGCGCCGGCATTCCCAAAGGAGCAGCTTCGTCCCGGCTCGATGGGATCGAGAACCGTGACGCTCGCGCCAAGGCGCTGCAGGTAGTCTGCAACGCACATGCCGATGATGCCGGCCCCGATGACAGTGACTTGACGCATAGACTTCTGCTTCGCAACCCTCGCAGCCGGACGCCGGTCCCGCCTGCGAATGCCAGCTTGACCGATCCCGGCTGGATTGTCAGCTACTTCAGCGGAGCGTAGACCTCGCCGACGCGGTAGTCGTGGCCGATGATGAACTTGACGCCGAACCGGAACAAGTGCTGGTCGATGTCGATCTCATTCCGGAAAGGCGTCTCGATCACGAACAGCCCCGTCTCGTCGAGGCTCTCGACGACTTCATCGGACGAGAACGTCCCGTAATCGGCGAACAGGTACTCACCGAAGAAGACGATTCCGTTCCAGTCGTATTCAGCGCCCGCACCCGCCGTCCAGCCCGTGACGGTGCCACTGTCGCCGAATTGCAGCCCCGTCAGCGGGCTTGTCAGCCCATCATACTCGACACCGAGAAATGCGACGCCCGCTGTGCCGTAGAGCAGCAGGTTGGGGCTAACATAGCCGCCGAGACGGCCACGGACACTCGCCATGAAGTTGGTGCTGAACTCCCGTCCGCGATGCTCCGTCTGAAGCGTATCGAAACCGATATCGGATTCGATCCCGAGGATCAGTCCGCTTTGGAACAGGTAATCGTACCCGAACGTCGCGCCGCCGCCGCCGGCAGTATCCGACGCCGAGCCTCTTGCCACGATGGGCCGCTCGATGTCGAAGTTGGTGTTCGCGACTTGGCCGTAGACTCCGAACCTCAGCAGGCCGGCGCCGTCATAATTCTGTGCTCGAGCTTGTCCCGAGGCCAAGGCAGCCAAGCAGAACAGGAGTGCAGCCGAGGCACGGGCGATGGCGTTTGCCGTCATGGCCGTCCTCATTCATGTGCGCTGGTGCAGGGAACGCGCAGGCGACTCGTCAGCAAACACTACCACAGGTTGTGGTAATGAGCATTTACCTGCTGTTAACCAGGCCGCAAAAACCAAAGTCGGTGTGGCTCCAGCTACTCGGCGGCGGCCCGTTGCGGCACCCATTTCTCCCGCATCGTGACCAGCTCCTCGGCAGCACTGGGGTGAAGGGGCATGGTCGCGTCGAAATCGGCCTTCGTCGCACCGAGCCGCAGCGCGATGGCTGCCATCTGGGCGATCTCCGCCGCGTCGGGGCCCAGCATGTGCACACCCAGCACCTTTTGCGTCGGCCGATCGACGACGAGTTTCATGATGGTGCGCTCGTCACGTCCCGACAGCGTGTGCTTCATCGGCCGGAAGCGCGACTTGTAGATATCGATCGTGTAGCCGGCGGAGATGGCATCCAGCTCGGTCAGGCCGACCGTTCCGATTTCCGGGGTGGAGAAGACGGCCGTCGGGATGTTGTCGTAGTCGACCCGCCATGGCTTGTCGCCGAACACGGTGTCGGCGAACGCATGGCCTTCGCGGATTGCGACAGGCGTCAGGTTCACGCGGTTGGTGACGTCGCCGATGGCGTAGATGCTGGGGACGTTTGAACGGTTGTCGGCATCCACTATGATCTCCCCGCGCTCACCCAAGGCCACGCCGACCTTTTTCAACCCAAGCGCTGCCGTGTTCGGACTCCGGCCGATGGCGAACATGATCTGGTCGGCCTCGAGCACGGTCCCATCGCTGAGACTGCCGACGAGCCCCTTCTCCGTCCGTTCGATCTGCCAGAAGGTGGCGTTGGTCAGCACGCGGATACCGCGCTTGGCGTACTCCTCCATGAGGCCGTCGCGCAGATCGTCATCGAAGCCGCGCAGCAGCTTCTCGCCGCGATAAACCAATGTGGTCTCCGCGCCCAGTCCCGCGAAAATGCCGGCGAACTCGACCGCGATATAGCCCCCGCCGGCGATAGCGATTCGCTTCGGAAGCTCTTTCAGCTCGAATGCGTCATTCGACGTGATGACCTCTTCGGAGCCGATGACGCGCGTGTCGATGTCCGTGCTGCTCCCGGTCGCGACCAGAATGTACCGGGCCGTGACGATGCGGTCCTCCCTGACGAGGCGGACCGAGTTCGGGCTCGCAACCTCCGCCCACTCCTCGAAGATGGTGACACCGGCCTTCTCCAGGTTGTTCCGGTAGATGTTCTCCAGCCGGGCGATCTCGCGATCCTTGGCGGCGATGAGCCGAGCCCAGTCGAACTGCGTCTCGCCCACCGACCAGCCGAAACCGGCCGCATCCTCGAACTCGTCCGCAAACCGGCTGGCATAGACCAGCAGCTTTTTCGGCACGCAGCCGCGGATGACGCACGTTCCGCCGAGCCGGAACCCCTCCGCGAGAGCCACGCGCGCACCATGGCCCGCCGCGATCCGCGCCGCCCGCACCCCACCCGAGCCGCCGCCGATCACGAACAGGTCGAAGTCATACTTGGTCATATCTTGCCCTGCTGAGACATTCCGGGCCTTGTGCTTGGGATCCAAACATTCGCGTGCGCCGGAGCAAGTCGTAAGGTGGATCCCGGTGACAAGCACCGAGATGACGGCAGGTGGAAGCTTGGCCGCGCACCGATCCACTCCACCGATCCAAAGTTAGGGACAGTCTTCAATCGCGCTTGTTCTCCGCCTCGAGGACCTCTACGCCGTCCGGCCCGGCGATGATGGCGGCATCGGCAAGGTCGAGGAAAAGTCCGTGCTCGATGACCCCGGGGATGAGCCTCAAAGCCTCGTCCAGCGCATTGGCATCCTCAATGCGGCCGAAAGCACAGTCAAAAATGTAGTTGCCGCCATCCGTCACGAACGGCTGGCCATCCAACCCCATGCGCAAAAGAATATGGCCCGTGCAGCCGACGTCGGCGGCCACCTTCTCGATCATTCTGCGGGTCGCACCGAAACCGAAACGGACGACCTCCACGGGCAAGGGATAGGCACCGAGCACCGGCACGCGCTTGGAGGAATCCGCAATCGCGATCATGCGGTTGGACGCGGCCGCAACGATCTTTTCGCGCAGCAGCGCGCCGCCGCCGCCTTTGATGAGCTGCAAGGCGTCATCGATCTCGTCCGCGCCGTCGATGGTCAGATCGAGCTCGGGGTCGTCGTCGAGCGTCGTCAGCCGGATGCCGAGCGCCGCCGCCTGCATCCGCGTCGCCTCAGACGTGGGGACCCCGATCACGTCGAGGCCCTCCTTCACCCTGGCCCCGAGCAGATCGATGAACTTGGCAGCGGTCGAGCCCGTGCCGAGCCCGAGCTTCATGCCGGGCTGGACGAACTCGATCGCTTTCTCCGCCGCCTTCAGCTTCAGGGCGTCCGACATCAGACGCCGCCCATCAGCATGTACTTGATCTCCAGGAACTCCTCGATGCCGTGATGCGACCCCTCGCGGCCGAGGCCCGATTCCTTCACGCCGCCGAAGGGAGCCAACTCGGACGAGATGATGCCCTCGTTGATGCCGATGATGCCGTACTCGAGCCCCTCGCCGACGCGCCACACGCGGCCGATGTCACGAGAGTAGAAGTAGGCCGCGAGACCGAACTCGGTGTCATTGGCGAGCTTGATCGCCTCCTCGTCCGTCTTGAAGCGGAATAGCGGCGCCACTGGTCCGAACGTCTCCTCTCGCGCCACCTTCATGTCGGTGGTGACCTCCGTCAGCACCGTCGGCTCGAAGAAGTTGCCGCCGAGCGAGTGACGCTTGCCGCCGAGGATCACCTTGGCGCCCTTTGCCGTCGCATCGGCGATGTGCTCCTCGACCTTCTCGACGCCGGCCTTGTTGATGAGCGGGCCCGTCGTCACGCCCGCCTCGGTGCCGCGGCCCACTTTGAGCTTGGCCACCTCGGCCGCCAGCTTTTGCGCGAACGCGTCATAGACGCCATCCTGGACATAAATGCGGTTGGCGCACACGCAGGTCTGGCCGGCATTGCGGTACTTGGAGGCCATCGCCCCCTGCACGGCCTTGTCGAGATCGGCATCGTCGAACACGATGAAGGGCGCGTTGCCGCCGAGCTCCATGCCGACCTTCTTCACGGTCTTGGCGCACTGCTCGATGAGGATCTTGCCGATCTCAGTCGAGCCGGTGAAGGTCAGCATCCGAACGGTCGGATTCGAGGTCAGCTCGCCGCCGATCACGCTCGCCTTGCCGGTGACCATGTTGAGCACGCCCTTCGGCACGCCGGCACGCTCCGCCAGCTCGGCCAGCGCGAGCGCGGTCAGCGGCGTTTCGGAGGCCGGCTTGCAGACCACCGTACAGCCGACGGCCAGAGCCGGGGCCACCTTGCGGGTGATCATCGCAGCAGGGAAGTTCCACGGGGTGATGGCCGCGACCACGCCGACGGGCTGCTTGATGCAGACGATGCGTGCGTCCTTCTTGAAGGTCGGGATGGTCTCGCCGTAAACGCGTTTGGCTTCCTCGGCGTAGAACTCCACGAACGAAGCCGCATACATCACCTCGCCTTTTGCCTCGGCGAGCGGCTTGCCCTGCTCCCTGGTCATGAGCAGCGCCAGCTCGTCGGCATGCTCGAGCTGCAGCTCGTACCAGCGACGCAGGATCTTCGAACGCTCCTTGGCCAGCATGCCGGCCCACTCAGGCTGCGCACGGGCCGCCGCGTCGATCGCCGCGCGCGTATCCTCTGCGCTCATCATGGGAACCTTGGCAATCTCCTCGCCCGTCGCGGGATCGATCACGGGAAGGGACGGCTCACCAACCCAGCGGCCGTCGACATAACATTGCGTCCTGAGAAGACTTATGACGGGCTTGTCCATGGGAGCACTCCTTCTTCGGGGAAAACCAGGCCACTACAGCCTCAGCCGTTCTGGCTGCCTTGATCTAAGTCCGGGAAAAGGCGCTGGCAAGCATGGTCGTCAGCGGTGACAGGGCCGGCGGGATGGCCTAAGCCTTACCGGAACGCACACCACTGACGGATGATCATGCGCGACCTGACCCTCGTCTTCGACCTCGACGGAACGCTCATCGACACGGCACCCGACCTGATCCGTGCGACAAATCACGTGCTGGCGAACCGGGGCCTCGAGCCGCTGCCACCGGAGCGGCTGCTGTCCGAGATCAGCTTCGGCGCGCGGCACATGATCGCGACAGGCCTGGCGCTCCGCGGTATCTCCTATTCGGATAGCGAGCTCGACGAGCTGTTCGAGGCGTTCCAGGTCTACTACGAACAGAACATTGCCGTCGAAAGCCGCCCGTTCGA
The DNA here is from genome assembly GCA_036380915.1 of Hyphomicrobiaceae bacterium. Taxonomy (GTDB): domain Bacteria; phylum Pseudomonadota; class Alphaproteobacteria; order Rhizobiales; family Hyphomicrobiaceae; genus ZC4RG25. The sequence continues at coordinate 826 of DASVDU010000279.1, read as the reverse complement.
GGGACTGACCGACCTTCTGCAGGATTGCCTCAGCGAGGGCGCGAAGCTTGCCATTTGCACCAACAAACTGGAAAGCCTCTCCCGGCAGCTTCTGGATCAGCTTGGCCTGACGCGCCTGTTCCGCGCCCTCGCCGGCCGCGACACCTTCCCCGTCTGCAAGCCCCATCCCGACCACCTGCTCGGTGCAATCCGGCTTGCCGGCGGCAATCCGGCGCATGCCGTGATGGTGGGCGACAGCGAGGTCGATATCAGCACGGCAAAAGCAGCCCGCGTTCCGGTCATCGGGGTCACGTTCGGCTACACGCGCATTCCCGTGACGGAGCTTGGCGCGGACGCCATCATCGACAGCTATGCCGAATTCCGCGCAGCGCTGGACCGAGTTCTGCCGCGGCCAAGTTAGCGCACGAGGGCAATTTCGCGCAGGCGGGACGGCGACCAAGCTCGCGCCCCATCTCCCTCTCCCCGGCGGGGAGAGGAGGTTCCGCAAGTGGCGTCTGTTGCAGCCCCTCACCCGGCCCTGCGGGCCGACCTCTCCCCCATGGGAGAGGTGAAGAAGCAATCGCTGCGACCGGTACTAGCTATTCGGAAGACCTTTAGCGATAGCGCGTCGGGTTAACCCCTGACCGCATCGCAAGTGCAGCCGAGGCTCAGCATTGAGCCCCGGCCGCGTCAGCGTCAGAACTTCGTGGAAGCGCCGAAGCGGATCGACTGCGTCTCGTCGTAGTCCTCTTTCGTCAGAGCGTAGGCGTAGTCGAGGCGCAACGGACCCAGCGGCGTGTTCCAGAGCAGACCTATACCGACAGAAGACCGGATGCTGGCGTCGTCG
>DASVDU010000278.1:0-4916 GCA_036380915.1 Hyphomicrobiaceae bacterium | reverse complement strand
CGCCGTGCAGTGTGCGGGCACGCGGCTGCCCGCCTCGAACCTGAGCGCCAGTGGCCACTTGGCCTCCACCCGATCGAGATAGATGACCTCCGAGCCGGCCAGGACACCGAAATTGCAGGTCTCCCCCGTCTGTTCGGAGATCGACCGGAGAATGGCATGGCGGCGGCTGCGGGGGGCGGCTGCGGCGAGCGTCGTCAGAGCCAGCGAAATCAGCCGCGGTCCTTCGATCAGGCCACGCTTCAGCGGCTCCTTCTCGAGATAGCCCATCTCGACCAGCATCGTCGTGATGCGATGTGCCGTGGGTTTGGTAAGGCGACAGGCGCGCACGAGCTCCGACATGGTCATCGGTTGCTTGGCGGCGGCGATAGCCTCGAGAATTGTGAACGCTTTGCCCATGGCTCCGAGCTGCGTAGATTCACTCGATGCCGTCGCACTGCCAGCGTCCGGCCCATGATCGCGCCCGTCCGATCTCCCGTGCAGGCTGGTCTCGGTGCTCTCGGTCATGATAGGAGCCTTCCGTATGCTGGTTGCGCCAACTATGCGACCGGAATGACGTGCAAATCAACGCAACCCTAAGATCGGTCGTCTGATGGGTATAGAACCGTGAACGGTAAGAGCGGCGTGAGGCCCCAGTCCAAGCTGGCGCCGGGCGGCGAAATGGCCGGCTATCGTTCCAGTCGAGGCGGGCCGCGAGGGCGCTCGATTTCCGCGCTGGCCGACCCGATGGTTCGGAAGTCTTGATCTCGTGAACTATGAGGTCTACGCTTTTTCCGAAATCACTCCTCCACCCCTATCCAGGAATGGCCTATGTCAGACAGTGCTCTGTTCTCCCCGGCGCGGCTGCGCGACCTTAAGCTCGACAACCGGATCGTCGTTTCGCCGATGTGCCAATACTCGGCCGAGGACGGCTCGGCGACGGACTGGCACATGATGCATCTCGGAATGCTGTCGAACTCCGGCGCGGGCCTGCTGATCATCGAGGCGACGGGCGTGGAGCGAGCCGGGCGCATCAGCCCGGGTTGTCTCGGCCTCTACTCGGACGAGAACGAGCAGGCTCTGAAGCGGGTCGTGGATGCCTGCCGCAAGTACGGATCGGCGAAAATCGGCATCCAGCTCGGGCATGCGGGGCGCAAGGCGTCGACCCACCGGCCGTGGCAGGGCACGCCGCCGGGCGGTCCGTTGAAAGAGGGGGCATGGCAGACCAAAGCTCCGTCGGCGATCCCGTTCAACGAAGGCTGGCACGTGCCGCAGGCCCTGACACCGCAGGGCATCGAGGAGCTGATCGAAGCCTTCGTAGCGGCAGCACGCCGGGCGGACCGTATCGGCCTCGATCTCATCGAGCTGCACGGCGCGCATGGGTATCTGCTGAATCAGTTCCTGTCGCCACTGTCGAACAAGCGAGATGACGAATGGGGCGGCAGCCTCGAGAACCGGATGCGCTTTCCGCTCGAAGTGTTCAAGGCGACGCGGGCGGCATGGCCGGAGAGCAAGCCGCTCGGCATGCGTATCTCGGCTGTGGAATGGGTAGAGGGCGGCTGGACTATTGAGGACTCGATCACGCTGGCCAAGCGCCTCAAGGACCTCGGTTGCGATTACATCGACGTGTCCTCAGGCGGCAACCACCCAGGTCAGCGCATTCAGGTCGGCCCGGGCTATCAGGTGCCGTTCGCGGAGCAGATCAAGAAGGCCGTCGGCATTCCGGTGATGGCTGTCGGCATGATCACCGAGGCCGAGCAGGCCGAAGGCATCATCCGCAGCGGCCAGGCGGATTTCGTGGCCATTGCCCGTGCATTCCTGGACGATCCGCATTGGGCGTGGCACGCTGCCTACCGGCTCGGAACTGAGCCAAAATGGCCTGATCAATATCGCCGTGTTGGACCTCAACTATGGCCTCCTGCTAAACGCTATCAGGCAAATGCCTGACGAGAGGAACACCCCCTCGCGAAGCTTCTCCGACTACCAGACCAACCACCGGAAAGAGCACCCATGTACGAGAACCTCGAACTCTATATCGACGGCAAGTTCACGAAGGGGGACAGCGGCGTCACGTCGGATGTCGTGAACCCCTCGAAGGATACGGTTCTGGGCAAGCTTCCGCACGCGAAGAAGGCCGAGCTCGATGCGGCGCTCGCTGCGGCGGACAAGGGCTTCAAGGAATGGAAGCGCGTCTCGGCCTATGAGCGCGCCAAGATCCTGCGCAAGGCGGCCGATCTGATCCGGGCACGCGCGGACGATATCGCCAAAGTGCTCACGCAGGAGCAGGGCAAGATCCTCATCGAGGCACGCCTCGAGGTCCTGGGCGCGGCAGACATCACGGATTGGTTCGCCGAGGAAGGCCGCCGCGCTTATGGGCGCATCATCCCGGCCCGCGCGGATGGCGTGCGCAACATGGTCATCATGGAGCCGATCGGCCCCGTGGCCGGCTTCGCGCCGTGGAACTTCCCGGTGACACAGGCCGTGCGCAAGATCGCGGCGGCGCTGGCGGCCGGCTGCTCCATCATCATCAAGTGCCCCGAGGAGACGCCAGGCTCGCCCATCGGCCTCGTGCGCTGCTTCCACGATGCAGGCGTTCCGGCGGGCGTCATCAACCTCGTCTATGGCACCCCTGCGGAGATCTCCGAGTACCTGATCCCGTCGCCGATCATCCGCAAGATCTCGTTCACCGGCTCGGTCCCGGTCGGCAAGCACCTCAACGCGCTCGCGGCCAGCCATATGAAGCGGGCGACCATGGAGCTTGGCGGGCATGCGCCGGTGCTCGTCTACGATGACGTCGATACGGAGCACGTCGCCAAGCTGATGGCGGCGATGAAGTATCGCAACGCCGGCCAGGTTTGCATCTCGCCGACCCGCTTCTTCCTGCAGGAGAAGATCTACGACAAGTTCGTCGCCAAGTTCACGGACATCGCCAAGAACCTGAAGGTGGGCGATGGCTTCGATCCGGAGAGCAAGATGGGCCCGCTCGCCAATCCGCGGCGTGTGAACGCGATCGAGCAGTTCGTGCAGGATGCGCAGGAGAAGGGCGCCAAGGTCGCCACGGGCGGCAAGCGGATCGGCAACCAGGGCAACTTCTTCGAGCCGACGGTTCTGACCGACGTGCCCGACAACGCGCGCATCATGAACGAGGAGCCGTTCGGCCCGGTCGCTGTCATGCTGCGCTTCAAGGACACCGAGGAGGTGCTGCCACGCGCCAACAAGCTGCCCTATGGTCTTGCCAGCTATGCCTTCACGCGTAACGGCAAGACGGCCACGCAGATCGCTGATGCGCTCGACAGCGGCATGGTCACCATCAACCACCACGGCCTTGCGCTGCCTGAGACGCCTTTCGGCGGCGTGAAGGACTCCGGCTTCGGCTACGAGGGCGGCACGGAGGGGCTGCTCGTCTACATGACGGGCAAGTTCGTCAGCTACATGGGGTAAGGGCGCGGGTTACAGCGTCTGAGATGAGAGGCAGGTCCGTTGGGCCTGCCTATTTCTTTGAGGCGAGCACAACAAGTATGTTTTATTTGTAAAAGCGAAAGTTGAATTATCGACAGAAAGAATTTAAGGTCTTATAGGTACGTCGTTTATAATAATGTTCTTCTGCTCATCTTTCAGAGTCGGGTTGTCCCTTATCATGGATTTGATTCGTTCGATGAGAGATGGGCTTATCAAACCGAAACAATTTCTAGGATCTGAAATGGATTTCGCAACGCGGTCGTCGGGAAAAGTCCTCATTGCGGGATAAATGTACGACTCAGGATTGGTGAGAAAGCTAGCCTCAAAACTGGCTACAGCAATTGCGAACTGTCGCGCCCTACGACCGATGGGGGGATTGGAATTTATGAACAAAAACCATTCGCGGTGTGGGCAAACGCAGATGCATTTTTGATGGTGTGGCGGTCTGTAATCCGCGCACCAGACATGGTAGGCGGCCCACTTTTGAAGTCTAGGCGACTCCGTACCTGACATTCTCTAGCAACTCTTGGGCCGCCATGTCCCTGTCCATCTCCTCCTGCTCGAACCAATCCGCAAGATCCATTGGCGGATTGTTGCTCGTCGCGTGTTCGGTGGCCCGGATCCAAGAGAGTTCTTGATGTGCGATCTCTCTGAGCTCGCCAAACCGCAGAGGGCGGCAGAAACTTATCGCCTTATCCAGATACTCCTTGTCGCTCTGAGCGAGAGCAGAAAAATCGTTCAGCTGCCGAGAGAAAACCTGGATTTTATTTCCAGAAACTTCGAATCTTAATCGAGACGAAACCGCATCAAGCAGATCGTCTTCTTCGCCAGAGGCGGGCTTAAGCATTTCGTAGACGCGCGACGGTACCGGGCCATGATCCATCGCGACGTAGCGATCACCGGTGATGGTGCGGCCCCAATCTAAGCAATGCCACTTGTCTGCAAAGTATAAGACCTTGCAGATGTAGTACTGTGTCACCCCAGGCCATTGCTGCGCAATATAGTCTACCGCTTGGACTGCCTTGTCACGGTCCAATCGGAGACGAAAGACGCGTTGCCTTGTGCTCATAAGAGCCCCCAGGCTAAATGATCGACTCGTCTGAGTCTCATTCTATCACAAAGTCAAGTGCAAAATGTAGGGCAGGGCCATTATCGACACAAGAACGTCGGTCACTGAAAGTAACAGCAAGCAAGCGACTCACGCCGTCTCCACCCCCAACGCCACCCTGAACCGGTGGGCGATGGTGCCGCCGTCCTTCACCGGCAGCCGCCACGGGTCCTCCGACAGCGCGATCTTGGCCACCGCGAATGCCGGTCCCGGGCCCTGAAACAGGAACTCAGCCAGCTCGCCGACCTTCCCCTCCTCCGTGACCGTCATCGTGCGCTCGATGCCGAAGCCGCGGGCGACGGCGGTGAGGTCGACTTTGTTGCCTGTCAACCCGGCCTGCCGACCTGTCTCGCCGAAGTGCTCGTTGTCGAGC
>DASVDU010000277.1:0-16400 GCA_036380915.1 Hyphomicrobiaceae bacterium | reverse complement strand
ACGACGGCTCACCGGCGTCAAGGGCTTTGGATTGCCGCCCTGGTGCATCGCCTGTCGGGAATCGCGCTCGCCTGTTTCCTGCCGCTGCACTTCCTGGCGCTCGGACTTGCGATCGAGGGCGAAACGCGTCTCGACGGCTTTCTCGCATGGACGGAACAGCCGGTCGTCAAGCTCGCGGAGTCAAGCCTCGTGTTTCTGCTGACGATCCATCTGCTCGGGGGCCTGCGCATTCTTTACGTCGAGGCCATCGGTTGGCGGCCGGTCCAGAAGGTCCTTGCTGTGGCCATCGCGCTTGCGGCTGCGGTGCTCGCTTTCATCTTTCTCGTTCGCCTTGTCTGAGGCCAGCATGCTCGAACGAATGAGAACCGACATCCTGATCCTCGGCTCCGGCGGGGCAGGACTGTTCGCGGCCCTTCACGCGCATCAGGCGGCGCCCCATGCGACCATCACTGTGGCGACCAAGGGGTTGCTCGGTAAGTGCGGCTGCACGCGCATGGTGCAAGGCGGCTACAACGTCGCGCTTCACAAAGGCGATTCGGTCGAGCGGCACTTCATGGACACCATCGAGGGCGGGAAGTGGCTGCCGAACCAGGCCCTCGCCTGGACGCTGGTGACGCGCGCCATCGAACGAGTTCGTGAGCTGGAGAACGAGATCGGCTGCTTCTTCGACCGCAATCCCGATGGCTCGCTGCACGGCAAGGCCTTTGCAGGCCAGACCTTCGACCGTACGGTGCACAAGGGCGATCTCACCGGCATAGAGATCATCAACCGGCTGATGGAGCAGGTGTGGGCGCGGCCGATCCAGCGGCTCGAGGAGCACCGCGCCGTCGCGCTCATCAAGGACAAGGCGGGCGAGGCGATCGCCGGTGTGCTGATGATCGACATCCGCACCGGGACATTCCGCTTCGTCGAGGCCAAGGCCGTGCTGCTGGCGACCGGCGGCGGGCCGACGATGTATCGATATCACACCCCGTCAGGCGACAAGAGCATGGACGGGCTCGCCATGGCCCTGCGGGCCGGGCTGCCGCTGCGCGACATGGAAATGGTGCAGTTCCATCCGACGGGATTGCTCGCCGGCCCTGACACGCGCATGACGGGAACGGTTCTCGAGGAGGGCCTGCGCGGTGCCGGCGGCCATCTGCTCAACGGCAACATGGAACGCTTTATGGAGCGCATCGACCCGAAGGCCGAGCGGGCGACGCGCGATAAGGTCAGCCAGGCGATCTATGCCGAGATGCGTGCGGGCCGCACGACGCGGAACGGCGGCGTTTACATCAAGATGAGCCATCTCGGGCCGGACAAGGTACGCAAGCAGTTCAAGGGCATGGTCGAGCGATGCGCCGACTGCGGATTCGATCTCGCCGGCGGCCTCGTGGAGGTGGTGCCGACGGCGCACTATCATATGGGCGGGGTCATCTGTGACACCGACACCTCGACGGAACTGCCGGGGTTGTTCGTAGCGGGAGAGGACGCCGGCGGCGTCCACGGGGCCAACCGCCTCGGCGGTAACGGCGTTGCGAACTCCACCGTGTTCGGTGGCATTGCCGGCGACACCATGCCGGGCTTCATCGCCCGCAATCCGCATTGGCGGGCACCGGATGAGGAGGCGATCGCTGCAGAAATGGCGCGGGCCACCAGACCCTTCGAGAAACGCCCCGGCGATCTCAACCGGATTCGGGAGCAGCTTCTCGACGTCATGTGGGACGATGTCGGTGTCATCCGTGATCGGGCCGGGCTGGAACGCGCTGTGGCCCGTCTCGACGTCATCGACGAGGAACTCCACGCGACCGGATTGCGCGACGGCGACCGCGCTTTCAATCTGACCTGGCACGACTGGCTGAATTTGGAAAGCCTCGTTGCCGTTTCCAAAGTCATTGCGAAGGCCGCATTGAAGCGCGAGAATTCACGCGGCGCCCATTGCCGCGAGGACTTCCCTGAGGAAGGCGACCTTGCCACATCCACTTTCACGGTCGTCCGCCAGCGCGACGGTCAGGTCGACGTGACCGACGCGCCCGTGGCGTTCACGATCGTCCAGCCGGGCGAAACGCTGCTTGAGGAGATGCGGGCTGCGGAATAGGAGCTCTGACACTGGGCATTGAGCTATGAGTCAAACTCAAACGTATACTGTGGTGCTGCAGCCCGAGCCCGAAGGAGGGTTTACGGTTCGCGTGCCAGCACTCCCTGAGATTGTGACCTATGGCGCCGACGAGGAAGAAGCCTTGAGGATGGCGAAGGAAGCGATAGAGCTGTCACTCGAGCATCGCTTGAGCCGTGGCGAGCAGCTGCCCGAATCCGGACAGGCACCCGTTCGGGAGGTCACGGTCGTTATCGCGACGGCTGCATGAGCAGTCGTCTTCCCGCGCTCAAGGCGCGTGATATCCTGAAGGCTCTCGAGAAGGCTGGATTCGTGGTTGTTCGTTCGAAAGGCAGTCATCGCATATGTGAACACGTCCAGGATCCTTCGCGTCGAACCGTCATTCCTGACCACGGGCCGAGAGATCTGCCGAGGGGAACGGTCCGGAGCATTATCGAGCAAGCAGGATTGAGCGTAGAAGAGTTTCTGGATTTGCTTTAGCCCAACGGCAGGTTCCATGATCCCCCTCACCTCCATTCAATCCACCGCGGAGCAGCTCATGGCCAAGGCGGCCATCGAGATTCCGGAGGATTATCTTTCGGGCCTTCGGAAATGCGCCGATACCGAAACGGGCGAGCTGTCGGCGTTCGTCATCAAGGCTATGCTCGAGAATTACGAGGCGGCGAAGGAGGATCGGCGCGCAATGTGCGGCGATACCGGCTGTCCGCGCTGGTACGTGAAGATCGGCAACGAGGCGCGCATCGAAGGCGGGCCGATTGCGCTCGAAGCGGCTTTGCGCCGGGCCACTGCCAAAGCCACGCAAGATGTGCCGCTGCGGCCTAATCGCGTGCATCCGCTCTGGCGGACCGATCACAATAACAACGTCGGCATCAATGCGCCGGAGATCGAATATGCGTTTCATCCCGACGCGGACTGGATCGACCTGACGACAGTCCACAAGGGTGGCCTGTTCGGCTCGGACTACCGGATGCTCTTTCCCGGTGATGGGATCGACGGCATCAAGCGCTTTTATCTGGATACGCTCATTGCCTTCGGGAAGCGCGGCCTCGCCTGCCAGCCGGCAATCGTCGGCATCGGCCTCGGCGGGTCCAAGGACACCTGCATGGTGCTCGGCAAGCAGGCCTCATGCCTGCGGACGGTCGGCTCCCGCAACCCCGATCCGAAAATTGCGGCGCTCGAGGACGAGCTGAAGACGCTTGGAAACTCGATCGGCATGGGGGCGATGGGCTTCATGGGTTCATCCATGGTCGTCGCCTGCCATATCGAGGTCGGCTACTGCCACACCGGTGGCATGCCGATGAGCGTGCACATGTTCTGCCTGTCATCACGGCGCGCCACCGCGCGGATCCATGCGGACGGGCGCGCTGAGTTCCGCACCGATCCGATGTGGTTCACGGATTACTCGCGCCGGTCGACCGTCGAGTGGGAGCAGCCGCACCAGGTGGAAGCGGCGGAATAAGTCGCGGAGATGAGCGGTTCGATGCGATTGATTTCGATCGCGCGATTTCAGATGGTGAATGAATCGAACTTTCGGGAGAAACGACTATGCGCGCCGCTGTCCTGACCGAAGTCAACAAGCCGCTTGAAATCCTCGACTTGGAGCAGGAGGGCCCAAAGCAGTTCGAAGCCCGCGTCAAAGTCAAGGCAGCCGGCGTTTGCATGAGCGACTGGCATATTATGAACGGCGATTGGCCATTGCCTCTCCCGATGGTGCTGGGCCACGAGGCGGCCGGCGAGGTGGTGGAATGCGGGCCCGGCGTGACCAATGTGAAGGTCGGTGACCACGTCATCTTCTCGTTCCGTCCGCATTGCGGGTATTGCCCCTACTGCTCGCAAGGGCGCACGGTGCTTTGCACAGGCCATAACGACTCGCCACGCTGGCGCATGCACGACGGCAGTTCGCGCGTGAAGCTCAACGGCGAGCCGGTCAACGTGATGGCGCGGATCGGCACATTCTCCGAGTATGTCGTCTGCCCGGCCGAGCAGCTCGTCTCGGTGCGCAAGGACCTTCCGTGGACGCATGCGGCGATCATCGGCTGCAGTGTTGCAACCGGCGTTGGCGCCGTGATCCGTCATGCGCAAGTTCCCGCGGGCTCGACGGTGCTCGTCGTCGGCTGCGGCGGTGTGGGATTGAATGTGGTCCAGGGCGCAAAGCTTGCCGGCGCACGGATGATCATCGCGGCCGACCTGCTCGACAACAAGCTGCAGTATGCGAAGCAGTTCGGCGCCACGCACACGATCAACGCGCGCGAGGACGATGTGGTGAAGCGCGTGCGCGATCTGACGGGCGGCCTCGGTGCCGATTACGCATTCGATGCCATCGGCACCTCCACGACGGCTGTTCAAATCGTCGATGCCGTCGCGCCAGCGGGTCATGCCGTGTTGGTCGGCATTCCGGCCTACAGCGCAACGGCGCCCATCGGCTTGGCGAACATGGTCTACATGGAGAAAAAGCTCACCGGGACCTACTACGGCTCGATCCGTCCAGAGATAGATTTCGGCATCCTGGCCGATCTAGACCTCGACAAGCGCCTCGATCTCGATGGCCTGATCAGCCGGACTTACCGGTTCGAGGAAATCAACGAAGGCTTCAAGCTGCTGACATCGGGGAGTGTCGCGCGCGGGGTCATCGTTTTCGATTGAGCGCTGAGCGGCGCTTCGAGAGAGCGAGATCTGCTGTCGAACGGCCCAAGAGAGCGAAGGCGTACCGATGACGACCAGCACATCCAGCCTCAGGACCGTGCATCTCAAGCTTCCGGCCTCGACAGAGGAGCTGCGCAAGCTCGAAATCGGCACGGTCGCCTATCTCTCGGGCCGCATCTTCACCGCGCGCGAGGGCGTCTACAAGCGGGCTGTCGAGGACGGATACGGGCTGCCCGCCGCTCCGGCTGAACTGGGCAGCGCCAATTTCCATTGCTCGCCCGCGGCTAGCATCGCGCCGGACGGCAGTTATACCGTAGGCGCCGTAACCGCGACGGCTTCGTTCCGTTTTGCCAAATGGCTGGACGGCTGGTTCAAGCTCTCCGGCATCAACATTGTGATCGGCAAGGGCGGCATGGCGGGCGAGACCTACAGGAGCTCGTTCTTGCCCAACAACGCTATCTACCTGACGACAGTCGGTTACGGCACGGGCGCGCTCCTCGGGCGCGGGATCAAGCGGGTTGCGGGCGTGCATTGGCTGGAAGAGCTGGGACTTGCCCAGGCCATCTGGGTGCTCGAGGTCGAGAACTTCGGCCCGTTCCTCGTGGAAAGTGATCTCGACGGCAACAGCCTGTTCGAGCGTGAAAACGCGAAGATCGCATCGGGGCTCGACCAGCTGTATGCAGGCACCCGCCCGGCGACGTTGCGCCGTTATGGCGAGACCGATGACAAGACGGAAGAAGTCATCTGAATCGGCGGCGTCGTTCGGCGAATTGCCTCAGATCTGCTGTACGTCTTTGACAGCGCGCGCCTCGCCCACGTAGGTCTCTTGCGCATCGCGTGCCGAACGCATCATGCGGTCACCAGAAGTCGGTTCGAGCCCATCGGAAGCACATGCCGGAGAACTCGGTGCACGAACGGCGCAGTCGCGCCGATTACAATCACTGGACCACGGTCACGATCCGCTATTGCGACCAGGATCCGATCGGACACATCAACAACGCAGCCATGGCCGCTTTTCTCGAGCAGGCCCGCGTTGCTCTCGTGTATCCGACGTTGAAGCGTTTCGGCGGCCCTGATCTGGAGCTCGTCATCGCACGGCTCGTCATCGACTACCTCAACGAGCTGCATTTTCCGGGCAGCGTGGATGTCGGGACGCGCATCGCCCGGCTCGGCACCAAGTCGTTCAAGCTGCAGCATGGCGTGTTCATGGCCGGCGATGAGACGTGCGCGGCTTTGGCCGAGTGCACGATGGTCTTTTTCGACGTGCGAAACCGGGCCTCGGTGCTCCCTCCCCCAGAGGTTCGGGCCGCTCTGGAAGACTTCATGCGACGCCAGCCCGCGTGAGAAGAATGTGTTGCGGATCAGCCGCGCAAAATACACTTTCCGCGCGAGACCGGAACCAAGCAAGCGCTCGAGCATTTACGTTTTGCCAGCCGCGTGATTGCGAGCTTCAGGCAGCGGGGCGAAAGCCCCGGGGGGTGGCGCGGCGCAGCTCTCCGGGGCGCTTCCATTCACATCCATGTCTTACGACGATCGACCTTGACCCGCAGCAGTCAAGCTGCAGCTCTGCCGCAAATCACGGGGTGATCGCGACTTTCAAAACACCGTCCCGCTGATGGCCGAAAAGATCATAGGCCGCTTCGATGTCGTCGAGCTTGAAGCTGTGTGTGACGAGAGGCTTGAGATCCGCGCGGCCCGAGCCGATGACGTTCATCATGCGCCGCATGCGTTCCTTGCCGCCGGGGCAGAGCGTCGTGATGATCCGGTGATCTCCAAGTCCGGCAGCGAAGGGGCCGAGCGGGATACTCAGGTCCTTGCTGTACACACCGAGACTCGAAAGTGTCCCGCCGGGCCTCAGCACACGCAGTGCGGCCTCGAAGGTCGTCTGCTTGCCAAGGGCTTCGATGGCGACGTCGACGCCGCGGCCGCTCGTCAGCCGCATGATCTCGTCGACCGGATCGGTGTTCGCCGAATTGATGCAGTGATCGGCTCCAAGCTTGCGGGCCATCTCCAGGCGCTCGGGCAGCATGTCGACCGCAAAGATCGCCGTCGCGCCCATCAACCGCGCGCCGACGGTCGCGCAGAGCCCGATCGGCCCCTGGGCGAAGATCGCAACGAGATCCCCGATCTTGATGTTCCCCGATTCCGCACCGGCGATGCCAGTCGACATGATGTCCGGGCACATCAACACCTCGATATCGGAAAGACCGTCCGGAACCGGCGCGAGGTTCGCCATCGCGTCCGGCACTCGCACGAACTCGGCCTGGCAGCCGTCGATGGTGTTGCCGAATTTCCAGCCGCCCATGGGTTTCCAGCCGTGGGCGGTGTCGGCGCCATCCTGTGCGCAATCACCCGCGAGGCAGGCATAGCTATAGCCGCTCGGCGTGATCGCGCCGGCGATCACCCGCTGGCCTTCATGGTAGCCCTTGACCGCCGAGCCGAGCTTCTCGATGACGCCGACCGGCTCGTGGCCAATGGTCAGGCCCCGCTCGACGGGGTATTCGCCTTTGAGAATGTGGATGTCGGTGCCGCAGATGGTCGTGGTCGTGATCCGCAGCAGGGCATCGAGCGGACCGATGTCCGGGACAGGCTTCTCGTCGAGCACGATACGATTCGGCTCGACGAAAACCGCAGCCTTCATCTTCGCAGCCATTCGCCAAGCTCCCTTTTCGCCGCTGAACCATCGGCCGGGCGGATCGTTCCGGACCTGGCGAGAGCAGGGACAGGCTGCCGCGCGAGGGCTCGTTCAGGCCTTGCCGTCGAGCTCTGCGAAGACGCGCCGCGCGATACGGAAGCACTCGACCCCAGCCGGCATGCCGGCATAGACGGCGATCTGATGCAGGATGGACTGGATCTCCTCCCGCGAGACACCGTTGCGGATCGCGCCGCGCAGGTGAAGCTCCCATTCCTCCATACGGTTGAGGCCGGCGATCAGGCCGAGGTTGATCATGGAGCGGGTCTTGGCCGGAATGCGCTCGTCTCCCCAGATGGTGCCCCAGCAGTACTCATTGAGCATGTCCTGAAACGGACGATTGAAGTCGTCCGCATTCGACATGGATTTGTTCACGTAGTCCTCGCCGAGGACCGCCTTCCTCTTGGCGAGGCCCGTCTCCCAGATTTTCCGATCCATTCGTGAACCTCCTGGTTACGCTGCTGAAACGCGGCCACGGGCGGGCAAGAGCGAAGGTAAAAAACCGGTGCCGCGCTCGGATTGCCGGCCAGCCGACGCGGAAATTACACGCCGGCGAGGCAGAGGCAAACTCCTGGTACCCGCTCTGGGCACGGGCAGCTGGAAGAAGCGGTCGCGATTCCCTCCTTTGCGCGGGCGGCGAAACAAGGCATTGTGGCGCGCTTGATGGACCTTTGGTGTCGCAGCCGTCTTCACACCCGCAAGAGCGCATGTCCTTTTTCGGCATACCGAACCCGCGCAACGTAGCGCTGCTGGCGTTCAGCCAGGGCTTCTTCATGTGCGTGCAGTCGATGGCCATTGCTACGACGCCGCTCGCGGGATACGCGCTGCTCGGCGTCGACAAGACGCTGTCGACCTTCCCTCTGTTCCTGAACCACGCCGGGGTGATGATGACGACCATCCCCGCGTCGTTCCTGATGGCCCGGATCGGACGACGCGGCGGGTTCTCGGTCGGCGCGATGTGCGGCGTCACTTCCGGCCTCATCTCTCTCGCGGCCATTTTCCTGCAAAGCTTCGTCCTGCTCTGCGTCGGCTCTCTGTTCCAGGGAATGGCAGCCGCTTTCGCGTGGTATTTCCGTTTTGCAGCGGCCGATGCCACCGAGCCTGAACTGCGTCCCAAGGCCATCTCGCTCGTCATGCTCGGCGGTGTGATCGCCGGGTTCCTCGGTCCGCAGACCGCGAAGTGGTCCGTGCACTGGCTCGATCCGTTCGTGTTCGGTGGCGTCTACGTGATGGTCGCGGTCTACTCCGCGTTCGTGCTGGTGCTTGTGCAGGGACTCCGTATTCCGGGGTTAACAGCTGCCGAGAAGGCCCAAGGCGGCCGGCCGATGCGCCAGATCGTGCGGCAACCAGCCTATATCGTGGCGCTCACGTCATCGATGTTCGGTTACGGCGTGATGACGCTCGTCATGTCCGCCACGCCGCTCGCCATGCTCGCTTGCGGCTTCGAATTCCAGGACAGCGCGACGGTCATCCAGGCACACGTGATCGCGATGTTCCTGCCCTCGTTCTTCACCGGCCATCTCATTGCGCGGTTCGGCGTGCTACCGATCATCGCCACGGGCGCGCTGATCCAGATGGCGTGCGCCATAATCAATCTCGCCGGCATCGCGTTCTGGAACTTCTTCCTGGCGAACGCCCTCGTCGGCCTTGGCTGGAATTTCACGTTCGTCGGCGGCACGTCGCTGCTCACGACGACCTATACACCCGCCGAGCGGGCCAAGGTGCAGGCGAGCCACGACTTCGCGGTTTACGGCACCACGGCGACCGCGGCCGGCCTTTCCGGAGTCCTGCAGGCGAATGTCGGCTGGACGGTGGTCAACCTCGCGGCGCTGCCGATGATGGGAGTCGTACTGCTCGGTGCCCTGTGGCTCAGCCGCACCGAAAGCGGCCGCGCCACTGCTCCCGTGAGCTGAACTCCCGTGAGCTGAACAGGTCAGCCAGTCAGCGCCGCGATGTCGGGCACAGGCCGCGAGGTTGCCGGGTTCTCGGCGAGCACCCGCTCCAGCGCGTTGGCCACTGCCAGGACGAGCGCATCCGAGCCGTTCGGGCCCACGACCTGGATGCCGAACGGCATGCCGACATGGTCGACGCCACAGGGGATGACGGCAGCCGAAGGAACGGCGGTTGTCAGTGCGTAGGTGATTGCGAGCCAGCGCATGTAGGTCGGCATTTTCTCGCCGTTGATCTCCGTGACGGACAGCTCGCTGTGCGGAAACGGAGTGACCGAGGCTGCGGGGCAGATGAGCACGTCGGCATCGTCGAAGAAATCGAGGAACCGGCGATAGATCTTCGACTGCTCGACATTGGCCCAGGCGATGTCCGCTGCGGTCCATTTGAGCCCGCGCTCGGTATTGTCGATCACGTTGGGGCCGAGCAGATCCCGGTGCTTCTCCAGCCGCTCGCGATGCGCGCCGACGAAGTAGACCCCGCGCAGGATCTCGAACACGTCATGCACCGGGCCGAGATCCGGATCGCGGTCCTGGGTTTCCGCGAAGACGTGCCGAAACGTGCTCACCCGCTCCTGGAAAATGCGCCGGATGTCCTTGTCGACCGGCGCGCAGCCGAGGTCGGTGGAGATCGCCACGCGCAGGCTGCCGAGGTCGAGCTGGGGCAGCTCCTCGGGGATGCGCAGTGCATCGTCGCTCGAAAACGGGTCCTGCTTGTCGAGATCGATCTGCGCCTTGAGCAGCAGATGCAGGTCGGCGATGGAGCGGGCCATGGGACCGTTGACCGAGAATGGGGTGAAGGCACTCGACCGCTCCGGACCCGGCACGACGCCCGGTGAAGGCCGGAACCCGCTGACGCCGCAGAATGCGGCAGGCGTGCGCAGGCTGCCGCCGTAGTCGGAGCCGGTAGCCAGCGGCAGCATTCCGGTCGCGAGCGCCACAGCAGATCCGCCTGACGAGCCGGCGCAGGTCTTGTTCGGATCGAAGGGGTTGCCCGTCGCGCCATAGACCCGGTTTTTCGTGTTGGCGCCGGCGCCGAACTCCGGCGTGTTCGTCTTGGCCAGGATGACGGCGCCCTGATCCCTCAGATTGGCGACTGTCGCTTCGTCCTTTTCCGGAACATGATCCTTGTAGATCAGCGAGCCCCACGTGGTCCGCAGTCCAGCCGTGGCCTGAAGATCCTTGATGCCGATCGGCAGGCCATGGAGCAGCCCCAGGTCGTCGCCCCGCATGACCGCCTCCTCGGCGGCTTTCGCGGCGTCCTTTGCAGCCTTCTCGTCCATCGCAACGATGGCGTTGAGGGTCGGATTGACCTTCTCAATGCGCTTCAGGCAGCTCTCCAGCAGCTCGACGGGCGAGAGCTTCTTGTTGCCGATCAGCCGGCGGGCCTCGACGGCGGACAGGTCGCAGGGTTCGGTCATCGGGGAGGTGCCTTTCAAAAGTGGGTTGCTATTGCCGACTGGCGCGGGGCCTTCAGGATCGCGCTGGAACTCCGGCCTCGCCGAGATCCCAATAGAGCCCCGCCATCAGCTCGAGCGCGCTCTGCGAGACCGACATGAGGATGTGCTCATCCGGCGCGTGCTGGGAGCAGGAGCCATAGGAATGCGGCACCCAGAGTGTCGGCATACCGAGCACGTCGGTGAAAATGTCGTTGCAGATCGAGCCGCCCATCTGGGGAACCACGGCGGGCTTGATGTTCGACGTCCGCTGGAAGGAATTGACCGCCCAGACCACCCAGGGGTCGTCGGGCTCGGTGCGGGTTGCCGGGAAGCTGCCGTCATTGGCGGCAGGTGGATCGGCGACGCGAACGGTATCGAAGCCATTCTCGCGCAGATGCCGCTCGACCGCGGGGCGGACGCCCGCAACATCCGTACCGGCGACGAAGCGAAGCTGGCAGTTGGCGACGGCCCGGGGCGGAATGGCATTGACCGGCCGGCCCGGCATCCCGGCCCCGATGGCCAGCACGTTGAATACGTTCGATCCGTAGACCCTCTCGGCCGGCGTGTGGCCCGGCTCTCCCCACCACTCGTCGACCTTGGGGCCCTTGTCGCCGCCATCGATCTCGACGTCTGCCAAAGCTTCGCGCACGGCCTTCGTCATGGCCGGCGCTTTCAGCTCTTTCACCAGAAGCGCGCCGGTTGGGCCGACGATCGTCGCGAGGGCATTGGCGAGAATGATGGCGGGGTTGGCCAGCAGGCCGCCCCAGTTTCCGGAGTGATGCCCGCCGTCCCGCAGCTCGCAGACCAGATCGAAGTTGATGGTGCCGCGGCAGCCGAGGTTGAGTGACGGGCGCTCAGGGCGCGTCCGCGGTCCATCCGAGGCAATCAACACGTCGGCCGCGAAATCCTCGCGGTGTGCCTCGACCAGCTCCTTCAGGCCTTTGGAGCCTGCTTCCTCGCCCATTTCGATCATGAATTTGGCATTGAAGCCGAGCCGGCCCCCGCGCTCGTCCATGACGGACTGCATCGCCGCCATGTTGATCGTGTGCTGACCCTTGTTGTCCGCCGTGCCACGGCCATAGAGCCGGTCTCCCTCCCGCGCCGTCACCCAGGGGCCATTGCCCTTGGTCCATTGCTCATCGAGGCCGCGGATGACATCGCCATGGCCGTACCCCAGTACGGTTGGCAGGCTCGGGTCCTCGATGCGCGTGGCGAGCAGGACCGGGCCCTGGCCGGCAATGGGGTTCTGGTAAATGCGGCAGGTAAAGCCCATTCGGGCGAACGCCGGCTCCATTTCTTCACGGAGGTAGCGTTCGAGCTGCGGAAGGCTTTCGGGCAGGAGCTGGCTTTCGGTCCGATAAGCAACCCGGCGCGCCAGATCGGCTTCGAACTGTCCATTCTCGAGGTAGCTGCGTGCACGCCCGATGGCACCCGATCTGGTTCCCGCCGAAGTCTTTCCGCTCATCGCCTGCCTCGAGTTCCATGAATTGGGGGCCGAACATTGGCCTACGCCTGCGCCGCAGTCCAGCGGGGGGCACGGGGTAGCATAACCGACATGTGCGTATGGCCAACAGCCTTGTCATGAAACGGCTTTGCAGCGCATCTTCAGTTGCCCCGGCAGAGGGCGAACAGAAGGACATAATCAGTTGTCGTCGTTCGGAGGAAACATCGGTGGGCTGGTTGCCCGGCTGTGGGCCAGTGGCAAGCCGGGGAAGCGCAACGACCCGATTGCAGGCGCGATCTGGGTCACGATCGCCATGGCGACCTTCGCTGGTCTCGGCACCTTTGGCAAATTCGCCATGCACGAGGGGGTCGATCCGCTGCAGGTGATCTTCTTCCGCAACTTCTTCTGCCTGGTCCTGATGCTGCCGCTGCTGTACTGGCGAGGGCCATCGTTGGCCGTCTCCGCGCAGTTCCGCCTTTATGGCGTGCGCGTTGGGCTCGCGTTCCTTTCCATGATGGCGTGGTTTTCGGCGCTTTCGCTCATCCCATTGGGCGAGTTGACGGCGGTGGGCTTTCTCGCGCCCTTGTTCGCGACCATTTTCGCCGTGTTCTGGCTTGGTGAAGTGGTTCGGGCGCGCCGCTGGACCGCGCTCGTCATCGGCTTCATCGGCGCGCTCATCATCCTGCGGCCGGGCGGCGTGGGTTTCGGCCTTGGCCAGATGCTGGCGCTCTTCTCCGCACTGACGGCCGGTATCGTCGGACCCCTGTTGAAGCAGATGACCGCCCAGGACGACCCCGACAAAATCGTGTTCATCACGAATTTGTGGGCGACTCCGGCCTCCTTGATCCCGGCATTGTTCGTGTGGGAATGGCCGGCCCTGGCCGTGTGGCCGTACCTCATCGGCCTGGGCCTGTGCGCCGTGCTCGGTCACGTCGCACTGCTTCGCGGATTTGCGTCGATGGACGCCTCGCTGGTCTTCACCTTCGAGTTCTCGCGGCTGCCGTTCGCCGTCGCGGCAGGCTACCTGCTGCTCGGCGAGAGCACCGACCTGTGGACCTGGGTCGGCGCCCTCATCATCTTCAGCTCGGCGGCCTACATCACCCGCCGTGAGGCCCAGCTGGCAAAGGAGCGGACCGGCGTGCGCATCCGCGATGTCTCGGACCCGTTGAGCCTGACCCCGGTCAGGCTGCGTCTCTAAAGCCGCCGGCTCCGTTCAGCCGTATCGCTCGGCGCCGATCCATTGCTGATCTGAATAACGATCGCCATGCGCAAACCCGCGGGGCAGCGCGCGCTCGATGGCGGCAACCTGCTCTCTGCTGAGCGCGATCGAGGCTGCGGCGGCGTTCTCTTCCAGATGCTTCACCGACCGTGTGCCCGGGATCGGGACAAGGTGGTCGCCTTGCGCCAGCACCCACGCCAGCGCAAGCTGCCCGGGGGAGGCGTCATAGCGGCTCGCGAGGGCCAGGAATGGCTCCAGCGTTTTCCGGTTGAGCGAGAAATTGGGCTCCAGAAAACGCGGATTGGGTTTGCGGAAGTCGGTCGGCCCGAAGTCGTCCGTTCGAGTGACCGTTCCGGTCAGGAATCCGCGTCCGAGCGGGCTGAACGGAACGAAGGCGACGCCCAGCTCGCGGCAGGCTTCGATCATTCCGAGATCCGGCAAGCGCGACCACAGCGAGTACTCGCTCTGCACCGCCATGACCGGATGCACCGCGTGAGCACGCCTCAGCGTGGCGGGCGAGATCTCGGAGAAGCCGAACCCTCCGATTTTGCCTTCCTTCACGAAACCGGCGAGCGTGTCGGCGACCTCTTCGACAGGACGGCTCTGGTCCCGGCGATGAACGTAGTAGAGATCGACGTAGTCCCGCCCTAGCCGGCGCAGCGACCCCTCGAGCGCCGATCGCAGATATTCTGGGCTGTTGTCGAAGGTCCGTTCCGCCGAGCCTGGCCGGCGCTTGATGCCGCCCTTGGTAGCAATCACGACCTTTGCCGAAGGGTTTTGCTTGAGGAAGCGGCCGATCACCTCCTCGCTGGTCCCATGGCCGTAGACGTCGGCAGTATCCAGGAAGTCGACGCCGAGCTCGATGGCACGGCTCAGCGTGGCGTGGCTCTCGGCCTCCGTCGTTGGTCCGTAGGCGCCGGCAAAGCTCCAGCACCCAAGTCCGATTGCAGAGACGAGCGGACCATTCGCACCGAGGCGACGCTTCATCATTGTGTTGGACTCCCTCAAGCTGGCAGCGGCAAGGGCATAAGGGATATCCGCCCACACCCTGAATTTCTACACGCAAAGTGTTTTCAGCTACTGTGAGCGGGCGGCACGCGAGTCACCTGTGCAAGCGGCGGCTGGCCGCGGAACCCCTCAGGTCGCGTCCCGTTGATCCGTCGAGCCGTGCCATTCAGAGTGGATGACGGCTGCGGCACCGAATTTTTGATGCGGCACGAGCCGCCCGAGAGGAGCAAGCCATGGACAGCTTCGGCACTGCTTCCGAGCTTCGCGTTGGGGATAAGACGTTCAGGTTCTTCAGCCTCAGGAAACTGGGCCAGCACGGTTTCGATGTAGACCGGCTGCCCTTTTCGCTGCGCATCCTGCTCGAAAACCTGCTGCGCAACGAAGACGGCACAACCGTCAACAAAGCGGATATCGAGGCGTTGGCGGGCTGGAAACCCTACGCAGACGGCCAGAAGGAGATCGCCTTCACGCCGGCGCGCGTGTTGATGCAGGACTTCACCGGCGTGCCGGCCATCGTCGACCTCGCCGCTATGCGGGACGCGATGGCTCGGCTCGGCGGCGATCCGGCGAAGATTAATCCGCTGCAGCCGCTGGAGCTGGTGATCGACCATTCGATCCAGGCCGACGCGTTCGGCCGCCCGGATGCCATGCGCATCAACACCGAGCTCGACTACAAACGTAACGGCGAGCGGTACGCCTTCCTGAAGTGGGGGCAGCAAGCCTTCGACAATTTCCGCGTCGGCCCGCCCAATGCCGGCATCTGCCATCAGGTCAATCTGGAGTATCTGGCGCGCGTCGTGTTCGGTGCGCGCGAGGGCGACGTGCCCGCAGGGACGGAGAAGCCGATGGCCTATCCCGACACGCTGGTCGGCACCGACTCGCACACGCCGATGGTCAATGGCCTGGGCGTTCTGGGTTGGGGCGTCGGCGGCATCGAGGCCGAAGCGGCCATGCTGGGGCAACCGATTTCGATGCTCATCCCCGATGTGGTCGGATTCCGGCTCCACGGTGAGTTGCGCGAGGGTGCGACGGCGACCGACCTGGTGCTGACGGTCACGGAGATGCTTCGCAAGAAGGGCGTCGTCGGGCGCTTCGTCGAGTTTTACGGCCCCGGCGTCCGCAACGTGCCTGTCACGGACCGCGCCACCATCGGCAACATGTCCCCGGAGTACGGATCGACCTGCTCGATATTCCCCGTCGACGAGCTGACGCTGGATTATCTGCGTTTTACGGGGCGCACCGGCGAGCATGTCGCGCTCGTCGAAGCCTACATGAAGGAGCAGGGCCTCTTCCACGATCTCAATGCGCCGGAGCCTGTGTTCAGCGACACGCTCGAGCTGGACCTGTCGACCGTCGAGCCTAGCATCGCGGGTCCAGGGCGGCCGCAGGACCGCATTCCGTTGCGCAAGGCGAAGCAGGCTTTTCACGACGCACTGCCGTCGCTGATGCCGCCCAAGCCGCCGGCTGCGCAGAAGCAAGCTGCCGCCAAGGGCAACGACGGTTCGAGAGTCGGCGTCTGGGGGGAGGGCAGTCCAGAGGATGTGCCCCTGGAGCGACCGCAGGAGGACGCCATCAAGGGCCTGCGCCACGGATCGGTGGCCATCGCGGCAATTACGAGCTGCACGAACACCTCCAACCCATCCGTGATGATCGCCGCTGGCCTGCTTGCAAAAAAAGCTGTCGAGCGCGGGCTCCGGCGGCAGCCATGGGTGAAGACTTCACTCGCCCCGGGCTCGCGGGTGGTGACGGAATACTACGATCAGGCCGGGCTCACTCCGTTCCTGGAAGCGCTCGGCTTCGATCTCGTCGGCTATGGTTGCACCACCTGCATCGGAAATTCCGGACCGCTGCTGCCCGAAGTGTCCGCGGCCGTCCAGCGCGATGGCCTCGTCGTGGCATCGGTGCTGTCCGGCA
>DASVDU010000276.1:0-20838 GCA_036380915.1 Hyphomicrobiaceae bacterium | reverse complement strand
TCCGTCGTGACGGAGCGGCCCCTGACGTTGTTCCTCAACGCGCGCGAGATCGTGACCATGATGACGATCGGCGACCGGCCGGACCTGCTCGCCGTCGGCTATCTCCTCAACCAGAACATGCTGCGAGCCGACGACGAGATCACCGGCATCGAGTACGAGGAAGACATCGAGACTGTGGTCGTAAGGACCCGCCGCCAGACCGACTTCGAGGAAAAGCTCAAGAAGAAGATCCAGACGTCCGGCTGCGCCCAGGGGACCATCTTCGGCGACATCATGGAAGAGTTCGACCGGGCAAAGCTCAACCCCGATGCCCGGATCAGGACGAGCTGGCTCTATCAGCTCACCAAGAAGATCAACACCGAGCCGAGCCTTTACCTCAAGGCAGGCGCCATTCACGGCTGCGTGCTCTGCCAGGAGGACAAGCCGCTCATCTATATGGAGGACGTCGGCCGCCACAACGCCGTCGACAAGATCGCCGGCTACATGTTCCTCAACAAGATCAAGCCGGACGACAAAACCTTCTACACGACCGGCCGTCTGACATCCGAAATGGTCATCAAGACGGTCAAGATGGGCATCCCCATCCTGATGTCCCGATCGGGCTTCACGGCCTGGGGAGTCGACCTTGCGCGCCGGGCGGGCCTGACGCTTATCGGCCGCGCACGCGGCAAGCGGTTTGTGGCCCTGTCCGGCATCGAGCGCATCATCTACGATGCGGATGTCACGCGGGTCGGGGACGAGGACCGCAGGCACGCCCGCAAGGGCAGCCTCGCCGCCGCCGAGGATTGATGGAATGAGAGGAGACCCGGTGGAGCTGGTGACAGGGGTTTTGCTGGCGGGTGGCCTGTCGCGCCGTATGGGCGGCGGCGACAAGTGCCTGCGCGACCTGGCCGGCAAGCCGATGCTGGCGCACGTGATCGAACGGCTCCGGCCACAGGTGGGCGCCATGGTCATCAACGCCAACGGCGATCCAGAGCGGTTTGCCGCCTTCGGGCTCGATGTCGTGCCGGACACGGTCGGCGGATTTGCCGGACCGCTCGCTGGCGTATTGGCCGGGATGCGGTGGTCGGCAACCCGTGCTCCCGAGGCACAATGGATCGTCACCGTCTCAACGGACGCGCCGTTTCTGCCGCTCGACCTCACGCGGCGCTTTCTTGAAGCGATCGGGGACGCGCCGCGGACGATCGCGATGGCGGCTTCGGGGGAGGATGTTCACCCCGTCATCGGCTTGTGGCCCGTCGCGCTGGCCGATGATCTGGAGGAGCAACTCAACGCCGGCGTGCGCAAGGTGCTGCACTGGACGGGCCGGCACGCCAGCGTTGTCGTCAATTTCCCGTTCCTGTGCTTCAACGGGCGCAAGGTCGACCCGTTCTTCAACGCGAACACACCCGAAGAGCTGGACGAAGCGCGTGATCTGATTGAGAGCAGAAGCCCTTGAGATCGACGACGAAGCCACAGAGAACCCCCGTCATCGGAATTGCGGGCTGGAAAAAGTCCGGCAAGACGACGCTGACCGTGCGCCTCGTCGAGGAATTTACCCGGCGCGGTCTCAAAGTGGCGACTGTCAAGCACGCACACCATGCGTTCCAGATCGATGACGGCGAGACGGACAGCGCACGCCATCGCCGCGCGGGGGCCAAGCAGGTGGCCATTGTGTCCAGCCGGCGCTGGGCCATCGTCAACGAGCTCGACGGTGCGCCGGAGCCGAGCTTCGATGAGGTGATCTCCTGGCTTGAGCCGTGTGACCTGGTCGTCGTCGAGGGCTACAAGTCAGCGCCGATCCCGAAGATCGAAGCGCGCCGCCTGCAGTCGCTGACCAAACGCCCGCTGGCGCCAGAGGACCCGATGATCGTCGCGATCGCGTCGGATCACGCGGTCGAGGGCGCAACGGTGCCGGTGTTTTCCCTGGACGACATCGCAAGCATAGCGGATTTCATCGATCGCACGATTGGCCCGCTCGGCAAACGGGAGAGCGGGTTGGCTGCTCATTCCGCCGCGACACCGAGCGAGGAGTGATGCTCGTCCGGCGCTGCCTGATCGCACTCGTGATTCTCTACGGCGCTCTTCTCTACGGCGCTCCCGATGTGTGGGCCCGCGAAAAGGACCCGCGCCTTCCGCCCGGGACGGACCCCGGCGGGGTCGCATTGGCGCTCATTTCCACCGGGATCGACTACACGCTTCCTGAGATCGCGGGTCGCCTTGCCCGCGACGGCGAAGGCCAGCTCATTGGCCGTGATTTTGTCGATGACGACCCCCTGCCATACGCGTCGGCCGAAGGCGACCAGGGCGGGAGGGGAGCCGTTATTGCAAGGGCAATCCTGGCCGAAGCGCCGTCCACGCGGCTCATTCCCGTGCGGATCGATCCGCAGAAGCCCGGCTCGGTGCCGGAGGCGCTTGCATTCGTCGCAAGGACGCCGGCCCGTGCTGCCCTCGTGGATCCGGTCGGGTCCGACGGCGAGGGCGACCTCATGCGCAAAGCTGCGCAGGAGGCACGCCATCTGCTGATCGTCATACCCGCGGCAGGTGCGCTCGCTGATCTTGAAAACGTGCTGGCCGTCGCAAGCCGAAATGGCGGCACCAGTTCGGAGCCTCGGCCGGATACCGACGTTGCGATACAATCCATGAGACTTGCCGCCGAGATCGCCGAAAGTGATCCGTCGCTCGACGGCGCCGGCCTGAAGCGCGCCGTGCTCGCGCGGCTCGCCAGATAGTGTGGAGAGCCCAATGAAAGAACCCAACCGGCAGGAGCGCCGGGCCATGCGTGCCGCAGGTCATCTGGACACCATGGCTTTCCTGAAAGTGGCCGACAAGTTCATCGATCTCGCCAACCGCGAAAACACCCGCGTGAAGGCCACCGAGCTGCACATGGCCTTCCTTTACGCGGCAGCGCGCTACAACGCCTACGTCGCCAAGGTCGTCCTCGATGTCGATAATCACGAGGAGTTCGTGAAGAAGATGACGGGCGAGTACGCGGAAATGCTCCGCCAGCACCTTGGCGATCCGAGCCTCGAACCGCCTGAGAAATAACGCGCCGCCGCCGCTATCCGCCGGTCACGCTCATGTGCCGTGAGACCGCCGGCCGGCGCGTTCGCCGGTCGATGACGAAGTCATGCCCCTTCGGCTTCCGGCTGATCGCCTCGTCGATCGCGGCTGACAGCAGGGCATCATCGGGGCTGGCGCGCAGGGGTGTTCGCAGATCGGCGGCGTCCTCCTGGCCAAGACACATATAGAGTGTGCCGGTGCAGGTGAGCCGCACGCGATTGCAGCTTTCGCAGAAGTTGTGGGTCAGCGGCGTGATGAAGCCGAGGCGTCCGCCGGTCTCGGCTACCCGCACGTAACGTGCCGGTCCCCCCGTCCGGTATGGGATGTCCTCCAGCGTGAAGCGGTCCATGAGCCGCGCGCGCACGATGGACAGCGGCAGGTACTGATCCGTCCGGTCGCCGTCGATATCGCCGAGCGGCATGGTCTCGATGAGCGTCAGGTCATAACCCCGGCCATGGGCGAACCGCAGCAGGTCCTCGATCTCATCCTCGTTGACGCCCTTGAGGGCCACGGCGTTGATCTTGACGGCCAACCCGGCCTTGTCCGCGGCCTCGAGGCCTTCCATCACCCGGGAGAAATCACCCCAGCGGGTGATCGCCTTGAAGCGGTCGGGCCTGAGCGTGTCCAGCGAGACGTTGATCCGCTTGACACCGCAATCGGCGAGCTCGGTCGCGTACCTCGGGAGCTGGCTGCCATTGGTCGTGAGCGTCAGCTCTTCCAGCGCGCCCGTCTCCAGATGCCGCGAGAGGGCACGGAACAGCCACATGATATTCTTGCGCACCAGCGGCTCCCCGCCGGTGATTCGCAGCTTGGTGACGCCCTTTGCCACGAACGCCGAGCACAGCCGGTCGAGCTCTTCGAGCGTCAGTAGATCCTTCTTGGGCAGGAAGGTCATGTGCTCGGACATGCAGTAGACGCAGCGGAAATCGCAGCGGTCCGTCACCGAAACCCGCAGATAGGTCACGCGACGGCCGAATGGATCGACCATACCGGCGTCAGCCGTCCGTGCGTTTTGCCCAAGCATCAGGTGAACCTTGTCAGCACGTGGGGGCGCAATGGCCTGGAGCAGGCCCCTTGCAGCCCAATCTAGTATCCGGATTCCGAAGTTCCAGCACGAATGTCTCGCCGCCACACTAGCGCAGCACCGCCGTGGATCAAGTGGTGTCTCGACCAGGGGCAGTATTGCCGATATACGATCGCGATTGCGCACTGCACAAATCGGACGGCGCTCAAAATTGACGAAAAGCAAATGGTGTCGCCTTTGGCCTCTGTAACTGCTGAATTTTGAATGTCTGATCCATGATGTTCTGATGCGCGAATTTTAAACCCATACAATCTCTATGGAATTTCTGAGCACATTTTGGTGTTCTTTCAGGAATGTGCCCTTTCCCATATTGCAAAATTGTGCGGCAGATGCATCATAAGGACGCTGTCGTGGCAGGTCGCTCGCTGCGTGCCCGCCAAGACAGGGGAAACGGAATTGCTTCAAGGGGGCTTTGGGAATGCCGAGTGCGGCGCCAATGGATGAAGCCGTGTCGGCGGTTGCAGCCGAAGATTTGCTTCGTGCACAACTCTATCGCTTGCTCGCGCGCTTTCTGTCGGCTCCCCCCAGCCAGTCCGATCTCGAGGCCGCCGCCGCCCTGCAGGGCGATGACAGTGACCTCGGTCGCGCGATTTCGACCTTCGCCCACATCGCCGGGCGAAGCAGCGCGACGGACGTGGCCGACGAGTATCAGGTTCTGTTCATCGGGCTGGGCCGCGGCGAGCTCGTACCCTTCGGCTCATACTATTTGACGGGTTTCCTCAACGAGAAGCCTCTGGCCAAATTGCGACAGGACATGGCGCGACTCGGGATCGCGCGGGATCCGGATGTTCGCGATCCGGAGGATCACATCGCTTCACTGGCCGAGATGATGGCGGGCTTAATAGACGGCACCTTCGGCAAGCCATTGCCGCTCGACGAGCAGAAGCGCTTCTTCGATACGCACATCGGCTGCTGGGCGTCTTATTTCTTCCGTGATCTGCAGCAGGCCAAGTCGTCTGTCCTGTATTCAGCGCTGGGTTCAGTCGGAAGCATCTTCCTCGAGATCGAGGAAAGTGCATTCAAGCTCGACTGAGCCGGTGTTTGTGGGCCGTTAGGAAAGGAGCTGGAAATGAAAAGACAGGATGACAAGGCGGTCACCGACCGTCGCAGCTTCCTGAAGCTCGCAGGAGCTGGAATGGCTGCGAGCGGTGCGGCGGTTGCAGCCGGTAGTCCGGCATCGGCAAAGGAAAGCAAGCCTCGCGAAGGGCTTTACCGCGAGACGGCTCATGTCAAGCGCTACTACGAGCTCGCTAGGTTCTGACTTCCACCCCTGCGGCAGCAGCACGTGGCGAAGGCCGGGCTGACCGCATGACGTTTAAAGGGAGAAGATTATGCTGAGGAAGAAGGCGAACGGAGCCGCAGGGCGGGCCCGCCTGTCGTCGACCCTCCACGTCGAATCGCACGGGACGGTCGACCGGCGCGCATTCCTGCGCAATTCGGGGCTGGCCATCGGCGGTCTGGCAGCGGCATCGACGCTCGTCACCGGTCGTGTTCAGAAGGCCGAGGCTCAGACGTCGGATGCGAGCGGCAACAATGTCGAGATCAGGAAGACGGTCTGTACGCACTGTTCCGTGGGCTGCACGATTCTCGCCGAGGTGCAAAACGGCGTGTGGATCGGGCAGGAGCCCGGGTTCGACAGCCCGCTCAATCTCGGTTCTCACTGTGCGAAGGGCGCTTCCGCGCGCGAGCACGCGCATGGCGAGCGGCGTCTCAAGTACCCGATGAAGCTCGTTGCCGGTAAGTGGCAGCGCATTTCCTGGGATCAGGCCATCAACGAGATCGGCGACAAGATGTTGCAGATCCGCGAGACCTCGGGTCCCGATTCGGTGTACTTCCTCGGCTCTGCCAAGTTCTCGAACGAGCAGGCCTACCTGTTCCGCAAGTTCTACGCGTTCTGGGGCTCCAACAACGGAGATCACCAGGCCCGTATCTGTCACTCGACCACCGTCGCCGGCGTCGCCCAGACCTGGGGCTACGGCGCGATGACGAACTCCTACAACGATATCCAGAACTCCAAGGCGATCTTCGTCATCGGCAGCAACGCGGCCGAGGCGCATCCGGTCGCGATGCAGTTCCTGCTTCGCTCCAAGGAGCAGAACAACGCGCAGCTTATCGTCTGTGATCCGCGCTTCACGCGCACCGCTGCCCACGCGAACGAGTACGTCCGCTTCCGTCCGGGCACGGACATCCCGCTGATCTGGGGCATTCTCTACCACATCTTCGAGAACGGCTGGGAGGACAAGGAGTTCATCCGCCAGCGCGTCTGGGGCATGGAGTGGGTGCGCGAGGAGGTGAAGAAGTGGACGCCTGAGGAGGTCGAGAACGTCACCGGCGTTCCGGGCTCGCAGCTCCGCCGTGTCGCCCGCACGCTGGCCTCCAACAAGCCTGGTACGCTCGTCTGGTGCATGGGCTCGACCCAGCACACCGTCGCGAACGCCAACGTGCGTGCCTACTGCATCCTGCAGCTCGCGCTCGGCAACATGGGTGTGGCCGGCGGTGGCGCCAACATTTTCCGTGGCCACGACAACGTGCAGGGCGCGACCGACTTTGGCGTCGAGCCGGGCACGCTGCCGGGCTACTACGGCCTGTCAGAGGGCTCCTGGAAGCACTGGGCGCGCGTGTGGGACGTTCCGCACGACTACCTGGTGAGCCGCTTCGCCAGCAAGAAGCTGATGGAGACGGCTGGTATTCCGCTGTCGCGCTGGGTTGACGGCGTGCTCGAGGATAAGGCGAACGTCGATCAGCCCGACCTTCTGAAAGCCGTCTTCTTCTGGGGCCACGCGCCGAACTCGCAGACGCGCGGACCGGACATGAAGAAGGCGATGGAGAAGCTCGACCTGCTGGTCGTGGTCGATCCTTACCCGACGGCTACGGCCGTCATGCACGATCGCACCGACAACACCTACGTGCTGCCGGCGGCGACCCAGTACGAGACCGTTGGCTCAGTGACCGCATCGAACCGCTCGCTGCAGTGGCGCGAGAAGGTGTTCGAGCCGTTCTTCGAGGCGAAGACTGATCACGAGATCATGTACCTGTTCGCCAAGAAGCTCGGTTTCGACAAGGAGATGTTCAAGCACATCAAGGTCGAGAACAACGAGCCGTTGGTCGAGGACATCACCCGTGAGTTCAACAGGGGCATGTGGACCATCGGCTATACCGGCCAGTCGCCGGAGCGGCTGAAGCTTCACATGGCCAACCAGCACACCTTCGACCGCGTGACTCTCAGGGCCAACGGCGGTCCGTGCGACGGCGACTACTACGGTCTGCCGTGGCCGTGCTGGGGCAATCCCGACATGGAGCTGCCGAGCGGCAAGAAGGGCCACCCCGGCACGCCCAACCTGTACGACACGTCCAAGCACGTGCAGGATGGCGGCCTGAACTTCCGTGCGCTGTGGGGTGCTACGGTCAAGGGCCAGTCGGACAAGTACACGCGTAACGACGAGAACCTCGACAACCTGCTCGCCGTCGACAGCTACCCGGTCGGCAACGAGCTCAAAAGTGGCCATCCCGCGGTTTCGCTCGGGCTTCTCAAGAAGCTCGGCTGGGATGGAGACTTGACTCCGGAGGAGCTGGCGACGATCCAGCGGGTCGGCGGCGACAAGGCCGACGCGGTGACGTTCACCACGGACCTGTCGGGCGGTTTGCAGCGCGTGGCGATCAAGCATGGCCTCGCACCGTTCGGCAATGGCAAGGCGCGTGCAGTGGTCTGGAACTTCCCCGACCCGGTGCCGCTCCACCGCGAGCCGCTCTACACGCCGCGGCGCGATCTTGTGGCGAAGTATCCGACCCACACCGATCGCAAGATGAACCGCTTGCCGGTGCTGTTCGAGTCGATCCAGAAGAACGATTTCTCGAAAGAGTATCCGATCGTTCTGACGACGGGTCGCCTCGTCGAGTACGAGGGCGGCGGCGAGGAGAGCCGGTCGAACCCGTGGCTTGCCGAGCTACAGCAGAACATGTTCGTCGAGATCCACCCGACGGACGCCAACAATCTCGGCATCAAGGACGGCCAGATGGTCTGGGTGGAGGGCCCTGAAAAGGGCAAGGTCCTCGTGATGGCGATGGTCACGGAGCGGGTCGGCAAGGGCGTCGCCTTCATGCCGTTCCACTTCGCCGGTCACTTCCAGGGCAAGGATCTGCGCTCGAAGTACCCGCCGGGATGTGACCCTTACGTCCTCGGCGAGGCCGCCAACACCGCAACGACCTATGGCTACGACGTCGTCACGCAGATGCAGGAGACGAAGACGACGCTCTGCAAGATCTGGAGGGCCTGAACCATGGCACGCATGAAGTTCCTCTGCGACGCAGAGCGCTGCGTGGAGTGCAACGCCTGCGTCACCGCCTGCAAGAACGAGCACGAGGTGCCGTGGGGCATCAATCGTCGGCGCGTCGTCACGATCAACGACGGCAAGCCGGGTGAGCGCTCGATCTCGGTCGCCTGCATGCACTGCTCGGACGCGCCGTGCGCGGCGGTCTGCCCGGTGGACTGCTTCTATCAGACCGAGGAAGGCGTGGTCCTGCACAACAAGGACCTGTGCATCGGCTGCGGCTACTGCTTCTACGCGTGCCCGTTCGGCGCGCCGCAGTACCCGCAGGCGTCCAACTTCGGCTCGCGCGGCAAGATGGACAAGTGCACCTTCTGCGCCGGCGGCCCGGAGACGAACCAGGACGTCATGTTCAAGAAGTACGGCCGTAACCGGCTCGCCGAAGGCAAGCTGCCGCTTTGCGCCGAGATGTGCTCGACCAAGGCGCTGCTCGCCGGCGACGGCGATGTGGTGTCGGACATCTATCGCCAGCGCGTTGTGGCGCGCGGTTTCGGTTCGGGCGCCTGGGGCTGGGGCAAGGCCTACCCTGGCACGCCGGGCTGATCTGAGGGGTGTTGTCTCCGGTTCGTTGATACGGACGACATTGCAACGGGGCGGTCATCGACCGCCCCGTCTTTGGCCTTGCAAATGTGCTTGAATTCGCCTGTGCACCCCTTCTGGGCGAGGCTTGAGCTATGAGAAGGCCTTTCTATGAGAAGGCCTTCATGAGCCCTGACGGGCGGCGACCGGTTGCGCCAGCCTGTCGAAAGGAAATGAGATGCACCGAGGGATAATAACAACTCTGGTCTTGGGGGCGGTGCTTGTGCTGGCCGGCTGCCGCGAGCAGGAGCAGGGCCGGCCGTTGTCATTCGAACCCGGCGTGTACCAGGGTGAGAAGCTTCAGCCATTGAGTGACGACCAACTCCGGGCTTTACAAGACCGCAGCAGGATCATGCGCTAGACTCGCCCTGCGGGACAGGCGCCTCGAGGGAACCGAGAGGACACGAGATGAAACCGTTCTTCCGTGCAATGTGGCCAGTGCGTGCGCTGCGTATGGCGCCGCTCGCCGGCATTGTGGCCGCAGTGCTCATTGCCTCGGCCGTGCCGACAACGGCGCAGCAACCCAACCCCAACGTCCGCCCGCCGGCGGGCGCAGTACAATCCTCGCAGCCCGATGCGCCCAATGCACCCGGTGCGGTTCGGCCCTGGAACTACGATGCCGAAATGTGGCATCAGTTGCGTCAGGGTATCGAGGGCAAGGTCTCGATCCAGGACGGCAAGGCCGGCCGGCTGGTCGACTCCTCCGGTGAGGCCTGGCGCAACTTCCGCAACGGCCCGCTGCCGACCTACGGTGCGTGGTTTCTGGCTGCCACCCTCGGTGTGATCGCGCTGTTCTTCCTGATCCGCGGCCGCATCAAGATCGAGCACGGCTGGGCTGGCCGAACCATCGAGCGGTTCAACAGCCTCGAGCGTATGGGCCATTGGCTGCTGGCCACCTCGTTCATCCTGCTCGCCCTGACCGGCCTCAATATCCTTTACGGACGCTATTGGCTGCTGCCGGTCATCGGCAAGGAGGCCTTTGCCGCCATCACCCTGGCCGGCAAGTTGGTGCACAACTACGTGTCGTTCGCCTTCATGTTCGGGCTGCTTTGGGTGTTCGTCGCCTGGGTTCGGCACAACATCCCACACTGGCGCGATCTGCAGTGGCTCGCGATGGGCGGCGGCATGCTGGTCAAGGGCGTGCACCCGCCGAGCTGGAAGTTCAATGCCGGCCAGAAGATCCTGTTCTGGCTCATTATTCTGGGCGGCATCTCGATCAGCCTGTCCGGCCTGTCGCTGATGTTCCCGTATGAGCTGCCGATGTTCGCGAAGACCTTCAGCGCCATCAACAGCATCTTCGGAACCGACCTTCCGACGGCTCTGAGCGTTAATCAGGAGATGCAATACTCCTCGCTGTGGCACGCGATGATGGCGCTCTTCCTGACGGCGGTGATCCTCGGTCATATCTACATCGGCACGCTGGGTATGCAGGGTGCATTCTCGGCCATGGGATCGGGCCAGGTCGATATCGAATGGGCCAAGCAGCACCACAGCCTTTGGGCCGAGGAGGTGCTCAAGGGTGAAGGCGAGCGCCCTGTGGATACGGGCGAGGTACGGCCGCAACCGGCGGAGTGATGCTCTGTCATGGCTCAGGCGGTTCGGGCGGGGCGATACGCTGCGGACAGGGCTAGTTTCGCTTGCCGCCCACAGCGCGCCGCCCCGCCGACCGGGCCGATCGGGTGCCTGGCGATCCTGCTGCTCATTTTGGCTGGGGCAATTGGCACTGCCGCTGCCCAGGATGCGCGGGCGCTGCCGCCGGGCGGCTCGCCTGCTGCTGGTCAGAAGTCAGCAGACGAACGGCGCGCCGCAGCTGGCAACCTCGTCGGACACGGCGGCCCGATCAAAGCGGTGCGCATCGATACCGCTTCAAACCGTGTCCTAACGGGGTCATTCGACTACGCCATGATGGCGTGGGACATCTCAGGCGAGCAGCCCCGGCAGCTCGCACGGTTCGAGGACCACGACGGTGCGGTGAATGCGGTGGCCTTCGTCCCTGGCACCAGCCGGGTGCTTTCGGCCGGCGACGATGGCACCGTCTCCATTTGGGACATCTCGACGGGTGCGCTCGTGCATCGCTTCAGCGGTCACCAGGGCAAGATCGTCGGACTGGCGGTGACGGGTGACGGCCACTGGGCTGCATCTGCCAGTTGGGACCACACGGCCCGGCTGTGGGATTTGGAACAGCTCGCGCCTGGCCCCGTTCTGAGGGGCCACGCGGGCCCGGTCAATGCCGTCGCCTTCTCCGCAGATGGGAGCCGGGTTTACACTGCGAGCTACGACGGCAGCATCGGCGTCTTCCGCCGGGAGGACGGCAGCTTCGAGCGGCCAGTCTATCGGCACGGCTGGGGCATCAACGTTCTTGAGCGGCTTCCCGATAGCGAGCGGCTCGTTTTCGGCGCGATCAACGGAGCGGCCGGTGTGATTGATCCCGGCAACGGCAAGGTCGTCGTGCAGCTCAAGCAGCACGAGCGGCCGGTGCTGGCGGTCGCCGTGCTGGACAAGCCATCCCTCATCGCCACCGGCAGCGCGGACGGCGTGATCCGCGTCTCGCGGTCGGGAGATGGTGCGGTTCTCGAAGAATATCAGAACACCTACGGACCGATCTGGGCGCTGGCCTTCACCAGAGAAGGCCGCAGCCTCTACTACGGCGGGCTCGATGATTTCGCTACGCTGTGGCATATCCGCCCGCGGCAGCCGTTCGAACCCGTGCAAAGCGAATTCCCGCGCCGCTTTCAGCAGGTCGGTGAAAGCGATGACGTTCTGGAGCAGGGGCGAATCCAGTTCGCCCGGAAGTGCAGCATATGCCATACGTTGACGCCGGATGGCGGGAACCGCGCCGGGCCGACGCTCTACAACCTGTTCGGTCGCCGCATCGGGACGCTGCCGGGCTATCCCTACTCCGAGGCGCTCAAACAACTCGACATCGTCTGGACGGAGGAAACCGTATCGAAGCTCTTCGAGCTCGGCCCCGATGAATTCACTCCCGGCTCCAAGATGCCACTGCAGAAAATGACGGACAAAGCGCAGCGGGACGCGCTGGTGGCGTATCTCAAGGTCGCAACGGCGCCGCCATCTGTTGACGGCGGCACTGGTACGGGCGATGGATCGAAATGATAGGAGGAGAGCAATGAGAGCCTTCCTGGGCAGCCTCGCGCTGCTCGTGGTGATATCCGCCTTGGCCGCGGTAGGACTGAATTACATGTCCATGTCGGTTCAGGACACCTACACTACGCAAAACGTACGGCTCTGAGCCGTCAGGAGGTCGCGATGACTGATAAGGAGCCTGAAGACAGGTTCAATATTTCACTGCGCAAATTCCTGAAGCACGTCGGCGTGACCTCGCAGAGGGAGATCGAGCGCATCGTTCGCGAGAAGCAGCTTTCTGGTCAGGGGCCGCTGAAGGTCCGGATGGAGCTGACCGCCGAGGGCACCGACCTGAAGCACGTCGTCGAGGGCGAAATCGAGGTTGGCTGAAGCACCTTACATGCACCTTCCGGAACCTGTTTTTCCGCCGCTGCTCGCCGGCCACGACGTCAAGGCGCCGCTACGCCCGTTTTCGCACGCGTGTCGCCAGGCTTCCCGGGGTACGTTGGGCGCCGGCGACCTCGTCTGGAGCCGGAACACGAGCCGGGCCGAATGCGCCATCGTCCTCGAGCCTGAGGTACCGCTCGGGACGGCGCTGCAGATGAACGCCCTCGCGCAGGTCGCGCTCGCCGACAGCCTGGGTGCTCTGCTGCCGCCTGCTGTTTGCGTCTGGCACCGCTGGCCTGGGACGATACTCGTCAATGGTGCAGAGTGTGGCGGCGTGGTAGTCGGGCTGCCGGCGACCGAGGCGGGCCAGGTTCCCGATTGGATGGTCGTCGGCATGAGCCTCCGCCTCGTCCACGATGATCCCGGCAAAGAGCCGGGCGAGCTGCCGGGCCAGACAGCGCTCGCCGAGGAAGGCGGCGGCGAGATCACCCGCACGGACCTGCTCCAGTGTTACGCTTCCTATCTGCTGAGCTGGCTCAACACATGGCAGGAGGACGGCTTCCGCCCGATCCACGATAGCTGGATGGCTCGCGCGGAGGCGGACGGCAAGGCCATGGAGGTGGAGCACGAGGGCACGCGGCAGGTCGTGCAGGTGCTCGGGCTCGATGAGGAAGGTGGACTGCTCATTCGGCCCGAGGCAGGGCCGGCGCGCGTTCTGCCGCTGATCGAGCATATCGAAGTTTATGGGCGGGAGCTCGCGCGGTGAAACTCCTGCGGACGATCCGCTTCGACAGCTCCGATGATCGCGTATTCGAGCATGCCGCGGCTTCGGACGAATGGGCCGTTTCGGGAGCATTCGCGTTCGCGCACCTCGCCCCCGCCGATGTCACGGGAAAGGTGAAGCAGGCTTTCGCCAACGGTTTCTTGGGCGTGGAAAGCTTCGGGCGGAGCACGTTTGCGACAGTGGCGGAGGCGGATCAGGCCGCCGCCGACGAGATCATCTTCCGCCTCGCTTGCCACTTCGTCGAGGCCTACGGCGCCCCTGATATCGATGCCGCTTGGCCAGCCGCGCAGGAAGAGCTGGCCTTCATTCTCGATCTTTGCCGGGTCGCTCCGATCAATACGGTTTTCACGGTCCGCCGCACCTTCGACCCGGAAGGCCAGATCAAGGAGGAATTTCGCACGATCAAAGCGCCGACCGGTGAGCCCATGCACGCGCGGATCTGGACGGTGGAGCCCGATTGATGCGCGACTTCTGGAAGTCTGCGGGTTTCCATCTCGTCGAAATAGGCGCGGAGGGCTGGCTGAAGGTTACGCCGCAACTCCTGCTGGCCTACTGGACGCGGCCGGAGGTTCACCCGATCGAGACCTCCTGTGACGAGGAAATCAGGCTGCACGAGGAACTGCTCGCCGATCCGCTCATGCCGGTCGACGAGGCGCGGCTGGCGCGTCTGGCCGACCCTGATACCGCCGACAATTATCGGCTTGTCCTTGCATTTCGCGAGCTGCTGATGTCGGCCGGCACGATCGAGGGCGCCTATCTCCGGATCGCGCGCGGCACCAACACGACGGTACCCCCTGTCTTCGTCGACCAGATGGTGCACCTGATTCTGCGCAACATCCTGAAAGACGTGCGCGATCCCATGCGGCTCAGGGCTGCCGAGCTGTTCTTTCGGGAGCAGATCGTGTCGACCGAAGGCGGCCGGCTGCTGCTGGCTGACGAGGAGATCGTCGAAATGCACGGGAGCTCGGGCGAGACCGGCCTGGCGCAGCTTCTCGCCGAGACCGGCACGCCGATGCGTACGGTCGAGCTCGACGTCCTGAGCGAGGATAACAAAGAGATCTACTGGGAGCGATCGGACCGCTTCGATACGGTGATCGACTTCCGCTTCGAGCAGCCGGCGCTGGATGCTTTTGCGCGGGTCCTGGAGGCCTGGCTCCAACACATGATGCGACTTGAAGTGCGCGTCGAGCCGCGCCCAAAGGTCGAGGACAGCGACTGGCGCTGGCACATCGGGCTCGACCGCGAAGCGACACAGATCCTAAACGCGCTCTACGAGGGCAAGCCGGTCGGCGCCGATGATCTGGCCCGGATCGTCGCTCTCTTTCGCATGCACGTTCGCGATGACCGCACCGTCATCGACCGTGTGAAAGGCCGTCCGATCTATCTCGGCCTTGCCATGACACCGGCCAACCGACTGAAGATGAAGCCGCAGAACCTGCTGGTGAACATGCCGCTGCGCATGGCTGCCTGAGCCTCGCCTGCTCGAGCAGCAGGTCTCGCGTCGTTCCTATCGGGAAAATGCGGCAATCCCCGAACGGCCATCGCCGCATTCCGTTCAGCTCAAAAAGTCTTCCGGCTTGCGCATTGCTCGCGCCCGTTCGGCTTCGGCGATGTCGTCATCGGTGGTGCGCATGCGGGGGCGTTCGCCGAACTTGAACGGGTCGTCGCTCGACTCGGCGACGGCGACCACCCTGCAGGTGTCGCACATCTGGATCACGCGAAGCTGCTCTTCGTCGCGGAACATCGAGTGGCCCTTGAGCCGCTCGATGACTTTCTCGATCGTCGCCCGGGCGCCGAACGGTTTGCCGCAGCTGATGCACTCGAACGGCTCTTCGCCCTTGAGGACCTCGGGCGTCATCGCGGATGGCGTGAAGTTATAGCGCGGCTCCAGCCGGATGACGTTTTCGGGGCAGGTCGCAACGCACACACCGCACTGCACGCACGCCGCCTCCGTGAAGCTGAGCTGTGGGCGATCCGGATGGTCGGACAGCGCATTGGCGGGGCAGGCGCTGACGCACGACAGGCAGAGCGTGCAGCCCTCGACGTCGATGTGGACGCGGCCGTACGGCGCTCCTTTCGGCAACGGGATAACGGTCGCTGGCTGGGGCGCCAATTCGTTCAGAGTGGCGAGGGCCGTGCGGGCCACCTCGCGCTTGCTGCCCGCGGTGGAGAAGAAGCGCGGCGTGAGCTCAACCAAAGCCGGCAGATCATAGAGCAGGCTTTCGACCGCATCGGGATCCTGCTCGACGACGAGGCGCGCCCGCGGCCCCTGATGGCCCAGCGCCTCGAGGAAGGCGCCCAGTAGCTCGACCTGGCTTTCGAGCGGCGGCAGCTCTCCCGGAGCCTGGCCGGAGGCCAGAATGACGAGCTGCTCGGCTCCCGAGGCCAGCATGGACGCAAGCACGTCGTGGCCGAGCTGGAACACCGAATAGAGACTCAGCGGAATCACGTTTGCCGGCAGACCGCGGCCGAACCGTGCGATGGCAGAAATGATCGGGCTGCCGTGCTTTTCGTCATGCAGCAGCAGGATGGGTCGCGTGCCCCCGGCCGTGCGGTAAGCCTTGAGCAGCACTTGTGCGCGCGTGATGAGATCCTCTCGGGTCGGGAACTTGTAGCTGACCGCTCCGGTCGGGCACACCGCACTGCACGTGCCGCACCCGGCGCAAACGCCCGCATCGATGACGACGTGGTCGCCAGCCGGCGAAATCGCGCCCGTTTGGCAGGAATCCAGGCAGTTGGTGCACCCGATCTTCTGGCTCCGGGAGTGCGCGCAGATGGCGGTGTCCACCTCAACGTAGCGCGGCTTCTCGAACTCGCCGACCAGGTCCGAAACGGTGAACATCGCTTTGGCGACGGCCGCCGGATTGGACGGGTCGGCCCGCACGTATCCGTCGCGCCGCCCGCCGTCCGAGAAGAGCGGCTGGCCCCCGCTCAAGTCGAGAATGATGTCGCACTGGGATTTCGCGCCGTCGCGCGCCATCACGAATTCGAGCGTCGAGCGTGAGGACGGCAGCATGGGCGCATAGCCGTCCACCTCGATCTCGAACGCACCGAGGTAACCCGTCGCTTTCCGAATGCGGCCGCGGTGGATCGGGACGTCGGCGATGCTCGGCGGAATGGCGTCGGCGGCATCCGTCATCAGCAGGACGCTCACGCTGAGCCGGCTGCCGAGCTCCTGTGCGACGTCGAGGGCGATCTGTCCCGGCCCGTAGACGAGGCACACACCCTCGGATTTCAGCGTGATCAGACCCGCTGGCTTCGGCACGAACGCCGACTCGGCGAGCAGGGCGGCCATTTTGGGCAGCGCAGCCGATTTGGCCTCGCTCCAGCCGGCCCGCTCGCGGATGTTGGTGAACCGCAACGCCCGCTCGGCGAGCCCCTTGTCCTCGGCGAGATCGCGGAAGAGCGGAGCCTCCTGCGTGCAGGCAACATGTACGGGTCCCGCTTCGAGAGCCGACTCGAAGCTCGCGATCTCGGCCCGGCAAAGCTCGCGATGCACTTTGAGCGGTTCCTCCAGGCCGAGCATCTTCGCCAGCCGCGCACCGTCGATATCCATCGTGCGCTGGCAGTTGCAGACCAGAAGCTTCGGCTTCGTCCCGCTCATTCTCTCTGTTCCTGACATGCCGCGTGCACCTGTCGCGTGATCCTGTCCGGCCGTATGATGGACCGCTTATGGAAACCCGAGTATAGACCTTGAATACGCGGGCTGGCAGCGAAGAAAGAGTCTCACTGCATGAGTTCGGCCATTTCAGTTCCTGTCGGGGTTGTAGTCGCTCGTGAGAAAATAGACCACCCTTGGCAGGAGTACGTCTGGCGCGCTGTCGACGTTTTTCTGCACCCGCCAGAGATCAGCGGCTGGCGGGAGCTGCGTCGCGACGAGAGGTCTGTCTACTATCACGCGGCCACTCTGCCCATCGAGCTGCATCGCAAGGAGACCCCCGGCTACAAGACCAACCTCGAGACCGGCGAGCCTGCCGTCTACGTCGTGCTGCGCAACGATCCCGGGGCCGACTCCGATTGGCCGGTGACGGTTCACATGGTGACCGCTTCACCGCACGATGCCCAAGCGTATGCGGAATCAGGTCTCGAGACCATCGAGCTGCTGCCGATGCCGCAGCTGCTGATCGATCTGGTCCGGGAGTTCGTCGACGCCCATCATGTCGAGGAGCGCTTCGTCAAGCGGCAGCGGCAAAAGTTCGAGATCGAGGAGGAGCACAGATTCGGGCAGGAGCCGATCTTCGTGCTTCGGGAAAGAATGCGCGCAAGGCGCAGGGGCGAAGGTGGCGATGACTGACAAGGACGAGCCGTTCCTCAGTCGCTGGTCGAGGCTGAAGCGCGAGGCGGAGAAAGGCGCGCAGAGGCCGACCGAGGTCGCGGCCACGGAAGAAGGGGCTGCGTCCGCAGCGAATTCGTCCGGGCAGGTTCAGCATTCCCAGGCGGACCCGTCTGAAACTGTGGATGGTGCCGAAGCCCAAACGGAGGACCGGCAATCCGCCCTCGACATCGAGAGCATCGATTTCGACAAGCTCGATGCTCATTCCGACTACAAGCCGTTCATGAGCGCCAAGGTGCCGGACGAGGTTCGGAACAAGGCGCTCAACAAGTTATGGCTGTCGGACCCGGTGCTTTCCGGCCCCGATCAGCTCAGCGATTATATGGATGATTTCACGGACGCGGCCCGCGCGGTTCCGTCAGGACTTCTGAGGACGGCCTACAAGGTTGGTCAAGGCTTCCTCTCGGATGACGAAGCCGCGGAGTGGGACCGGCTCGGCCGTACAGCGCCGAAGGCTCCGCAGCCGGCGCAGGAGACATCCGAGGTCGCCGTTCGCACGGAAAGTCCGGACCAGGCCGAGATTGTCGCCTTTCTGGCTGCCTCGGATGCCTACGCTGAGAGCCTCTATCCGCCTGAAAGCAACCACATGGTGGATCTCGCCGCGTTGATGGCGCCCAACACCGTTTTCTTCGTTGCCCGGCAGGGAGAAAAGGCGCTTGGCTGCGGAGCCCTCATCATCGGCGAGGATGGCTCCGGCGAGGTGAAGCGGATGTGGGTCGATCCGGAAGCGCGGGGTCAGGGCATCGGCCACAAAATACTGGATGCAATCGAGGGAGCGGCCCGGGAGAAGGGACTGACGATCTTGCGCCTCGAGACCGGGATCAGACAGCCGGAAGCCATCGCACTTTATCGCAAGCGCGGCTTCAACGAGTGCGCGCCGTTCGGCAGCTACCTCGCAGACCCGCTGAGCTTGTTTATGGAAAAGCGGCTGGCGTAGTCGCCGAGCCGCCGTCGCAGCCCAACGTCTCAGGGATTCTCGACATCGCCGCGCCTCTGCAAGAGCAGAGCGACCAGCCAGCAGAAGAGCGCCCAGGCGGAGCCGACGACCCAGCCCGCGAGCACGTCGGTCGGCCAGTGGACACCGAGATAAATCCGGCTGATCCCGACGATCACAGCGACGAAAATCGCCAGACTCAGAACATAGGCCCTGACCAGCGGATCGGGGCGCATACGCGCAATCAAGGCGCCGATCGTCAGGTAAACCACCGCCGACATCATCGAGTGTGCGCTTGGAAAGCTGGCCGTAGCGATCAGCGGCTCGTAGTCGGAAAACTCCGGTCTCGGGCGGGCAAACGTGAGTTTCAGCACATTGCTCAGGATGACGCCGCCGACGACGGAAACGAGGAGCAAGGCGGCCGCGTGCCGTTTGCGCTCGAGCACCAGAAACCCCGTTGCGCTGAGCGTCACGAATGTGAGCACGCCAGTCCCGCCGAGGCTCGTGAAATCCCGCATCAGCTCTCCGAGCCAGCTCGGGCCAAGCATCTTGAACGGGTCATTGGGGTCACGGAGCAACAGCAAAAGCCTGCGGTCGATGGCGTCCGTGCTGCCTTCAGAGACCTCGTCGGCAAGCTCGATGAAGCCCCATATCGCCGAGGCGACGATCAGCACGATGAGAAGGATGGGCCATTCGAGCCGCACGCCTTTTAACGAGCGCAGGCGCCCGAAAAGATCATGTTCTGCCGGCTGCTGCTGCGAGTCATTCATGAGGCAGGAAGGCATAAGTCCGAAGGGCGGTTCCGGATCGTCCGAACATCTGGCCGAAGCCGCAGCATCGCTGCTAAGCTTCGGCCCGCGCTTTGCGGATCATATTGCGGGCAACGACGAGCTGCTGGATCTGGCTCGTCCCTTCATAGATGCGGAAAAGGCGGACGTCGCGGTAGAACCGTTCGACAGCGTACTCGGCCATGTAACCGGCGCCGCCGTGGATCTGGACAGCGCGATCAGCGACGCGACCGACCATCTCGCTCGCGAAGAGCTTGCAGCACGAAGCCTCCATGGTGACGTCGCCGCCGCGATCGCGCTTGCGGGCTGCCTCCAGGATCATCGAGCGGGCCGCCAGGATTTCGGTCTGGCAATCGGCAAGCATGGCCTGCACGAGCTGGAACTCGGCAATGGGCTTGCCGAACTGCTCGCGCTCGAGAGCGTAGGCAAGGGCATCCGACAGGATGCGCTCTGCCGCACCGGTGCACGCTGCAGAGATATTCAGCCGGCCCTTGTCGAGGACCTTCATGGCGGTCTTGAAGCCTTGGCCTTCGACGCCGCCGATCACCGCATCCCTGGGCACGCGGCAGTTCTCGAAGATGACGTCGGCGGTGTGCGCGCCCCGCTGGCCCATTTTCCGGTCCGGCTTGCCGACGGTCAGGCCCGCCGTATCTCTATCGACGACAAAAGCCGAGATCCCATCGGCACCCTTCTTGTCCGGATCCGTCCGCGCCATGACGGTGAACACGCCTGCTTCCGGCGCATTCGTGATGAACCGTTTCGTGCCGTTGAGCACGTAGAAATCGCCGTCACGCCGTGCGGTGGTTTGCAGGGAAGCAGCATCCGAGCCGGAGTTGGGCTCCGTCAGCGCGAAGGAGCCGATGATCTCTCCGGACGCCAGTCGGGGCAGATACCGCCGCTTCTGCTCTTCCGTTCCGTCCATGACGATGGCCTGCGAGCCGATGCCGACATTCGTTGCGAAGTAGGACCGGAAGGCAGGCGATGCCCTTGCGATCTCGAAGATGACCAGAACCTCTTCCTCCATCGAGAGGCCGAGCCCGCCGTAGTCCTCCGGAATGGCGAGCCCGAACAGGCCGAGCGATTTCATGTCTGCGACGATGTCGTCGGGGATGGCGTCGTCCTCGGCCACGCGGGCCTCGTTCGGGATGAGCCGTTCGCGCACGAACCGTCGGATCGTGCCGAGGAACTCGTCGAAGGAGTCTTTGTCTATCGGCATGCAGAATTTCCGGCTTTGCGGTGCGTTTATTTCCGCCCGTCATTTTACATATTTGCGGAAATCCGGTTTCCGCTTCTCAATGAAGGCGCGAACGCCTTCCTTGGACTCTTCCGTTTGATAATACATTTTGAGCGTTTGCATTCCCATGGCGCCAATGCCTCGGATGTGCTCCGTGTCGGCATTGAAGGAGCGCTTGGCGATGGCGATCGCCGTCGGCGAATGCTCGAGGATCTCAGCGCACCAGCGTGCGACCTCGGCATCGAGCTCATCGTGCGGAACGAC
>DASVDU010000275.1:0-6192 GCA_036380915.1 Hyphomicrobiaceae bacterium | reverse complement strand
GATGGTCCGGGGTGAACGCGAAAAAAGTTGCATGCGCTCCTTTGGCAGCCTGCCACAAAGAGCAGCGCGTGATCGTCCGATCGCAGGAGGTCGACGCGACTCGTCCGTGGGCCATTAACCAAGATGAGCCGCGGGAAAGAGCGACCGAGTTGCGGTGCGCCGGCGGCCGCGGCGCGACGGCGTCAGTGAGCCGCCTTCAGCTCACCGACCTCAGTTTACAGGCGGTTGACAGGCGGAGGCTGGGCGATGCGGATCCGCCCAGGGTTGGCGTTCGTGGGGAGCCCTGAGGAATTTCCCGCCAATCGCTCTCATTCGCATAATCTATATTATGGAAAATAGAGAGAAATTTGTGAGACAACTCAAAGCGATACAATAAAGATCGGCGCGCCCTAAGCCCGGGCGCGCGTCAGCCGCCTTACTTCTCCGTACGCTCGTACTTGTCCGCGATCATCCGATCCAGCAGCCGGACGCCCCAGCCGGAAGCCCAGCTCTGGCTGATGTCGGTCTTGGGCGAATCCATCGCGACACCTGCCACGTCGATGTGCGCCCAAGGCGTATCCTTGACGAAGCGCTGGAGGAACTGTGCAGCCGTGATCGCCCCGCCGTGTCGGCCACCGATGTTCTTCATGTCGGCGATGCGCGAGTCGATCAGCTTGTCGTAGGCCCGTGCCAGCGGCATCCGCCAGAGCTGCTCGCCCGTAGCGGTGCCGGCCTCGATCAGATCCGCGGCCAGCTTGTCGTCGTTGGCGAAGAGTCCTGCATACTCCTTGCCCAGCGCAATCATGATCGCGCCGGTCAGCGTCGCGAGGTCGACCATGAAGCGCGGCTTGAAGCGCTCCTGCGCATACCAGAGCACATCGGCCAGCACCAGCCGGCCTTCGGCGTCGGTATTCAGCACCTCTATCGTCTGGCCGGACATCGAGGTGACGATATCACCAGGCCGCTGTGCCGTGCCGGACGGCATGTTCTCCGTGAGCCCAAGGATTCCGACGGCATTGACGTTCGCCCGCCGCTCGGCAAGGGCCTGCATCAGCCCGGCGACACAGGCAGCGCCGCCCATGTCCCCCTTCATGTCCTCCATGCCCTGAGCAGGCTTCATGGAGAGACCGCCGGTGTCGAAGCAGACGCCCTTGCCGATGAAGCACAGCGGCTTCGACCGCCGCGACCTGGCGCCGTTCCATTGCAGGACCACGACGCGCGGAGGCCGCGCGCTCCCCTGCCCGACGGCAAGGAGCGCGTTCATCTTCAGCTCCTTGAGCGCATCGACGTCGAGGACCTCAACCTCGAGGCCGAGGCTGGTCAACTCCTTGACCCGTTCTGCGAAGTCCACCGGCCCCAGCATGTTCGCCGGCTCGTTCACGAGATCGCGCGCCAGGAACATCCCGTTGGCGACGGCCTTGCGGCGGGCAAAGGCAGCCTCGGCCGCTTCGGGGTCCT
Source organism: Hyphomicrobiaceae bacterium (assembly GCA_036380915.1). Lineage (GTDB taxonomy): Bacteria > Pseudomonadota > Alphaproteobacteria > Rhizobiales > Hyphomicrobiaceae > ZC4RG25. Next base: position 4,755 of record DASVDU010000275.1, on the reverse strand, counting down.
GAGTATGAACGACGAGCCGGGCGAGGCCGTCGTTCTTCTTCTCCTCTCCGTTCTCGTCCTTTTGGCGGGTCGTGTACTTGTTGAAGCGATAGCTCCTCAACAGAGCGCCGAATGCGATGTCTGCCGCAATGTCCGCAGCCGACCGGCTTCTCGGATCGGGCAGATCGGCGACCACACTGGCCTCCTCAGACTTGCGTGCAGCAATCTGAGCATAAAGATAGCCGCCGAGGTTGACCCAGTCGGTCTCCTTGGCCTGGTCCGGCTGTCCGGCGCCGATCACGATCAGACGACTGACGTCGAGACCGGCCGGAGCCAGCAGCTCGAACGATGTCTTCGCCTTGCCCTTGAACGCAGCCGCCTCCGCCGCCCTCAGCACCATGCCATTGGCCTTCCTGTCGAGGGAGCGCGTCTCAGGTCCCAACGCGAGCTCCTCTGCGCAGAGCAGAGCCGCGACAGGTTGCAAGGGCGCCTTGAACGGCGCGAACGCGATGGCAAGTCGTTCCGACATGTGTGATCCTGGGCTGATCCAATGCGATGATCGAGAATTCGCCAACCGGCTTTTGCTTGGGCTGGATGGACGACGCACAACCCCGATCCGAACCCGAGGTTGCGAATCCCTAGAGCCCCGCTCATAACGGCTGGCAGCAGATCGGCGCTGGCGCAATTCCTGTGCGAAATTAGCCGCTCGCGCAGGAAGTGCAAGCGAGGACTCCGAGCGCGGGCTTCGCCGGGGGAGCCGAATTTTGGCCACCGAACTATGAGACGGCGAGCGAACGGGCGGAGCACGGAAAGAGCAGGACGGCGGTGATCGATTCCGGCAAGGACGTTGAGCAGCCTCGGGATTCCGGCGAGCCATGAGCACCTTCAGCCGTTACCTCTTCCGTCAGGTTGCCGGTGCCCTGCTGCTGATCCTCCTGTCGCTTTCGGGCGTCGTGTGGATCGCGCTTGCGCTCCGCGAGCTCGACCTGGTGACCAGCGAGGGCCAGGACGCCTTGGTCTTCGTGATCATGACGACCCTGGCGCTGCCCAATCTGATTGCGCTCATCGCCCCCATCGCGCTGCTGATCGCCACGATCCACACGCTCAACCGGCTCAACGGCGACAGCGAGCTGATCGTGCTGACCGCCTCCGGCGCCACCGTGTGGACGATCGCGCGGCCGCTGCTCCTCCTGGCGCTGCTGGTCAGCATCGGCGTCGCCTTCGTCAATCACATTGGCATGCCCTGGAGCCTCCGGTTGCTCAGGGAGTATGTGGTCCAGGTGCGGGCCGACCTGATTTCACAGGTGTTGAAGCCGGGGCAGTTCTCGAGCCCGGAACGCAACCTCACGTTCCATATTCGGGACCGCACCTACGACGGCGAGCTGCTCGGCATCCTCATGCACGATGCCCGCAACAAAGAGCAGACGATGTCGTACCTGGCCGAGCGCGGCACACTCGTGAAGCAGGGCGAAGCCACTTTCCTCGTCATGTCGGACGGTCATATCGTCCGCCAGCCGCAGAACGGCGACCCGCCCCAGATCGTCACATTCGAAAGCTACGCCGTCGACCTCGACCGGCTCGAGCCGAAAGGCAGCGGGTCAACCGTCCTGAAGCCGCGCGAGCGGTATTTCAGCGAGTTGGTCAGGCCTGACCCGGAAGACCCTTACTTGAAGCATCGCCCGGGTGAGATCCGGGCCGAGTTGCATGAGCGGTTGTCAAATCCGCTCTACCCGGTCGCGTTCGTGCTGATCGCGGTGGCATTCATCGGGCAGGCACGCTCCACGCGTCAGAACCGGGTCGAAGCGCTGGTGCTGGCCTTTGTCCTCTCGGCGGTGAGCCGGATCGGCGGTCTGGCGGCCAACAATCTGGCGGTAATCCACGCCAGCGCCGTGCCCCTGCTCTATCTAATGCCGCTCGGAGGGATCGGCCTGGCGATCGCGCTGATGAGCCTCAATGCGCGTCCGCGTGGCGGGCCGGGGGTGACGGAGCGGCTCAGGCAGGCCGCTACATTCGTTCTGAGCGGCGCAGCGCCGCTGCTGCCGGCCAGATTGGGACCGCGTGCCTCGCGCCGCGAGGAAACGGGGTAGCCTCACATGCGGGGACTTACGCTCAAGCTCTACATCGCGCGCCATTTCCTCATCGGCATCCTGGGCACGTTCGCCGTCTGCGCGCTACTGATCTTCATGATCGACTTCGTCGAGGTCCTGCGCCAGTCCGGCAAGCATGGCAGCGTACCGGCCACCACGCTCGTCTGGCTCACCTTGCTGAGGTTGCCTGCCTACACCGAGATCCTGCTCGCCTTCGCCGTGCTCGTCGGCAGCATCGCATGCCTCATCCACCTCAGCCGCCGCAGCGAGCTTGCCGTGATCCGCGCGGCCGGCATGTCGGTGTGGCAGTTCATCAGCCCAGGTATCGTCGTCGCCTTCATCCTCGGCGTGCTTGCGGTCGCCTTCTACAACCCCTTGGCGGCAAAAGCGCGCGCCGAGGCCGAAGAGCTATTCGCGGAGGTCTTCGGCAAGGAGTCGAACTTCCTGAAGACCCGTGCCGGGTCCTGGTTGCGCCAGGACGGTGCGGACGGCTCCTCGGTGATGAACGCCGGCGGTGTCGCCGATGGCGGCCTCAAGCTGTTCACGGTCACCGTGTTCCAGTTCGACCGCGAGGGCCGGTTCGTCGAGCGCATCGAGGCCAAGCGGGCCACGTTGCGCGACGGATACTGGGAGCTCGAGGGTGTGCGTGTGGCTGGTGCGGGTCGCGCGCCCGAAACCTACGACCGCTACCTCATCAGCACCTATCTGACCCCTGAGCGTGTGCAGGATGCGCTCGGCAGCGTCATCTCGCTGTCATTCTGGGACCTCCCTGGTCTGATCGAGGTGGCCGAACGGGCGGGCCTGTCCGCTGCGCCCTATCGCGTCCAGTACGAGCTCCTGCTGTCTCGGCCTCTGCTATTGATATGCATGGTCCTTTTTGCCGCCACTGTGTCGTTGCGGTCATTCCGGTCGGGCGGCATTCAGACTATGGTTGCGACAGGAATGATTGGGGGGCTGGGGTTCTTTCTGCTGGCAGAGGTATCCCGACAGGTTGGTGTTGCTGGACTCGTATCGCCGAAGGTGGCGGTGTGGGCGCCGGTTGCTGTAGCCGCCCTGGTGTCACTTACGGTGCTGCTGCACCAGGAGGACGGTTGACGTGATGCGTCGAGCGCGGACGCCGCAAGATCGTAGTGCCCAGCGACGGGCCACGATCCGCCGCCTGTTGGCGGGCGGTGGCTTTTGCGCGCTCGCGATTAGCCTGCTCTTGGTCCTGCAAAGTCCCGCTGGCGCCCAGGATACGAGCGTGGTGGCCCCATCGATTGCGGCCATGCCCAACACCCTGCAGCAGCCCAAAGCGCCGTCCGCATTCTCAAAGAATAAGAATGGCAATCCGCTCTTCGGCCCGGTGGCGCCGGTCGACGCCAAGCAGCCCCTCTATCTCCAAGGCGATGAGCTGATCTACGACAGTGAAGGCAACCGCATCATCGCCCGCGGCAACGTCGAGATCTACTTCAACAACTACATTCTCCTGGCGGACGAGGTCATCTACGACCAGGGCGCCAACACGCTGAGTGCGGTCGGCAACGTCACCCTGAAGGAGCCGAACGGCCTCATCACTCGCGGCGAGCGCATCACGCTCACCGACGACTTCCGGGACGGCTTCGTGCAGTCGCTGAGCGTCACTGCGCGCGACGACACGCGGATCGCGGCCGAGCGCGCGATTCGCCGGGAAGGGAACATCACGGAATTCCAGAACGGCCGATTTACCCCCTGCAAGCCGCAGGGCGACATGCCGCCGCTATGGTGCATCAGCGCCGCACGCGTCGTTCACGACCAGGCCGCTGCGACGATCTCCTACCAGGACGCCTGGTTCGAGCTCTTTGGCGTTCCGATCATCGGGCTTCCCTATTTTCAGCACGCCGATCCCTCGGTGAAGCAGAAGTCCGGCTTCCTGACGCCGTCCTACCTCAACTCGGAGGATCTCGGGTTCGGCATCGAGACACCCTACTACTTCGCGCTGGCGCCGAACTACGACTTCACCTTCCACCCGATGTACCTGACGCGACAGGGCATCCTTTGGCAGGGCGATTGGCGCCACCGGCTGTCGTTCGGAAGCATCAGTGGAATGTACACGGTGAAGTTCGCCGCGATCGATCAGGATGCCAGCCAGCTTCCGGGCACGGCTGCCGACAACGAGCGGTTTGACGGGTGGCGTGGCAGCATCGAGACGAAAGGCCGGTTCTCGCTCTCCTCCTGGTGGAACTTCGGGTGGGATGTGACGCTGGAGAGCGACGACTACTTCCGCCGGTTCTACAAGCTCGACAACATCCTGCAGTCTGACCGGATCAACCAAGTCTACCTGACGGGTCTCAGCGAGCGGAATTACTTCGGCGCCTATCTCTACCACTTCGGTGGTTTGATGTTCGAGGACACGTCAGTTTCGGAAGGGCGTGTACACCCCGTCATCGATTACAACTACATCTTTGCGGACCCGATCCTTGGCGGCGAGCTGTCGTTCAATGCCAATGCTCTGAGCTTCTCGCGCGACTACTCGAAAGTGGAAGGACCTGGGGAGTCCGCCATGAACCGTGTCGTCGCCGAAGTGAACTGGCGGCGCCGCTTCACCGATCCGCTCGGGCAGACCTACACACCGTTCGCCAACCTACGGGGCGACATCTACACGCTGCACGACGTCGTCGACCCCGTCACGCTCGACGTGATCGAGGACGAGGCCGTGACGCGTGGCGTT
>DASVDU010000274.1:0-3836 GCA_036380915.1 Hyphomicrobiaceae bacterium | reverse complement strand
CCATGTGTCTGGCAACAAGACGCTGATCCCCGATGACGGCGTGAAGCGTTTCCGGGTGCTGACCCTCATGGCGCTGGGCCAGGCCATTGCGGAAGCCGGGGTCCAGCAGCGCTACGAGACGGCGATGCGCCCGCAAGGGCTGCAGTGGCGTGAATGGATGGACCGCCAGGGCTTGCGGGTGAGCGCCGCATGCGACGATCTCGAGACAACCTGGGAGAAGGACCTCGACGAGGTGACTGCGGGCTCGATCGCCGTCGCCGTCGCCCTCGCCTATCTCGATTTCCGCGTCCCCGACTGGCAGTGGCGCAAGGGCCGGCCGAAGCTACACGCCTTCCATGAGGGATTCTCGGCGCGCCCGTCGATGCAGGCCACCCTGTTGAAGGCCGCTTAGGGCAGATCCCGCCAGAGTTGAAGACCTTGGCGATGAGGATTGTTCCAACATATTGATTGGCGCGGATCCTTTTCGGCGAAGTGATTCCACTTCGCCGCGATGCGCCCTAACTAGTACCTCGTCACAGTGATTATGACTCTTTGAGCGCCGGATAGGCGCGGCTCATTTTGGCGCGGGCTTTGTCGGTAGTGAACATCCACTTGATGCGAGCGCCGGCGGTGTTTCGCTGTTGTTCCCAGGCGGCCACTTCTTTGGCGAGCCATGTTGGGTCGTCGATCCTGCGGTCGAGGCATTGGCCGCGCAGCACCCCGATCTCGACCTCGACCATATTGAGCCAGCTGGCGTGCCTGGGTGTGTAGTGGAATTCCAGGCGGCGCAGAATACGGCGGGCTTCGGCAGGCGCAAAGGCTTCATACAGGGCGCCCGCCGAGTGGGTCGACAGGTTGTCCTGAACGACCCGGATGCATTCGGCATGGGGATAGTGGACATCGACGAGTTCGCGCAGGCATTGAGCATAGTCCTCGGCGGCCCGGCGCGCGGTGACTTTGACCTTGCGCCAAGGCCGGTTGACATCCAGACAGACGAAGAGATTGACGGTGCCGTTACGGCGGTATTCGTAATCGTAGCGTTCGAGCTGGCCCGGCGTGGCCGGGATGGGCTGGCGCACTTCCCCGATGAGCTGGACCGGGCTCTCGTCGAAGCATACTACGGGCCGCTTGGGATCGGGCGCTTCGGCATAGAGATCGAGCACGTCTTCCATGCGCGCGACGTATTCGCCGTCGACTTTGGGGATGCACCACATGTCCCGGCGCCACGGCTTGAGGCCGTTCTCGGCCAGCCGCCGGCGCACCGTCTCGCCTGACAGGCTGTCGTGGTCGGTAAGCTTGACGAACTCACCGGCCAAGAGCTCCAGCGTCCAACGGGCGCGGCCTTCCGGTGGCTTCGCACAGGCCGTCGCCACGAGCAGGGCTTCCTCTTTGACCGTCAGCTTGCGCTCCGCTCCCGGACGCGGTTCCTCGCTCAGCGCCCGCTCCAGATTGCCTTCCACGAAGCGCCGCTTGGTCCGGTACACGGTGGAACCGCTCACCGATAAGGTGTCGGCAATCGCCTCGTCGCTGTTGCCGGCATCCGCCGCCAGCAAGATCTGGGCGCGCTTGAGCTTGCGGGCGGCTTGCTTGCCTTTGCTCAGCATCGCGCTGAGCTCGCAGCGTTCGGCTTGGCTCAGCTCGACCCGATAACGTACATTCATCCGTGCCTCCTTCAGGTTCGAGGCACAAACAAACGACTGAATCGGATGTCAGGAATGAGTCGAGCCGATAAAGGCTTCACCGAAAAGCAAGGCCAGTATCTGGCCTTCATCTACACCTATTCGCACATGTTCCGGCGCGCCCCAGCCGAAACCGACATGCAACGCCACTTCCAGGTCAGCCCGCCTTCGGTCCACCAAATGGTTGTCACGCTCGAGCGCGCCGGCCTCATTCGCCGCCAACCCGGCGTCGCCCGAAGCATCGAACTCCTCGTTGCTCCTGAAGACCTGCCCATCCTAAAATGGCTCGAAATCAACCCGTCAAAATCACTGTGACGAGGTACTAGTGTCTGTCCATAAAGGACTGAGGGTTCAACAAACGACTGATATTATTTGTGGAATCTGATTTTGGCGGCGTTGAGCCCGGCGATTTCGGGTATGATTCGGATCGTACCACCGAAGCAAATCACCCCTCAATCGCCGGAGCCAACAATGCGTCAGGAACGCACCGTCCAAGGCACTCTATTCGATATTTTTGCCGAACACGAGATCGGTCGCGAACTGAAGGCGATGTCGCGGTGGCTGGATGAGCATCGTGAAGTGCTGAGTTTGGCGGTTGCCGATCTTCGCAGACATGGCCTCAAGGATACGGGGCGGCATGGCCTTGCGGCGGAGACGGTGCTGCGCTGCGCTCTGCTCAAGCAGCATCGGCAACTGAGTTATGAAGAGTTGGCGTTTCATCTGGAGGATTCGGCGTCGTTCCGCGCTTTTGCCCGGCTGCCGCTGGGCTGGTCGCCGAAGAAGTCCGTGCTGCAGCGAACCATCAGTGGGCTCGGCGCGGTTCTTTGGGAGACGATCAACCGCGCGATGATGGACAGCGCACGGCGTCACAACGTTGAAGATGGATCGCTTGTGCGGATCGACAGCACGGTGACGGCGGCGTTGATGCATGCCCCGACCGACAGCTCGCTGCTGTGGGACGCGGTTCGGGTGATGGTACGGATACTGAAGAAAGCCGACGAGCTGTTGGGTGGCACGCTGCCGCGCTGGCGTAACTGCCGCCGTCTGGCGAAGAAGCGTGCCGTCGCGATCCAATACATCCGTGGCCAAAGGCAAAGGGCCGAGCTTTATCGTGATCTGGTCGCTGCCACCCGTGCCACCATGACGTCGCTGCGCTGCGCCGTGCAGCATTTATTGGTGCATCCCAGCCTCGAAGCTGTGGCGTTGCGTTGCGAGGCCGAGCATTATTTGCCTTTGATCGCCCGCATCATCGATCAGACGGAGCGCCGCGTGTTCGCCGGCGAGGCGGTGCCGGCGGATGAGAAACTGGTCAGCCTGTTCGAGACGCACGCCGACATCATCGTCAAGGGTGGCCGTGATACTCACTATGGCCATAAGCTCAACCTCACGACCGGCCGCAGTGGACTGATCCTCGACGTCGTTATCGAGGCTGGCAATCCAGCCGATTCCTCTCGGTTCCTGACGATGCTGGAGCGCCATGTTGCGCACCATGATGCGCCGCCGAGGCAAACTTCGGCCGACGGCGGCTATGCCAGCACCGCCAATCTCAAGCGGGCCAAAGCGCTCGGCGTGGAGGATGTCGCCTTCCACAAAAAGTGTCGCCTTGCGGTCGAGGACATGGTCAAGAACCGGCAGATGTATCGCAAGCTGCGGAACTTCCGCGCCGGCATCGAGGCCAACATCTCGTGCCTGAAGCGCGCATTCGGATTGCGGCGCTGCACATGGCGGGGGCTCGCGCACTTCCACTCCTATGTCTGGGCATCGGTGGTGGCCTACAATCTCGCCTTGTTCACCACGCTCGCTCAGCCCTGAAGCAACAAAATCGTCGAGCGCCGCCAGCGCCCCATCCGGCGAATGCCTCCTCACGTCTCCGCTCCCGGCGAAACTCCTCTTACGTTCGTTCCCTTCAAAAAATCAGCTCATTCCATCGGCGACCCTGACTCCAGCATGCCGCGCTAACCCCTGAAAACACTGCATCCGTTACAACGCTCGCCAAAAAATCTTCGTTTATGGACAGACACTAACTAAGGCCCCTTCCAATCGAGGGCGCAGATCTCGGCCGAGCGGCCCTTGAAATCCCAATTGCGGCCGTGGCCGCGGAAGCGGCTCTTGATCGCTTGCGCCACGATGATCTGCGGTCCGATCCAATATTGGCTGTTCTCGATCGTCGTGTGCCGG
>DASVDU010000273.1:0-4188 GCA_036380915.1 Hyphomicrobiaceae bacterium | reverse complement strand
TGGTCCTCATCGCTCTCGCGCACCAGGCCCTCCGCATCCCACGTCCCGTCAGCGAGGCGACGCAACCCGTCGGAGAAACAACCTGATGGAACTCGTCATTTCCATAACCATCGGCATCCTGGCCGGATCGGGTTTGTGGCTCATTCTGCGACCACGGACGTTCCAGGTGATCATCGGGCTCTCGCTGCTCTCCTATGCGGTCAATCTCTTCATCTTCGGTATGGGACGTCTGCGCGTGGGCAAGGCGCCTGTGCTCGATGCGACGGTCCCGCCTTACCTCGCGGGTTATGCGGATCCGGTACCGCAGGCGCTGGTCCTGACGGCCATCGTCATCAGTTTCGCGATGACGGCACTGTTTCTCGTCGTCTTGCTTGCCGCTCGGGGGCTTTCCGGTAGCGATCACGTCGACAGAGTGGAGCGGGGCTCGTGATTTCAGCGGATCACCTGGTCATAGCCCCGATCATCATTCCGCTCGTGGCAGGCGGATTGATGCTGCTGTTCGAGGGGCGGCGTCGTGAGGTCGTTGCAACGATCGACATCGTTGCGACCTTGGCGCTGCTCGCGGTCTCTATCGTGCTGCTCGTCCAAAGTATGGGGGAGGACCAGGCCCGCGCCGTCAGGGTCTATCTTCTCGGCAACTGGCCGGCCGAGTTCGGCATCGTCCTGGTGGCTGACAGGCTCGCCGCGCTCATGTTGCTGCTCACGGCAATACTCGGATGTGCAGCGCTGCTGTTCGCCTTGGCCTCCTGGCACCGGGCCGGGAGCTATTTCCACCCGTTGTTCCAGTTCCTTCTCATGGGGCTGAATGGCGCGTTCCTCACGGGCGATCTGTTCAATCTCTTCGTGTTTTTCGAGGTGCTCCTGGCGGCGTCCTATGGTCTGGCGCTGCACGGCTCGGGGCGCGCACGTGTGCGCTCGAGCCTGCACTACATCGTGATCAACCTCGCTGCTTCATCGTTCTTCCTCATAGGCGTCAGCGTGATCTATGGCACCGCGGGGACGCTCAACATGGCCGCGCTCGCGGAGCGTGTTGCCGCGCTCGATCCTTCCGAGCGGGGGCTCTTTGAGATCGGGGCCTCGATCCTCGGCATCGCCTTCCTGGTGAAAGCTGCGGCGTGGCCGCTCGGCTTCTGGCTGCCGCCCTTGTATGCGGCAGCAAGCGCTCCGGTGGCCGCGGTGTTTGCGATCATGACCAAGGTCGGCCTCTACATCATCCTGAGGCTGGGATCGATCACGGCCGAGGCCGGCGGCGGCGCGTCGCTCTTCTTTGCCGAAGGCGGGCTGTTCACCATTGGTATCGCGACCGTATCCTTTGCCGCCATCGGGATGCTGGCATCGCAGGACATGGGGCGTCTTGCCGGATATTCCGTTCTGGTCTCGTCCGGAACGGTGTTGGCGGCCATCGGCGTCGGCGGTGCGGGCATGACCAGCGCGGCGCTGTTCTATCTGGTCAGCTCCACGCTGACGGTGGCTGCCTTCTTCCTGCTCGTCGAGCTCGTGGAACGTGGCCGCACGCCCGCTGACGACGTCTTGGCCGTGACCTTGGAGGTCTACGGTGCGGACGACGAGGAGGATGCGGAAGTGGAAAGCGAGGTCGGCATCGCGGTTCCCGCCATCATGGGTGTGCTGGGCGTCGCTTTTCTCGCCTGCGCGTTGCTGCTTGCCGGCCTTCCGCCGCTCTCCGGGTTCGTCGCGAAGTTCGCCATCTTGAGCAACCTGCTCGACCAGCACTGGCTGAATGTCGGCGGCAGCGTTTCCATTCAAGGATGGCTGCTTCTTGCGGTGATCCTGGTCTCCGGTCTTACGACCGTTATCGCCGTGACGCGTGCCGGGATACGGACCTTCTGGACGTTCACCGACCGCGAGCTGCCGCATGTGCGCGCCACTGAGCTTGGCGCCGTCGGGTTGCTGCTTGTCCTCTGCGTTGGCCTTACCATCCAAGCAGGACCCGTGATGCGGTTCATGCAGACGACAGCCAATGGGTTGGAGCTGGGGCGGCCTTATATCAGCGCGGTCACCGGGAAGGCCCAAACCGCACCTGAGCAGCCGGAGCGGACACAATGAAAGCCTGGCTGCCTTACCCGCTCATTTCAGTTTTGCTGCTCGCGACCTGGCTGCTGCTCAATCAGAGCCTCGCTCTCGCGCACATTCTGCTGGGCGGAGCGCTGTCCGTCATCGGTCCGTGGTTCCTGGTGCGGCTCGATACGCCACGGTTGATCGTCAGGCGGCCAATGGCCGTCCTGCAGCTATGCTGCGAGCTCGTGGTGGATATCGTTCGTTCCAACTATCGTGTGGCCTCGCTGATCCTGTCGGACAGACCCGGCCGCACGCCCGGATTCGTTTGGATCCCGCTCAGGATGCACTCGCAATACGGCCTTGCGGCCCTCGCGTGCATCATCACCGCTACGCCAGGGACGAGCTGGGTCGCCTACGACCCCGAGACGAATATCCTCGTGATCCACGTGCTGGACCTGGTCGATGATGACGATTGGGGGAAGATCATCAAGATGCGCTACGAACGGCTACTGATGGAGATCTTCGAATGAGCGGATTAATCCTGGAGATATCGTTGCTCGTAGCGAAGATCTTCCTGACGCTGGCGATGGCAGTCACGGCCTATCGCATGCTGCGGGGACCGCGGGCACAGGATCGCGTGCTCGCCTTGGACACGATGTACGTCAACGCCATGCTGCTTCTCCTGGTTTTCGGTATCGGTTCCGGGGCGACGATCTATTTCGAGATGGCACTGGTCATCGGCCTGCTCGGGTTCGTAGCCACGGTGGCCATGGCCAAGTTTCTCATGCGCGGCGAGGTCATCGAATGACGATCGAGGAACTGCCGCTCTGGGCAGCGTTGCTGATTTCTGTCTTGCTGATCCTCGGCTCGGGTCTGGCCCTGATCGGATCAATCGGCCTATTGCATTTCAAAACCTTCTACGAGCGCGTCCATGCGCCGACCCTCGGCTCGACGCTCGGCCTTTTCAGCATCCTGACGGGGTCGATGTTGTATTTCTCGATGACGGAGATGCGTTTCGTCCTGCACGAATTTCTGATTGGTGCTTTCTTGACGGTGACGACCCCGGTCACTTTCCTGCTGCTGGTTCAGGCGACGCTTTATCGCGATCGCTTCGAGGGGAATGATCCGCTTGCGGATCTGAGCAGGAATATACGGCAAGCGATCGAGCGATGAGCGCCTGGGGCGCTTTGCGTCTCACCACTGGGCCCTCACCGAACGGTGCCGGTAACCACCGCGGGCCGGGATGCGCCCGGTTTCGCACCGGGAAAATTGCTGATGAGGTGTCCGGCCTCGGGACCTTTTCCTCAAGGTTCGTTCTGCACCACGAGGCTGCGGAAGGCGTGCCAGGTCGCATGGCCGATGAGCGGGAAGGCGATCGCGAGACCTACGAAGAGCGACGCGGTCCCGAGCGCCATGAAGCTTGCAATCAGGGCGGCCCAGAGGGCCATGGGCTTCGGGTTCTTCACGACGGCTTCGACACTCGCCGCCATGGCCGTCACCGCATCGACCGGGCGCGTCAGCAGGAGCGGTACGGAAATGGCGGAAATGGAAAAGATGATGGTGGCAAGCACGCCGCCGACCACGGTGCCTGCAACCAACAACCCGAGTCCGTGGGGCGTGAACAGCAGCGTCGGCACGAATTCGTTTGCCGGGGGCAGGACGCGGCTGCCCATGAACAACATGAACATCAAGAATGCGAGCTGGACCCAGACGGCGAACGCGAATGTCAGAATCACGCCGAAAAAGCCGAGCTGTCCAGGCGCCTTCAAGCCTGCGAAGGCAACCTCCCGCAGCGAAATGGGCTTGCCGGTCTCCAGCCGCCAGCTCGTTTCGTACAATCCGACTGCCACCAAGGGACCGATCAGCAGAAACCCGCCAGCGAGCGCGAGAATCAGCGATTGCATACCGAACTGCAGCAATCCAGCCGCGATCGCGAGGGCAAGGACAGCGAAAGCCGCGCCATAGGCGAGGCTCACCTGCGGCACGCTACACAGGTCGCGCCAACCGGCCGCCAGCCAATCCCATGGCGCATCGAACGGAATCCGTCGGATCTGGATCTGCGCTACCATCGGCCTGCTGTTGCAGCCTCCGGCAACATCGCGTGTGCTGAACATCTGTTGTAATCGCCCCCATGCACTGGCCACGAGCCACGGTCATCTGACAGCCCGGAGG
>DASVDU010000272.1:0-2164 GCA_036380915.1 Hyphomicrobiaceae bacterium | reverse complement strand
GCTCCGCCCAGCAGAATGTGCGCGAGAGCGAGGCTCTGGTTGAGCAGCAGCCAGATCGCGAGCAGCAAGACTGAAATGAGTGGATACGGCAGCCAGGCTTTCATTGTGTCTGCTCCGGCTGCTCAGGCGTGGTTTGGGCTTTCCCCGTCACCGCTCCGATATAAGGCCGTCCCAGCTCCAGCCCATTGGCTGTCGTCTGCATGAACCGCATTACGGGTCCGGCCTGGATCGTGAGGCCAACGCAGAGGACAAGCAGCAACCCGACGGCGCTAAGCTCCGTGGCGCGGACATGCGGCAGCTCGCGATCGGTGAACGTCCAGAAGGTCCGTATCCCGGCACGTGTCACGGCGATAACGGTCGTAAGACCGGAGATCAGGATCACCGCAAGAAGCAGCCATCCCTGAATTGAAACGCTGCCGCCAACATTCAGCCAGTGCTGGTCGAGCAGGTTGCTCAAGATGGCGAACTTCGCGACGAACCCGGAAAGCGGCGGAAGGCCGGCAAGCAGCAACCCACAGGCGAGAAACGCGACACCCAGCACACCCATGATGGCGGGAACCGCGATGCCGACCTCGCTCTCCACTTCCGCATCTTCTTCGTCGTCCGCACCGTAGACTTCCAAGGTCACGGCCAAGACGTCGTCAGCAGGCGTGCGGCCACGTTCCACGAGCTCGACGAGCAGGAAGAAGGCAGCGACCGTCAGCGTCGAGCTCACGAGATAGAACAGCGCCGCGCTGGTCATGCCCGCACCGCCGACGCCGATGGCCGCCAATACCGTTCCGGACGAGACCAGAACGGAATATCCGGCAAGACGCCCCATGTCCTGCGATGCAAGCATCCCGATGGCGGCAAAGGATATCGTCGCGATACCGATGATGAACAGCCCGCCTTCCGCAAAGAACAGCGACGTGCCGCCACCGGCCTCGGCGGTGATCGACCCCACCCTCAGGATCACGTAGAGGCCGACCTTGGTCATGATCGCAAACACCGCGGCCACCGGAGGGCTTGCTGCCGCATACAAGGGCGGCAACCAAAAGCCGAGGGGCCATGCCGCAGCCTTCACCAGGAAGGCGATGCCGAGGATCGAAGCCCCGATCTCGAAGAGCCCCCGCTCGGAGGGATCGAGCGCGGCAACACGCTCAGCGACCGCGGCCATGTTGAGCGTCCCCGCGGTGCCATAGATCACGCTGACGCCTATGAGGAAGAACGATGAAGCAGCCAGGTTGATCACGATGTAGTGCAGGCTCGAGCGCACACGTGCGCGCCCCGAGCCGTGCAGTGCCAGACCATAGGATGCCGCCAGCAGCACCTCGAAGAACACGAAGAGATTGAAGAGATCGCCCGTCAGGAAGGCGCCATTCAGCCCCATGAGAAGGAACTGGAACAACGGGTGAAAGTAGCTGCCAGCCCGGTGCCAGGAGGCCAAGGCGAACAGCAACGCCGCACATCCGAGTATTGCCGTGAGCAGCAGCATGAGCGCGGCGAGCCTGTCGGCCACCAGAACGATGCCGAATTCGGCCGGCCAGTTGCCGAGAAGATAGACTTTGACGGCGCGGGCCGGGTCCTCCCCCATGCTTCCGACGAGCAGGACGATAGAGACTGCGAGCAGCGCCAAGGTCGCAACAATATTGATTGTTGCAACGATCTCACGACGACGCCCCTCGAACAGCAGCATCAATCCGCCTGCCACGAGCGGAATAATGATCGGGGCTATGACGAGGTGATCCGCCGGAATCACGAGCCCCGCTCCACTCTGTCGACGTGATCGCTACCAGAAAGCCCCCGAGCGGCAAGCAAGACGACGAGAAACAGAGCCGTCATCGCGAAGCTGATGACGATGGCCGTCAGGACCAGCGCCTGCGGCAACGGATCCGCATAGCCCGCGAGGTAAGGCGGAACCGTCGCATCGAGCACCGGCGCCTTGCCCACACGCAGCCGTCCCATGCCGAAGATGAAGAGATTCACTGCATAAGAGAGCAGCGAGAGCCCGATGATCACCTGGAACGTCCGTGGCCGCAGGATCAGCCACAAACCCGATCCGGCCAGGATGCCGATGGTTATGGAAATGACGAGTTCCATCAGGTTGTTTCTCCGACGGGTTGCGTCGCCTCGCTGACGGGACGTGGGATGCGGAGGGCCTGGTGCGCGAGAGCGATGAGGACCA
>DASVDU010000271.1:0-7944 GCA_036380915.1 Hyphomicrobiaceae bacterium | reverse complement strand
GTGGCGGGGGTGGATTTGGAGGCGGATTTGGAGGGGGTGGTGGTGGGCTCGGCGGTGGCGGCGGAGGCGGACGCGGCATCGGCGGAGGAGGCTTCGGTGGGGGAGGTCCGAGCTTCGGCGGGGGAGGCCCCCGCTTTGGCGGAGGGGGTCCGAGCTTCGGTGGAGGTCGTGGCGGCGGCGGGTTCCCTGGCCGCCCTGGCCTGCGGGGCGGCTTCCCAGGAGGGGGTGGTGGTCCCTCGATGGGCCGCAGCCCCGGTTTCCAGAGCGGGCCGATCGGCCGGGGACCAGGAGCGGGCCGGAGCTTCGAGCGCGGTCCTGGCCGGGGCTTCGGCGGTGCGCCGATCCAGCGCGAGTTTCGCGGCAGAGCGGAACGTGGCCCGTCACCTCGCGTTGGTCGCAGGGAGTTCCGGAGAGGCGACCGGCGATTTGCCCGGCGCGGACACTGGCGTCCCGGCTATTTCTGGGGCGGAGTCTGGATCGGCCCTGGCCTTTACTACGCCAATTGCGAATGGCTGAGGCGGCGGGCGTACCTCACCGGCTCTCGCTACTGGTGGCGTCGCTATAATGAGTGCGTCGCCATCAACTATTCCTGACGCCGACCTCGTACTAGGCTCAGGTCGAACAGGCACGATGCAGCCGGCGCGACATCGTCCGGCTGCAGGCATGACCAGGCGCGGAGGTACAGGACGATGGCTGCCGACCAATCCGCAAGCCAGCCGACGCAGGAAGAGCGGATTCAGCGTGCGAAGGAGCGCGTTTCCGAAATCAAGGGCTTCTATATTCATTTCGCGATCTTCGTCGTGGTGCTTTCTGTGCTCTTTATCGTCGATGCCACGACGAGCGGTGGCTGGTGGGTGCAATGGGTGTTCCTGGGCTGGGGTATCGGCGTCCTCGCCCATGCGGCTGCCATCTTCGGCAGCACACCGAATTTCGTCAGAAGGTGGGAAGAGCGCAAGGTCCGCCAGTACTTGGATGAGAGCTGAGGCTTAGTTCAATTCCAAGTAGCGACACAAGCCGACCAACTACATTCGGACGCAATAATGGCAATGTCCGATAACGGACATAAGCCTTTGATCCTACTCCGCCATCTCCGTTGAGGGACGATCGGCAAGCTTTGATTTCACGCCAGTGCCTCGTCTGCTATAATATGGCCCAATTCAGACCTCTCTTATGCCTGAAGGCAGCACCTAAACATTCAGACGGGAGACGTGTCCGTGCGTGGCTTGCTAGTGTGGGTTGCGGGAGCGATCAGTTTAGCGCCCCTCGTTGCCGGAAATGCCTGGGCGCAAACGCCGCAACCGTTTGATGTTGCGCAAGCGCGCACGGTGCCGACAGCTGCGGCATCAGGTGAGGCTGCGATAGTGGCCCGCACCAATGCCTGGACGGTCTCCATTGCAAGCGGCCTGCTCGAAGGGACCTTCTCCCGTTTTGCCGCCGAGCTCGCAAAGGCATTGGACGACGGCGACAATCTCCGTGTGCTCCCGATAATCACATACGGTGCCGCGGAGAACCTGAGCGATCTGCTCTACCTCAAGGGCATCGACATGGCGATCACGCATGCCGATGTCTTCGACGAGTTCAAGCGGAACAGAAGGGCCGCCAATCTCGAGCAGCGCATCAATTACATCTCGCAGATGTACGTCGGCGAGCTGCATGTGTTCGCGCGCCACGACATAAAGTCACTCAAGGATCTCGAGGGAAAAAAGGTCGGCTTCCATACGAGGGGCGCAGGCCCGACGGTGACGGGCCCCATTCTGTTCTCGCGGCTTGGAATCAAGGTCGAGCCTGTCTTCATCAACAACGCAATCGCAATCGAGAAGATGAAGACAGGCGAGATTGCCGCGATTTTGCATACCGTGGGCAAGCCGAACATCCTGTTCGCGAACCTGACGTCCGATGTCGGGCACTTCCTGCCGGTCGAGTACGGAGAAAAATTCGCCGATTATTACGTGCCCTCGACCTTGGGATACGAAGACTACCCCAATCTGTTCGAGCCGGGTGAGAAGATCGATACGATCGGCATTCCCGTCGTCCTCGCGGTCTACAACTGGCCCGAGGGGCACGACCGGCATCGCCGCGTCGAACGCTTCATCGAGCGCTATTTCACGCATTTCGACACGCTGAGGAAACCGCCGTACCATCCGAAATGGAAAGAGATCAATCTGGCAGCCAACGTGCCGGGCTGGAACCGCTATTTCGTTGCGCAAAGGCTGCTCGATCAGATGCAGCCGGCGACTGCCGCAGCAGGCATCGATCCGGACCTTGCCCGGTCCCAAGCCGCGCGCGTCGCACCAAATGATCGCGCCGAGCAGGAGCGTCTATTCCAGGAGTTTCTCGCGTGGAGCAGGCAAAGGGCCAGGCGACAAGCCCGGCAATAAGGCCGCCGCTACAGAACAAGAATAAGCGCGGTTGAGGAGGTAAAACGGCCAACTCGGCGGGAGGGAACCGATGGCGTCACTGGGGAATGCGCCGAAGGACCAACGGACGACTGGCACTGGGCTGAAGCAGTTCGTTCTGGCAATGACAATGATCGGACTGTTGGGTCTTCCGGCGGTCAGAGCTCCCGTCGATGCGCAGACGAAGCCGATCATCAACGTCGCCTCGGTGGTCCTTGCGGAGCCCGCCATCGAGACGCCTTTCCCAATTCAGATCGGCCCGGCCGAGGCCATTCCGAAGCAGACTTTCCTGAGAATCCGCGGCCTGCCGAGCACGGCCACGCTATCCGAGGGTCACGCCATAGCCGCCGGGGCCTGGGCCATTCCGCTGAGTGGCCTGCCGCGGCTGAAAATCGCAACGCCAGCTGGTGCATCTGGCAAGGCTGACATCACGATTTCTCTCGTCGCAATCGACGGCCGTATCCTGAGCGAGGTGAAAGCGACCCTGCTGATTGCGCCGGCTTCCGCGATCACGCCGGCGGCGAGCCAGGCGGCGGGCGGTCAAGCGGGGGCCAATGTTGCCGCGCTCAGCCCGGCGGGAGATGCCCTCGGATCGGTACCCGCGCGGCTTCCTCTGCAGCCACCCGTTCCGCCACCGCCTGACATCCCCGCCGAGGACCGGGAGCAGGCTCTCATTTACATGGATCGGGGCGACGAAAGCCTGGCCAACGGTAATGTGACAGTCGCACGCCTCTTCTACGAGAAGGCTGCCGAGCTCAATTGGGGCCCCGCCGCTTTGGCGCTCGCGGCCACCTATGATCCGGAAGAGCTTGCGAACTGGAACGTCCTGGGCGGCGTCGAGCCCGATCCTGAAGAAGCGCGCAAGTGGTACGAGCGCGCCCGTGAGCTCGGCACTGCCGAAGCCGTCGAGCGATTGCAGCGCTTGGGCGCGCGCTGAACCCCGGACCTGATCATTACCGATGTAAATGGAAGCACTAGGCCAAGCTTGCGTCCTCTCTCCCTCTCGCGGTGGGGAGAGGGGTTCTGCCAGTGGCAGCTGTCACAACCCCTCACCCGGCCCTGCTGCTGCCGTGCTCACCCAAATTCGGAAAAAGCTATAAGCGTGAGATAAGGCAAGACTGCCGTCCCCGCTCTTCTTCCGAGCCCGGGTCAAGGCTTGCACGGCTGGCGCGACGGCCAACGCCGCCTCCCCTCCGGGAAGGAAGATTTCGGCCGCGGCGGTGTGCTTCAGCCTAAATCGAAAAATCTCCAGAAATTTCGAAGCTTCACTCAACTCGCCTCGCTGGACGCCGTGCGCGCCTGCGACCGCCGCAGGAGCCGGCCGAGGAAGGGAAGCAGAAGTGTGATGATCACGGCGGCCATGATGCTGCCCGAAATGGGCCGGGTGAAGAAGACCGTCCAGTCGTTGCCGAAGCTGATCATCGTGTTCATGAACGCCTCCTCGGCAATCGGCCCAAGGATCACGCCGAGCACCATCGGTGCAATCGGGAAGCGAAATCGCTCGAGCAGGTAGCCGATCACTCCGAACGCGAGCATCAGCCAGAGATCCGTCAGGTTGTTGCGGATCGACATGGCGCCGATGAAGCACAGCAGCATGACGAAGGCCGAAACGATCGCCTCCGGAAAATCGAGAACCTTCACGAGCATGCGGATGAAATAGAACCCGAGCACGCACATCAGCGCGATGCCGAGAAAGACCGAGGCGAAAATCGTGTAGACCATCCCCGAAGACGTAAGCAGGATCTGCGGCCCCGGCTGCACCCCCTGCAGCATGAACGCGCCGAGCATGACGGCCGTCGCGCCGCTGCCCGGGATGCCGAGCGCCAGAAGCGGCACGAGCGCGCCGCCCACCGACGCCGTCGAGGCGGCCTGCGGCGCAACGATGCCTTCGGGGATGCCAGTGCCCATTTCCTTCCGCCGCTTCCCGTATTGTGCCTCGACCCCGTAGGAAACGAAGGAGGCGATGGTCGCTCCAGCTCCGGGCACCACGCCGATGATGTTCCCGAGAAGACTTGAGCGCAGGAACATCCAGCGCAACGCGAAGAGCTCGCGGAACGAAGGGAGCCTTGTCGAGGTTTCGGAAATCTGCTCGACGGGCTTGGTGGCAAACCCCTGCTCCAGCCGGCTGAAGACCTCACCGACGCCGTAGGCGCCGACCATGACGACGAGGAACTCGATGCCGTCCGCCAGGATCGGCGAGCCGAAGGTGAAGCGGTAGCTGCCGTAAATGACGTCCGTTCCGACGCTCGCGATCAGCAGCCCGATGCCGAGCGATAGGAACGCATTCGGCAGCGCCCCGCGGCCGAGCGCGATGACGCTCGCCAGCCCGAACAGGACGATGGCGAAATACTCTGGCGTCGAGAACTTGAGAGCAAACGTCGCTACCGGCTGCGTCAGGAGCACCATCACGATCGCCGAGACGAAGCCGCCACCAAGCGCCGCCATCAGTGTCCAGCCGAGGGCATCGGCCGCGCGGCCCTTTTGCGCCATGGGATAGCCGTCCCACAGCATGGGAACATCGAGCGGCTCACCGGGAATGCGGAAAAGAATGGCCGTGAAGGCGCCGCCGTAGGTGCCGGACACGTACATGGCCGTCAGCAGCACGATGGCTGCCGTGATGTCCATTTGGTACGTGAACGGCAGCACAAGAATAACGCCCATCACGAGCGTCAGCCCCGGCAGCACCCCCACCAGCAGGCCGACGACAATGCCGACCACCAGCATCAGCAGGTTGGCGGGGCTCATGCAGTTGATGAAACCGGCACCGAGCTGAGTGAAAATTTCGAGCATTCGCGTATCCTCAGGCGCCGTTTGATTTGCCAACGAAGAAAATTGCGTGTGCGCGTGTCATCTCTTTCAGCCCGTTTGTCGATCCCAACCAACCAGCGACCCTGCAAAATTCCAGTTTCGCCTTTCAGTGTCCGAAAATGGCTTCAAGCTCATCACGCTTCGGCGAGCTTTCTCGATCGGGCCACTAGCTGATTTGAAACAGGTCCATGATGAATTGCGTGACCTGTTCGAACGGTGGCACGCCCCTGGGCAGGGAAACGTAGACAACCTTCAGGAAAATGAAGGCGAAGACCAGAATTCCGATCGTGCTCGAGGCCCAAATGGCGAGATGATTGCGATTGCCGCCGAGGTACATGAACACGACCAGGAAGATGTAGGAAGCGAGCAGAAACCCGAGGATCGGAACCAGGACGGCATAAGCAAACGTCAGCGCCAACCCACCAAGAAGCATGTAAATGCGCGAGCTCGCGTTCGCACGTCCTGGTTCCTCATCGAGCTCCTCGGCTTCCAGATGCTCTGCGATTCCCTGCACGCTGTTGTGGGCCGACCCGACGATGATCAGCCGGGAAATTTCATATATGCAGACGATCGCGATGATCGCGATGGCAAGCCGCGGCCAGAAATCGGGACCGAGCTGGCCCGGTCTGGCCGGATAGCTGATCGTGCCGGCCATGTGATAAAGCACTGCCGCAATGGCGAGCCCCACAACATAGGGGAGCGCGGCCTTCACTCGCTGCGCCATTCCAAGAAATCCCGTTTGAAGAATCGTCCGCCGGTCGCGCGCATTTCACGCGACCTCAATTCATGACTGTGCCCGCCGCCCAGGAGCAGCGAGCACGGTCAGCGGCCACATCGGACCCGATCAGGATTTGGCGCCCGCGAGCTTCTTCATGTCCTCAAGCTGCTTCTTGATGAACTCACCCGCATGGGACGCATCGATGAAGCTGTTCGGGTCGGCAAACTGGTCCGATAAAAACTTTTTGAATTCTTCCGTCGCCGCAACCTTTGCCAGCCCTTCGGAGAGAACTTTGACGTGTTCCTCCGGCGTGCCCGAGCGAACGACGATCGAGCGGAACTGCGGCAGGGCCACCTCGTAACCCAACTCGTATGAACTCGGCGTATCGGGGAAGTCCGGATGCCTTTTCTCGCCGAATATTATCAGCGGCCGCATCTGCTTGCTCTTGAGGAACTGCCCGACGTCACCTGCCTGCTCGTAGAGAGCATCGGCATGCCCGCCGAGAATGGAAACGTAACGCTCGCTGGGCTTGGAGAAAGGCACCTGGACCACTTTGATGCCTTTTCCCTCGAGATAACGCAGCGTGTAGTCATCGACACTGCCGAAGCCGAGCGTTGCAACTTTCAGCGTTCCCGGTTTCTCTTTGGCTTCTTTCTCGAAATCAGCCCAGCTCTTGAAGCGACTATTATCAGCCACGAAAATGAATGACGGCCCCTGGATCATCACGGCAACCGGCGTGATGTCATCCATCTGCCAGCGCGGCTCGGGGCCCGCCAGCAATGCATGGCTGTCAGCGATGTAGATGGCCATCGAATAACCATCGGCGGGCGCCGCGAGCAGCTTCGCCATCCCGGTGCCGCCTGTCGCGCCCGGAACATTGACGACGGGCACCGAGGTGCCGATTTCCGGCTCCAGCAGCTTGCCTGTCAGCCGCGCCAGCTGATCGGCGCCACCGCCCGGCCCCCACGGCACGATGAACTCGATGGGTCTCGAAGGATATTTGTCGGCGGCGGAAGCATTTGATGGTGCGAGCGCCGCCCCAGCGGCGGCGATGCCAATGCCGATCGTCAAGGCTCGTGCCCAGTTTTTCATTTGTCGTCTCCTCCAGCCAAATGCCGGCCCAATTCGCGGGGCAGCTCCCCGCCGTCCGGCTGAATCGGGCCTCCCACAGGGCGTGCCCGTCTCCTTGTCTGCTCGTACGCCGCAAACCGCCATGGACGCCGAGCCGTTCCGCATGCCGAAAGCAAGCACGCTGTGCGCTATCAGTGGCACGTGGCGCGACGATGTCAACGCTTCGATGCGCAATTTGATGATCGAGAAAATCTGTTGTGCTCTCGACGCGCGCATCCGAGCAAAATTTGGAATGGGGCACTGCCAATTGAGTTTCGGCGCCTACTTTGCGGCCCGAGAATACGAGCTGTTTGCGGGCAGCACGGCGTACTCAGCCTCTGCATGCGCGAAGACGCTCACAACGCAAATGTAAATGAAGCGGGGAACCACTTGCCTGCCACGGAGTTCGTCTTGGCAATGCTGGGCGAGGATTCAGCATCCAGGACTCACAACCGGGAGAGGCTGCATGAAAGGCGTTGTCCTATGGCTCTTTGGCGTGCCGATCTCGGTGATTTTACTCTTGTATCTCTTTGGCGTCCTCTGAGTCATCCCCCTTTTGAACCTGGGCGCCAGCTCTCTCAGCCTTCTGATGCGGCGAGCACATCGCGGAGCACCAGCGCAACGTGGCGTGCCTGGCGGCCAGTGCCGTCCTTGATCTGATGCCGGCAGGAGAAGCCGTCGGCAGCGATGGCGCAATCGGCCTCCGCCTTGCGCACCGCCGGCAGCAATGACAGCTCACCCATCGCCATTGAGATATCGTACGTCTCCGCCGCATAGCCGAACGCACCAGCCATGCCGCAGCAGCTCGATTGGACCACATCGACCGTAAGCCCTTCCACCTGGGAAAGTACCTTGGTGACGGCCGGCATCGCGTTGAACGATTTCTGGTGGCAGTGGCCGTGGAGCAGCAGG
>DASVDU010000270.1:0-4262 GCA_036380915.1 Hyphomicrobiaceae bacterium | reverse complement strand
GTAGAGTGCGAGCAGAAAGCGCGTAAAGACGTTGCTTCTTGCGGCTCCACCCGCGGCGAGAATGGCTTCACGGGCGCGGACCATGTGGGGGGCATCTGGCGGATCCCCGATCATCTTGAGCGCGAAGTAGGCCTTCACGCTGGCGCTGACGTCGAGCTTGCCGCCATGAAACAGCGGCCAGCCGCCGTGGCTCTCCTGGATGCGACGAAGATACGAGGCGATTTTTCCCTCGAGCCCGGGCTTCGGCTCCTCGCCGAGGTAGTGCGTAAGAAGCACGTATTCGGATGGGATGGTCGCGTCCGCTTCGAGCTGGAAGCACCAATGGCCGTCTGCCTGCTGCAGCTCGATAAGCGCCTGCGCCGCCTTTTCCACTGCTGCGCTCACATCGACGAGCAGTGGCGGCCCCGAAACATCACCTCGGCTGATCGCTCGTCTATCCATCGGCCTCCTCCAGCACATGCATGGAGCGGCATTGCTGACGCTTCGCAATGATTGCGGCTGCCTGGTAGCCTGACTGAATTGCGCCCTCGATGGTCCCGGGCAGCCCCGTCGCCGTCCAGTCGCCGGCGAGAACGAGATTGGCCCAGGGCGTTTGCTGGGCCGGGCGTTTTGCTTCCTGCTCCGGCGTAGCCCTGATCGTTGCCCGCCGCTCCTTCACGATCTGCCACGGCGGCAGTTGCTCTGGCAGGCCGGTCAAGCGCGCCACCTCGTGCCAGATTGCGGCGGCCAGCTCGGCGCGATCCTGTGCCAGGAGGTGGCCGGCATCACTGATGGTCACCGAAAGCCGGTCGTCGTAGGCAAAGAGCCATTGGCTCAAGCCACCGACGATTCCGAGAACGGGTGGAAGGTGCTCCGGCGGAGTGATCGCGAAATGCGCATTCACGATGGCGCTGAAGGCATTCGGCGTGTCGAGGTCGGGCAGAAGGGCCGCGGCCACGCGCGGCGGCACCGCCAGAATGACGGCGTCCTCCGCATTCAGAGTGACGCGCGCCCGATCGAACGCGAGGGCTTGCGCCCGTCCTGACCCGACTGCAATGGCGCGAAGCGCCTTTCCGAAAGCCACGTCGGCGTTGTGCTTTGCCAGGAACTCGCGTGCGGGATCGATGAATGCCGCCGACAATCCATGCTGCGCGATGAGGGGCAGGCAGGCGCGCCCGCCCGCACCGATGGTCCGGCGGAGCACTTGCCAAGCGAGCCGGGCTGAAGCCTCTGCCGGCTCGGTATTGAGTGCAGCGAGCAGCAGCGGCCGCCAGAGCCGATCATAGAGCGGACCCGAGCAGGTCATCACGTCCGATAGCCGGGCCGACGGGCCCGCACCGATGAGCCTGATCGGCGCGATATATTCGCGGAGCAGGCTGCCGGGGACTCGCCGGTCCGGGTCCAGAATCCAGCGCGGGAAGAGGCCTGGATCAAGCCGCAGCGTCCAGCGCTTCCCCGTTCCGATGTCGGCGAAATCGAAAACAGCATCTGCCGGGCCCTTCAGCTCATGCGCGGCACCGATACGGGCGAGATAGTCGAGCGCCAAGCTATTGCCCGACAGCAGAAGATGGTTGCCGTTATCGATGGTGCGTTGAAGGAGGAGGTCGAAATAGGACCGGCAGCGCCCGCCCGCTTGTGGCGCACCCTCGTAGACTTTGACGCGCTGGCCACTGCCGGCGAGCCGGACGGCGGCGCTCAACCCGGCCAACCCTGCGCCGACGATGTGAACCGTGCCCGACATCAAAACAGCCCGTAGCGCAGGACCGCGGCGATCGCTCGCACCCGGCTGGTCGAGATTCGTGTCCGCGGCGGCTGCCAGCCCCGCGCCAAGAGCTGAGCCAGGATCGAGCGGTAGACCGTCGCCATGATCAGCGGTGTGCGGACAAGGGAGCGCGGGCAGCGCTCCATCACGGCGTCCGCTGCCTCGAAGTGGTGAAGGGCACGTTGGGCAACCAGTTGGCAAGCATCATCCAGGCACGGATGGTCCAACGCATCCGCGTAGGGACTGCGGATGCTTGCTGCCTCGAGCGCCTCCCGCGGCAGGTAGAGCCGCCCAAGGCTCGCGTCCTCATCGAGATCACGGAGGATGTTGGTCAACTGCAGGGCGCGTCCGAGATGGTGAGCGAGCGGCAGCCCGTGGTCATCATCCAAGCCGAAGATGCGCACCGACAGCCGGCCGACGGCGCTCGCAACCCGGTCGCAATAAAGCTCGAGCTGGGGCCAGTCAGGTGCCCACAGCTCGCCTCTGACATCCATTTCCATCCCGTCGATGATCGCGAGGAAATCCCGGCGCTCCAGACCGAAATGCACGATCGCATTCCGCAGGGTTTCGAGACGGGAGTGGCGCTCGCGGCCGTAGAGGTGGTCGATTTCCTCGCGCCAGCGCGCGAGGACCGTCAATCGGCGCTCCGGGTCCGTATCGCTGTCCGCCACGTCGTCCACGGCCCGGCAGAAGCCGTAGACGGAATACATGGCCTCCCGTTTCGCGGCGGGCAGCACCCGCAGGGCAAGATAGAACGAGCTGTTGTTGGGCGAATTCCCGAGGTGCGGCTGATAGCCGACGGCGATGGTCATCGGGCCGGCTCCGTTTCTCGCGCGGCGGCGGCCGGACGGCGACGCAGGCGAGCTGCGGCCTCTCCGAACAGTGCCGATAGAAATGCGGCTGCGAAGTTCGCCTTGCGCAGGTGCACGCGCTGACAGAGCGGATCGCGGCGGCTCAACAGCGCGACGAGCCTGGTCGCGGCCTGCTGAATCGTCGCGACCTCAATGCCGAGCCGCCAGTCCAGGCCGCGCGGGAGGGGCGCGCTCGCGTCAACGAGCTCACCGGCGCGCGCGGCAAGCTCCCGCAAGCAGCTCTGCAAGCCTGTGCTTGCACGCGGGGCGGCGAGATCGGCAACAGAGGCCCCGTGCCGGCTCAGGACATCGAGGGGGATGTAGACCCGGTCGAGCGCCTTGTAGTCGGCAGCGCAATCCTGCAGGTGGTTGATCACCTGCAAGGCCGCACACAGAGGATCGGAGTAGGCCCAGAGCGCGGCCGGCGCGCCGTGCACGTCGAGCACGAAGCGGCCGACGGGCATCGCTGAAAGCCGGCAGTAGTCCATGAGCTCGGACCAGCTCGCATACCGCGATTTGCGGACGTCGAGGCGAAAGGCTTCGATCAGCTCGAGGGCATGAGCAGGGGACAGCTCACGCTCGCGTAAGATGATGCGCAGCGGCTCGGCGCTCGCGTCCGTTTCCGTGCTCCGTCCGAGGAGTGCGGCTTCGAGCCGGTCGAGCATGGCCAGCTTTTCGGCCGGCTGCAGGTTAGGATTGTCGGCGACGTCGTCGGCCGTCCGGACGAAACGATAGAAGGCAAGGATGATCGGGCGATGCTCGGCGCGGACGACCCATGACGCCACGGGAAAATTCTCGTCGCGGTGGGTTTTGCTTGGCTTAGGGGCCGTCGCATTCATCATGGTGAGTGATGACCCCTGATCGGAATTGACTGGAAGCGGCCCTTCCAGGAGCCGCCGTGCCCTCGCCAGCTCTGGGCTGCCGATTCCAAGGTGAAGGCCGTATAGAGCGCTGCTATGAGGGGTAACGCGGGTGCCCAGAGAAGGCTCACGCCATAAGAGCGGAGCGTCGGCAGAAACATGAAGGCCATCAGCGCCCAGGCTGCCGCGCCGACAAACTGCGTCGCGCCGTGGCCAGCGAAAGCCGCAATGGGAGGCGCCAAATAAGCCACCGACATTGCCAGAACAGCGGCCGCCAGCTGCCAGTGCGAATAGCCGAGCTGCGCGAACGCGGTCCGCGTGACCATGCGCCGGATATCGTTGAAGCCGGGATAGGGGCGCAGGCTGACCACGTCGCGCGACAGGCCGAGCCAGATCGGGCCTTGCCGCTTCAAGAGACGAGCGAGCGCGCAGTCGTCGATCAGAGCCGAGCGGATGGCTCGCAGCCCGCCCGCGTCTTCCAGCGCAGCGCGGCGGACCAGCATACAGCCGCCCGCGGCGCCGGCGGTCGGACAGTCGGCGCGGTTGACCCAGGAAAATGGATAGAGTTTCTGGAAAAAGAAGACGAAGGCCGGGATGAGCATCCGCTCAGGCAGGCTCTCGCAGCGCAGCTTGGCCATTAATGACGCGAGAGCAGTACGACGGCGCTCGGCGAGGTTCACAAGCTGTTGCACGATGTCGGGGGCGAGCACGATGTCGGCGTCGACGAACAGGATGTAATCGGGCGAGGTCCCCCGTTCCGTCGCGTGCTGGAGGCCCTGTTGCATGGCCCAGAGCTTGCCTGTCCAGCCC
>DASVDU010000269.1:0-28727 GCA_036380915.1 Hyphomicrobiaceae bacterium | reverse complement strand
GGCGAGGAGATCGCCCGTCAGGTCGCAACGGACGCCTTGATCATCGAGGACGAGCCGCTGATCGTAATGGATCTGACGCAGATTCTCGAGGAGCTTGGCCATCGTGTCATCGCCGTGGCACGTACGAGGGACGAGGCGCGCAAAGCAATTGCCAAGCAGCGCCCGGGTCTAGTGCTGGCCGACATTCAGCTGGCGGACGGGAGCTCCGGGCTGGACGCGGTCAATGATCTGCTCGGATCGTTCGAGGTACCGGTGATCTTCATCACGGCATATCCAGAGAAGCTTCTGACCGGCGAGAAGCCGGAACCCACATTCCTGATCACCAAGCCGTACCAGCCTGAAACCCTGCGTGTGACGATAAGCCAGGCGCTTTTCTTCGATCAGAGATCCCGCCGGGCAGCCTGACCAGGACTGGTCATCAGCATCGATGATCCGCCAGAGGCCGTGGGCCTGTGTCCCAGCGGCGGTAGTCGCCCGCTTTCACTCGGAAGTGCTTCAACAAGCATGGCAAATCACAGTCCACATCATGACGACGAGGAGCGGGCGGTTCAGCGAACGCCCGTCGAAGCTCGCCAGGGCAGCCGCAACCGTGCCAACCTGCGTGTCCTCATCCTGTCGTTTGGGATCGCCGTCCTCGTGCTGGCGATCCTTTATCTCTCCTTCTTCCCCAGTTCTTACGAGTAACATCCCGGCCCAGCCGCGATTCGAGCACGGCAGGCGACGCCGTCGGCATCCGCGTCATTGCCCGTTGGCCGGACGGGTCTGTTGACCAGCCTGCGCTCCTTGGTCAGGCTTATCGCTCTGGGTCTGCTGGCTCGAACCCGGCTGAGCCGTTGCCGATTGCTGCTGGGTGCCAGTCCCCTGGCTCGCTCCCTTTCCCGCGATCCGGATCCGCTTCGGTCGGCCAAAGCCGGGCTTCATGTGAGCGGTGATCGTCAGCACGCCCTTGTCGAAGCGCGCTTCCATGCTCTCCTCGTCGACGCCTTCGGGCAGCTCAATTACCCGCTCGAACCGCCCGAACTTGCGCTCACGCCGGCGGCTTCCATCCCCCTCCCCTGCCCGTTTCGGGCGGCGCTCGCCCTTGATCGTCAGCACGCCTTCCTTGAGCGTGCATTCCACATCCTCGGGCTCGACACCGGGTAGGTCTGCATCGATCCGAAGGGTATCGCCCTCCACGCAGACGTCGACGTTGGGAGAAATCATTCCCATCTCGCCCGTCTGCGCGGGCGACGGTGCAAAGCCCTCGCCCAGAAAGCGATCGAAGACCTGGTCGAGCTCCCGTTTGATGTCCTGAAGCGGGTCGAAAATGTTCCGGCGCATAGGCATCGACGACTCTCCCTTGACAATGGACCGGTTCGCGAAATGGAACGCGTGTCTGGAGCGCAATGTTCCGGCCGGACCTTCCCGATCGCCGCCCGGTCCTCCTTGTGCGCCCGAGTTGAAAATGTTCCGAAATGCTCCAAGGGCGGCGGAGGTTGCCCGGAACTCTTCTGGAAGATCAGAAAGAGGGGCCTGGTATGGAGCTCGGGGCGATGGGAGGGGCTCATCGGATGGGGGCGCGCGCCGGCGTCGGCGCTAGCTCGCCCGAGCAAGCGACTTGAGACGTCTTACTCTTCGCCCCGCATCCGCTTTTCACAAGCCTCGGTCAGAGCCGTCAGCGCCGTTACGAACGCGTCCCGCTGCCGGGCTGGTATCATGCTGAGGATCTGCTCATCGACCCGCTCCACGGCCGGCCGGACGGCCGACAATTTGGAACGGCCGGAGCGCGTCAGCTTGACCGTGTAGGCGCGACGGTCGGTAGTGCTCCTGCGACGGACAACGAAGCCCTTGGCCAGGATGCGCTGCACGACCTCCGAAAGCGTGGACCGGTCGATGCCCGTATGCTTGGTCAGCTCGGCTTGGGAGGCCCCTTCGAGGCCGTCCAGTGCCGCCAAGACCGCGAACTGCCGAGGCGTCATCACCGTGATTTCGCTCTCGAACATGTTCGAGGCACACTGCATCGCCCTATAGAGCAAGTGCAGGACGGAGCGGTTTAAGCTTTTCTCTTGGGTCATCTTTTCTGAACACCACTGTCATTTTAATTGTCGAAACCCGGTAGATCTCATCAGGTTCCAGTATTGCGCGGCTTGCGTTTCGTAGCCTTGACTTGCCGGCCAGCCGCACGTGCGCTTCCCTTTTCCATCGGTTCAGGGAGTGTTTGTTCGATCTTCCCAATTCCGGCCCAAGGATCGCGGTCGAGGTGCCGGATACGGGCCGGCAGATTGATCAGCGTGTAGGCGGCTGGTCCGACCCCGGCACGAAGTTCGTTCCACTCGACCGGAGCCGCAACAGGCGCTCCCGCACGAGCCCTCGTCGAGTACGCCGCGACCGCCGTGGCACCACGGCCATTGCGAAGATAGTCGACGAAAATGCGTCCGTTCCTCGTGCGCATGGCTATGGACGCAGTAAAGCGGTCCGGGTTCCGCCGAGCCATGTGCTCCGCGACACTTTGTGAATATGCTTTCACGGCATCCCAGTCCGCCGCCGGACGGAGCGGGACGACGACGTGCAATCCCTTGCCACCAGTCAGTTTGACAAAGCTTTGGAGATTTCCAGTTTCCCGCAGCAGATCCCGAAGCTCTGACGCGGCATCGATGACATCGCCCCACGAAAGGCCGGGGCCCGGATCGAGATCGAAGATCATCCGATCAGCGCGCTCGACATCTGCAACCGTACTGCCCCAGGGGTGGATTTCGAGAACGCTTGCCTGCACCAAACCGATGAGACCGTCGAGATCTTCGATGTAGAGACTATCCTCATCTTCCCCCTCCAGACGGAACCGGCGGATGGCGGAATCAATGCCGGCCCAGGCGTGCTTCTGAAAAAAACAGCTCTGCCCGATCCCTTCCGGGCAGCGCACCAGGCTGAGGGGGCGTCCCACGATATGCGGAGCAATCCATTGCCAGATGTCGGCATAATATTCGGCCAGACCCAGCTTGGTGATTCCGGCGTCGGGCCACAACAAGCGTTCCGGGTGCGTGAGTTTGCTCTCGTCGAAATCATGGGCGGGAGGGTCCGCCGTTTTCGATCGAGCCGGTTTTTCGGCGGTCACCTCCTCGGCGGGCTTGTCCTCGCGCAATCCGCCGTAAACCGCGTGCCTGACGAGCCCTGCTTCGGTCCATGTCCGGAACTCGACCTCGACCACGACCTTGGGCTCGACCCATCTGATCCCGCGCCGCCGCTCGCCTGCCGGTATTTCTTCAAGAGGAGGTTGAGAGCGCCGCAAGGGATCCAGCAGCTGAAACAGCATGCGGCTTGTCTCTTCAGTAAACCCTGTTCCGACCCGGCCCCGATAGCGAAGTTTGCCGCGATCGTAGTCGCCGATGGCGAGGGCGCCGATGGCGCGCCGGGTCGTGGTCGACGGCGAAAAGCCGATCACCACGAACTCCCGCCGTTCAACGCATTTCGTTTTGATCCAATCCGTGCCCCGCCCGGAGCGATAAGGTTTGTCGATCCGCTTCGAGACGATGCCTTCGAGCCCCATGCGGCAGGCGTGCTTGAGCAGAGTGGCGCCTTCCGTCTCGAAATGCTCGCTCAGCCTGATGGGACTGGCCTCGGGGAGGCCCGCGAGAATCTCCGACAGCTGCTTCTTGCGTTCCAGCAATGGGCGATCGCGCAGATCTGCTCCATCGCGAAAAAGCAGGTCGAACGCGTAATACCTGAGCTCCCCGAAGCGGCCTTCCTTCAGTGCGGCCTGCAGGGCTGCGAAGCTCGATGCGCCGGATGCCTCCTCGACGACGAGCTCGCCGTCGATAACGGCCGATCGGGCCGAAATGCGATTGAAGGCTTTCGGAAGGGAGCCGAATTTCTCCGTCCAATCGAGACCCTTCCGGGTCAGGAGCTCGACCTTGTCGCCGCTCTTGCGCACCTGGATGCGATAACCGTCGAATTTGACCTCGTGCACCCATTTGCTGCCGGATGGTGGGCTGTCGGCGAGCTTTGCGAGGCATGGCTCGATGAAGTCCGGCAGATCGGTTTCCTGCTCAGCGATATCCTCGATCGTTCTGCCGCTGATGACCGACTCGGGCTGCTCTTCGAGAATGTCCGGATCTCCGGGACTGCGTGCGGCATCGTCGTCGGACTTGATCAGCAGCCAGCCTTCCTGCTTCTCACCGGCACGCCTGCGCATCCGGACCAGATGCCAACGACCTTTGAGCTTGGCTCCTTTGAGCGTGAAGTCGAGGTGGCCCTTGGCATAGCCTTTGTGCGGGTCGCCTTCTGGGTGCCAGGTACCGCGGTCCCACACGATGACCTCCCCGGCACCGTATTCACCCTCCGGAATTCTCCCCTCGAAATCGCCGTATTCCAGAGGATGGTCCTCGACGTGAACGGCGAGCCGCTTTTCGCCAGGCACGAGGCTCGGGCCCTTTGTGACGGCCCAGCTCTTCAGAACGCCATCAAGCTCCAGCCGCAAATCATAGTGCAGCCGCCGTGCTGCGTGTTTCTGAACCACGAACTGCAGGTCGGTTCGAGTCGACTCGCCTTTCCGGCCCCGCGGCTCGCGCGTCCTGGAAAAATCCCGTTTGGCAGCGTAATCGCGCAGGTCAGCGCTCACGAAGCCCTCCGTGCCGCCGCTTTGCCGTTACCGCGCCGCCGGGCCGCCTGAGTTGCAGCCTGCGCGCGGCGGCCACGCGCCCGTGGGGCAGGTGGCCCGAGCTCGAGGCTGCGGCGCAGGGCGTCCATGAGATTGGGCGTCGGCCTCGGCTCGGGAGCCTCGGTCGCGTGCACCGGGGCGCCGGTACGCTTGGCCTCGATGAGCTCCTTGAGCGCCTTTTCGTAACGATCCTCGAATTTGCTTGGATCGAATTTGCCGGACATGCGGGCGATGATGTCCTTGGCAATGGCGAGCATTTCTTCGGGCAACTCCATATCGGAAATGCCCTCGAAGTAAGCGGCCTCGCTGCGGACCTCATCGGCGTTCCGCAACGTCGTCGCCAGCAGACCCTTCCCGCGCGGCTCGATCAGCAGCATGCGTTCGCGGCGGGACATCACGACCCGCGCAATGCCCACCATCTGCTTCTGCCGCATGGCTTCCCGAATGACCAGAAATGCATCCTCTCCGACCTTGCCGTCCGGTGCCAGATAGTAGGGGGAATCGAGATAGATTTCGTCGACCTCTTTGCGCGGAACGAAGCTGTCGATGTCGATCGTGTGGGTACTTTCGATCTTGACGGCATCGATCTCCTCGTCCTCGATGAAAACATAGTTGTTCTTGCTGATTTCGAATCCGCGAACGCGGTCCTCTGGCTCGACCGGCTCGCCAGTTTCGCTGTCGACGACAAGGTAGCGGGTCCTGTCGCCCGTCTTGCGATTCATGATGTGAAACGAAATTCGGCTGCGTGTGGTCGTCGCCGGGTAGAGGGCCACGGGGCACGAGACGAGGGAAAGCTTGAGGTAGCCTTTCCAGGTTGGTCTTGGCATGAGCGAACTCCGGGCGTAACTGCGGATGGACGCCGGAGAACCGCCAGGGTTCACGGACGGGCCGTAGCTTTCCGAACGTCTTGACTAACCGTCCCTGCGGGGACCACGTTTCTTCGGCTCGCCGGTCGGATCGCGCTCTGGCCCGCCGGGCTGGCGCGTGGGGTCCACCGGGGGCGGAACTGGCATCGGATCGGGCACTTCGCCGGGCAAGTCACCAGGCTTGGGCGGATTGGGTTTCGGATGAGGCAAACGCTGCCTCCTGTATTTGAGAATTTTCTCCCGAGCCCGGCGACCGATCGTCACCTGGAGCGGTTTTCGCCTCCTTTGCGGCCGGCTTCTGCGGCCAAGCCGCGGTTCTGAGAGAAGCTGCGCTTTTCCGGCGGCACGCTCTCCCCACCCTTGCGACCCGCCTGGGAAGCAAGCTCGGGATTTTGCGAGAAGCTGCGCTTTTCTCGCGGGACGCTTTCGCCGCCCTTGCGCCCGGCCTGTGAGGCAAGTGCGTGGTTCTGCGAGAAACTGCGTTTCGCGGCCGGGACACTGGCGCCGCCTTTGCGCCCGGCCATGGATGCGAGTTGCGGGTTCTGTGCGAAGCTGCGCTTTGCGGCCGGCACGCTCTCGCCGCCTTTGCGGGCGATATCCCGCTGCTTCGCCGGGTCCATTCCGGCAAAGCCGCGATCCGATGCTGGAATCGTGCCCTTTGGTTCAACCATATGGAATGCCTCCCAAGGCAATCGGTAAACTTCACGGCGGAATAGGTCCGCCTCGCCGCCCTCTTCCCTGGATGCTGAGCCAGCCTCTATCGGCGACGCTTTTAGTGTGAGGGGCGCCGCGTTCGGCCATGCTCCTCAGCGCCATTTCTTGAACAAGAACTGAGGCTGCGCGCGGAGGTTCCCTCGCTCAACATTGCCGCATGCCCGGCGCGCGTCCTTGGTCCTCGCCTCCGAACCGGCTTGTGGCGCACAAAAAGTCCCGTCACCATTCGGCACCGGGACGTCAAAAAGCTCTACTTATCGCAATTGCCGCTCACCTTCTGGACATCAGAAAACCCAATACCAGACCCACGCCTGCGGCGATGGCGACGGAAACGGTCGGATTGCGGGCGACCGCTGCCTCGAGGTCCCGCGTAATCGGCTTCATGCTGTCACTGATCGTGCCGCCGATCGATTGCGCGAGGCGGGTCATATCGGAGCGCAGTTTTTCGATCTCCGCCTGGTAATCCGCCGTGTCCTTAACACCGAGGGATTCCCCAGCCTCAGCGGTGCGCTGCGGGGACGCACCTGGAATTGCCGTCGGATCGTTCCGGGTGAAAGGGTCGGCCATCGTTCCTCACCTCGCTGTTGGGCTGAACGCGGGAGCGACAATGCTCGCGCGGAGTTGGAGTTGGAAATTAGAACGGGCAAGCCGTTGCATCAGTTCCGGGATAGGCCACGGCTCCGAGACTCAATAAGGGAGCCGGGCCTATCTCCCGTCACGGTGCTTCAGCCAGCGTGCAACCCGCACGGGCTCATGTTCGCCGTTCCGGAATCGGGATACCGCATAGGCAATCGCGAGAATTGCCAGCAGCGCCCAGAAGAGCAAACCCGTAGTGTTGCCCGCCGCGTCGCCCAAGCCGAGCAACGTCATTAGCACGGCCGAAATCAGAAAGGCCGCCAACCCATAAGCGAGTGTGCGAAGCTCCATGATCACCATGCCTTTCTTGCGGCGATGAGCCCCGACCGCCCGCCGTCGTCCTTCCCAATCCTTATGTGGCTATATTCTTCGTTGTTGATTGGGTCTCAGGTCCGCCGCATTCATACTAGTTCTGATTGGTGCATCCTCATGTTCGTTAGAACAAGTGCCCCTTCGATCCGTTCCTCACCCCAGCATGTCCTTGGGGCGAAACTTTCTCCAGAGCATCACGTTTTGTGAAGAGATGAAAAGAAAAATCACCCAGAACGCCCGGTTTCCCTGGAGACGGTATGTGCTTGCTGCCGTTGTAGTCGGTCTTACGTTTTTGCCTGCCCATGCACGAAATGCTCAATATTCTCAGAATGAGAAGACCGTTGTGGGCGTTCTGACCTGCACGGCCTTCGAGGGGCACGACGAGCGTTCGGCGACCGAGCGACTCGCCATCTCGTGCCGCTTCCAAGCCAAAGCAGGCGGTTACACGGAAGATTACGTGGGAACGCTAAGGCGGCTCGCGGGCAAGCTGCCGCTGGAAAAGCCCATCGCGCTGATGTGGACGGTATCAGCCGACCCAGCGGTGCTTTCGCCGGGCGTCCTGGGGCAGAGCTATCTGAGCAGCGCGCCCGCGGACGCCCCGGAAAGCCGCCAGTTGCAGGGCCAGAAGAACGAGTCCATCGTGCTGAGCCCTTTCTCCGGAAACGGAAATAAGGCCGAGCACACTGTTACCGTGCTCGATCTCGATCTGAAGCGAACGGGTGCCTGAAACGCGATTGTCGGCGTGAGATAGGAAGCGATGCGATCGCGCCCCGCAGGAAGCTACGTACGCAGGCGAAGCCGCGTGTATTCCGTTTCAGTCAAGCCGTACGTCCAGGCCACCGCCTCGCGCGGAGAGCGGACGTTCGGGGGCACCTGAAGGAAGTAATGCCGGTAGGTGCCATCAGGCTCTGCCGTTCCGTTGACCACCTCCACGGCGGCCCACGCGTCGTTGTTCCACCACTGCTTTCGCCACAGGATGCCGGTCTCGTCCCGCGCGATCGGGATCGCGCCGCCACTTGCAACGTATTGTGCCGGCGTCATGATCTCGATCATGCAACGGCGCAACAGGAAATCGGGATGCCGGTCTATGAACGACGGCGTGATGAGGTTCGGCTGCTCGATCATCCAGTCGGGGACCTGCACACCCTTCCACATGTAGATGGAGAGCCCGTCCCGGTACTGAAGGGCCGGCCCCTCGCGACTGTGCAGCCGCGCCTTGTCATCCACACGGAGGATGCTTGGCCGCTCGCCCAGCCAGCAAACATGCTCATGGGGAACGATCCACCCGGAGTTCTTGGCAATCTTCAGGATGCCTTCCAGAGCGTCCGCATCGGCAGTGCCACAGAGGGATGCGAGATAATCGCAGGCCGCCAACCAGGCGAAGTCCGGATGACCCCATCCGCTGTCCCGGAATCGGGCGATGCGGCGCATCCGCCAGCTCTGCTTCAGCCGCGTCCACAGGCGCGGTCTGGCATCCTCGACAGCCGCGTGCACCACTTCATTGACAGCGAGGCTCGTCGCCGCAGGAAGCCGTGTTCCGTTGATGACGGTGTGGCGCACGCCCAGGCTGACCCGGGACTCGGCATACGTTATGACGCGGGCGAGGGGGTGATCGTAGATTTCGCGCTTGACGCTCTGGCCTATGGCGCTCCGGACGGCATTCCGCCATTCGTGCGCAAACTCGAGCGGCCCCTCGCACCAGACGATCTTGGGGGAGGGTAAGCCTGCTGCGCGGTAGGCGATTCGAACACCGTCCTCCGCAGCGTCGCGGTCCGCCGGGCGCGTCTCTACGCCGATGGCGGCCCAGCGGCTTCGATACTCCGCGACTTCCTGCGTTTGGAGCGGCGACAGCCGCTCCAGGCGAGTACGGCTGTTAGTCTGCGACAACACGGGCGTCCTTGGGCTCCAACTCGCGTTGACGGCGGACGCGGTAGGTGCCTTTCGGCAGTGTCAGGGGCGCATGCTCCTGGTGCTGCACGCGCGCGGCGGGACCATCGACATTGATGTGACCGATGTAGAGCCCGCCGGGAATGTCTCTCGCCAGGCTATCATCACGGAACATCGTGACGTTGCCGAAGATCGAATGATGGTGACCGGTCAACTCGCCTTCCGCCAGGACGAACGAGCCATCGGAATTCGCTGCGGACAGGGTGCCGGATGGCTGCACCTCGTCAACTCGTTCGATCAACAAGTCACCTTGTGCGTATAGGTCTCTCATCTTAGGGCTCCCAGTTTCCTGTTGGCTGCAGGATCAACCGCAAAAGCTTTCTTAGGTTCCCGGCACTGATGGAGATCACAGACCACTATAAACACGCCACCAGCTCCGTCTGCAGCAGCAAAAAACAGGGGGCGCCGAGGGAGGGCGCCCCCTGCACCGACCACATCTCTCGCCACGGGGGGGGGGCGTAGGGAGTTTGTTGATGCGGTCGCAACCAACTAACGTGAACATTGCCAACTGGTTCCAGTCTTCTGTTGATTTTTTCTCTGCACTTACGATTTTATGCTTTACGTCTGGTGCGGATTGTGTCGACACCGCCCGATTCGGGCGCTTGCGTGCTTGGCGCGCCGGTCACGGAACTCACTCTCTCGCGGGCGTAATCTTGAGCGCGGCTGCTGGCGCGGCACCCTGGGTATTGCTGACGAGTTCGCCTGGAAGGCGCTTGCCTGGAAAGGATCAAGCAGCGCGACATTTTCGGTTCCACAGGTTGAAGCGGAGGAGCTGAACTCCAGTGAACAGAGTGCTGGAATGTCCAAGCGGCAGCACGAGGTTGCGGGCGGTTGGATTGTTCGCCTTGGCCTCGGTGGCCACGTTCATCGCGGACCGGTAGGGAACGACGGTATCGAAGCGCCCGACGATGAAAGTCGAACCGGCGCCGATGTGGCGCAAGTTGTTGACGGGATTAAACGCCTTCAGGGTCGCCTCGAAGTCGGCGTAGCCGAAGCCCCTTGCCTCCGCTTGACTGCGCAGCCCCCTGGCGATCGAGCTGTTCCAGAGCAGGACCTCGCCACGGTCTCCGGGCGCGACCGCCCAAAGGCGTGCACCGATCATGTTCGCGATGTAGGTCGCTGCGAAATTGCCGATGCTCAGTCCCAGCAACGTGAGCTTGGCGGGTTGCAGGCTGCGCTCCAGCATCAATTCCAGAAAGTCATCGACGACGACCTGCAGTGCAGCAACGCATGTCTCAGGCGATGAGCTCACGATGCCATGAGGCATCTCGTATGCGGCCAGCAGATTGGGTGGCAACAGCCGTGCCTTGCGACAATTTCCATAGCTCAGCAACCAGGGCAGAAAGCAGACCAGCTGCTCGGATTGCGAAACGCCTGCCGTGCCGGCGTCGAACTCGACGCGGCGACAGAGCAAGCTGCCTCGCCCCTTCCGCTTGACGCGGAGGACTTCCGGATCTTCGCTCTTCACGATACGTGCCCCTGCGAATTGCCGTCCATTGCCAGCCAGTTCAAGCCAGCCTTTATCTGATGAGAAATTCGCTGCCCCAAATGGCGACCCGGTGCGAATTTCTGCTTCGAAGTCCGCTCTAGTGTTTGCTTTGACCCGAGTCGTGCTCACTTGGCCGATTGGACCCGCCCATTTGATCATCGGCGTGCCCGGGCGGGGGGCGTGGCTCTTCCGCTGCGCTCGTGCGGGTCGTGCCGGTTGTGGGCGGCGCTTCTCCCATGGGGCGAGTTTCGGCGCGCTCACGCTGCTTGCGGGCCATGGACTCCTCGAGCCGCTCCATTCCGGATGCGGCCGCCTGGATCCCAAGCCTCGCCAGGCGCACCAGTTGGTACATCGATTGAGCGACGAGATCGCGGGCAGATTCGCCCCGGCCGGACTGGCCGCCTGTCTGCTTGCCGTTGTCGTTCATTGTCGGGCCCTCATAGTGGGCATCTCAACGCGCTTGCCCCGCCTAACGCCCCGACTGGGCCACGGTTCCCGGAAGAGGCGCTTGCCTGCCCCACGTCCTTGGAACCCGCCTTCCACGAAAAAGGTTGAATGTTCTCTGCCCGACGATGATCAGCAATAGAGGCCCATGTGGTCGAATCTCCTCCCGGCGTCACGGCCGTATGCGTAACGGTTGCCCAGCTCGAGGATGTGGTCAGCGCAATTACCAGGGCGCCGTCCACCGACGCGGACACGCTTCAGGGCTGTGTCAAGGCGATCATCGATGTCCTGATCGCACATGGGCTGGAGGAGCAGGACGAGCTCATTGAAACGGGTTCGGCAATCTGCGCGCGGTTGATTGCGTTCGCGGCATTGCTGAAATCGGCGGAGATTGGTCCCTGGATTGCCTCTGTCGGTGTTCAGGCTTCATCGCTCCAAAGGCCTTTGCT
The DNA here is from genome assembly GCA_036380915.1 of Hyphomicrobiaceae bacterium. Classification (GTDB taxonomy): domain Bacteria; phylum Pseudomonadota; class Alphaproteobacteria; order Rhizobiales; family Hyphomicrobiaceae; genus ZC4RG25. The sequence goes on along the minus strand of DASVDU010000269.1, from coordinate 17,237 downwards.
GCAGGCGATGGCAACGGCCCCGCTCCAGGTAGTGCAGGGGCACTTTCGGTTCGACCCGAAAGACTTTCTGGATATTGCTCTCGAGAACACGCCCCCGGCTGGCAACGGCTGAGGAGCGCTCTGGTGCCGCGAAACCGGCGGGGCGAGCTTCCCCGCCGGCGAATACGGCGCCTCAGCTCCTCAGGTGCTGGAATGCCTGTGGATTACGCTGACATGCCGACATGAATTCTTGCTGGGTCACGCGCTGCCCCTGCATACCGCCACCAGCCGAGCCGGATTTGGGCATGCCTTGGGTGGTACCGCCGGCTGCGCCGCCGGTGGCGCCGCGTTTGCCCGATGTGCCAGGTGTGGCCTGTGCTGTCCGAATGGCCTGGTTCAATCGCATGGCTTGCTGGCCGGTGACGAACCCCTGCTTCTGAGTATCGGACTTCGACCAGATTTGCTGACACATCTGCTGACCCTGATTGGGGGCTTGGGCGTGGGCAGACACTGCTAGCCCGAAGGATGCAGCGGCCAGCGCTGCGATCTTGAGCATTCGCATCGGATGAACTCCTCGATGTTTTCATTTGTCCCGCCTGCACGCGCAGTTTTGGGACGACCTGCAACGCAACACGAGAAGTTCTGTTCCTTGCTTTCTCCTGCCTCGAGGCGACGGCAATACCTTGCTTTTCTGGACGGCGGCGATTGCCTGGTGCACTTTGCAAGCAGCACAAAAGCCATTGAACCCAGGGGGCCAGAGTGCTTCAACATGAACCGATCTGGTGGCTCGACGCGCCACCGCAATCGCTGCCGCACGGCCCGGTCGACAAAAGATCGGACGTGGTGATCATCGGCGGCGGGTATACGGGACTGAGCGCTGCGCTGACCCTGGCGCGTTCCGGCCGGTCGGTGCAGGTCTTCGATCGCATGCGTCCGGGCGAGGGCGCCTCCACCCGGAACGGCGGCATCGCGAGCGGCAACCTGCGTTCGGGCTACCGGGAGCTTGCCGCGAAATTCGGCCAGGAGCGCGCCGGATCTATTCTCGCAGAAGCGAAGGCCGCCCGGGAATACCTGGAGACTTTCATCCGAAACGAAGGAATTGCCTGCGACCTGGCGATGACCGGGCGCTTTACGGGCGCAGCCACCCCCGCAGATTACGAAGCGCTTGCACGCGATGCCGATATACTCCGCAGGACGTTCGGCATTGAGGCTCATGCAGTGCCTCCCGCCGAGCAGCGCCGCGTCCTCGGGACGGACTTTTACGAAGGCGGCGTGCTCCGCATGGATATCGGTGGCTTGCATCCGGGCAAGCTGCATCGCGAGCTGCTCCGGCTCGTCCTCGAGGCCGGTGTCAAGGTGCATGGGGAGACGGCCGTCAGCGGCGTCCGCTCAGACGGTGAGGCCTTCGAAGTAGAAACGGTGCGCGGCCGGGTGCGGGCAACACACGTCATCACGGGAACGAATGGCTACACGGATGGCGTCGACCCGTGGCTGCGCCGGCGGCTGGTGCCGGTTCGTAGCCGCATCATTGCGACGGCGCCGCTGTCCGGCAACCTGATGCGCCAGCTCATGCCGCAGGGCGTGATGTGCTCGGAGACGCGCAAGCTACACTATTATTATAGACCCTCGCCCGACGGTGCTCGCATTCTGTTCGGCGGACGCGACGGCTCGATTGCCGGTGATCCGCAATGGCCGGTGGACAATCTGCGGCGCGCACTGGCCGACATCTTTCCAGAGCTCGAGGGCGTCGAGATCACGCACACGTGGTTCGGACACGTGGCCATGAATCGCGACGGCGTTCCGCGGATCTTTTCGCACAAAGGCGTCCGTTATGCGGCCGGTTATTGTGGCTCGGGCGTCGTCTGGGCGAATTGGGCCGGCCGCAAGGCAGCGCTGCAGATCATCGGCGAAGAGGATGGCAAATCGGCCCTCGATTTCCGCCCGCCGCCGCCCATCCCGCTTTACAATGGCAGACCCTGGTTCCTTCCTGTCGTGTTCGGCTGGAAGACCGCACAGGACCGCCTAGCGGCCCAGCGGCGCAAGCGCGCAAGAAAGGCCTGACTTCTGAATTCATCGCCCAAGCAGGAGGTCCGGAGCGGCCGCAGGCAGTTTTACCCACTATTCGAAACGATGCGGGAAAAAAAGGGTAAAGCCGCGGAGGTGAGCCGCGGCAGCAGGGTAAAACGCGCTCGTTGTGCGGGTCGCGCAAAGGATCTCCACCGGCCTTTGGTCGGGCGGAACCATCCATTCCGCCACAGGTGAAGTTTTGCCGCGGAGTGCGGCAAACGTGCGCCATTCTTTTTCAGCCTGGTTCGTGGTTAAAACAAACCCTGCTGCGGTGATGGTCCGCAGCGGGGCTTATCGATGCTGTCACAATGATGTACTGTGTCGAGCGGTAAGGGCTTTGTCTTGGAAAGCTCTCCGACTTTGATATGGTAAACGTGCCGCGGAATAGTCGCTGATCGCGATTCTTATTCCGGGGCTGCTGCGAGCAGGGGCCGCACCCGTGCATCATCGGCTGTATGCGCCCAAGCTGACTGCGCTCGCCATTTTGGATGCCGGGGTCATAACCCGGAACCGGTTGATGATTCTGGCACCCGAGACGATCGCCGTATCAGATGAGTGACCTGCTGCGTATCGAAGACCTGAGGATCTCGTTTTCGCTGCATGGCATTTGGCACGAGGTCGTCAAAGGCGTGAGCTTTCGGGTTCGGCGCGGCAGCGTCGTGGCCCTGGTAGGCGAGTCGGGCTCGGGCAAATCGGTCATCGCCCAGTCCATCATGGGCATCCTTCCGCAGGTCGGAGCGATTACCGGCGGGCGCATTCTGCTTGCATCAGAGGGAAACGAGAAGCCCGCCGACCTGGCCGCCCTCGATCCGGACGGGCCTGAAATGCGCAAATTGCGCGGCACGGCCATGTCGATGATCTTTCAGGAGCCTATGACGTCGCTGGCTCCGCTTCACACCATCGGCAACCAGATTTCCGAAGCCCTGACGACGCATTTTCCGGTCGGAAAAAAGGAAGCCCGCGCGCGAAGCGAGGAAATGCTCGGGCTGGTCGGGTTCCCCGATCCCAAGCGTGCATTCGACATGTACCCGTTCGAGCTTTCCGGCGGACTGCGCCAGAGGGCGATGATCGCTATGGCGCTCATCTGCCGACCGGCGCTGTTGATCGCCGACGAGCCGACGACAGCTCTCGACGTCACCATTCAGGCCCAGGTGCTCAGCCTGCTCAAGGAGCTGCAGCAGAGGCTCAATATGGGCATGCTGCTCATCACGCACGACCTGGGCGTTGTCGCCAATATGGCTGACGAAGTCATAGTGATTTATCACGGCGAGATCATGGAAGCGGGCACCGCAGACGCGATCTTTCGCACGCCTCGGCACCCCTATTTGAAAGCATTGCTCAAGGCGGTGCCGCATTTCGATATGAGCCCCGGTGAGCGTTTGATCTCGTTGCGGGGCTCCGAAACGAAGAAAAAGGCTTCCCCGCCGGCCCCCCCGGCTGTGCGGCTCAGGCCTCCGAGCAAGGGCGACGCGCCGCTGCTCAAGGCGCGAAACCTGAAAAAATCCTTCGAGACCCGCAAGCAGGGCTGGTTCGGTCGTTCCGGCGTGGAGAAAATAGCAGCTGTCGACGGTGTCAGCTTCGATGTCAGGCGCGGGGAATGCCTGGGGCTCGTGGGGGAATCCGGCTGCGGAAAGTCGACGCTCAGCAAGATACTCATGCGCGCTCTCACGCCCGATTCCGGCACTCTCGTTTATACAGGTCCCGGCGGCGAGTCGGTTGATCTTCTGAAACTCGAAGGGTCGGCTCTCAAGGCGTTCCGCCCGCGCATTCAGATGGTGTTCCAGGACCCCGTCAGCTCCCTTTCGCCGCGCATGACCGTCCTCAACATCATTCGGGAGCCGCTCCAAATTCATAACCGCGGGAGCGCCCGGGAGCAGATCGATCGGTGTGTGGAGCTGATGGAGGCCGTGGGGCTCGATCCACGCTTCCTGAACCGCTATCCGCATAGCTTTTCCGGCGGTCAGCGGCAGAGGATAGGCATTGCGCGTGCGCTGGTGCTCAATCCCGATATGCTCATCCTGGACGAGCCCGTATCGGCGCTCGATGTCTCCGTACAGGCGCAGATCTTGAATCTATTGAAAGACCTGAAGGCGGAACTGGGGCTGACCTACCTGTTCATCTCCCATAACCTTGCCGTGGTGGACTACATGGCAGACCGCATAGCCGTGATGGCGCGCGGCCGTTTGGTCGAAACTGCGCCGCGTCATATCCTGTTCCGTAAGCCTGTGCATCCCTATACGCGGGCATTGTTGAATGCTGTGCCCTTCCCTGACCTCGATCGGCCGCTCGATTTCAAGCTTCTCAACATCGGAGGCGCTTCGGACGAGGCGAGCTGGCCGCCGCAGTTCCGGGTAAATGGCGAAGGCGCGCGCCTCGAATATATCGACCTCGGCGGAGGCCATCGTGTGTTGGCGAACCCGAATGCCGACGCCGGGGAGCTCGAAGCAGTCGAGGTGGGTGTGTGACGAACGCGATCGATAGGAGGCGTTTCAACTGCATTCTGCTGTCGGCTCCTGCGCTGGGAGTGGCTGGATATCTTCCGGCATCCGCCCGCGATTTTATCGAACCGCCATACCTGAAAGATCAGATCGAAGCGAAGCGGCTGCCTCCGCTGCAAGAGCGCATACCGGTCAAGCCCCGCGTCATAGATCTTGAACGCATGGAGCGGAAGCCGGGTCGGTACGGGGGCCAGATCAGGATGCTCATGGGGGATCCGAAGGATGTTCGCATGGTCGTCGTTTACGGCTATGCGCGTCTGGTCGGATACGATGAAAACCTGAACCTCGTGCCCGACATTCTGGAGAATTTCGAGGTCGAAGATGGCCGAATCTTCACGCTGCGGATCAGGCCTGGTCACCGCTGGTCCGACGGGCATCCTTTCACCGCGGAGGACTTCCGGTATTTTTGGGAGGACATTGCCAACAATGAGAAGCTGTCATTGACCGGTCCGCCTGCGGAAATGCTGGTCGATGGTAAGCCTCCAGTTTTCGAGGTGCTCGATGAATGCACTGTGCGCTACACATGGCCTGCGCCCAACCCGGCTTTCATCCCCGCGCTGGCCGGTGCGCTGCCGCTCTATATCTATGCGCCAAGCCATTATCTGAAACAGTTCCATGTCAAATACGCCCATCCGGCAGAGCTCGAGCTGAAAGTAACGTCTGCCCGCGTGCGCGACTGGACCTCGCTGCATGAACGCATGGGCCGCATGTACCGCCCACAGAACCCCGATTTGCCATGCCTGGATGCCTGGTGTCTCAGTACGGCGCCGCCCAGCACACGGTTTGTCTTCAAGCGCAATCCGTACTTCCACCGCATTGACACCGAGGGCCGGCAGCTGCCCTATGCAGACGAGATCATCCTTAACATCGGCTCGAGCGCGCTCGTCGCGGCACAGACAGCGACCGGGGAGGCGGACCTTCAGGCGCGCTATATCCGCTTCGACGACTATACGTTCCTGAAAAGCGCTGAGAAGCGCGGCGGGTTCAACGTCGAGCTTTGGGGACGCGGCGAGGGCTCGCGCATGGCGCTGCTGCCCAATTTGAATGCGGAGGACCCCGTTTGGAGAAAACTTTGGCGGGACGTGCGGGTCCGCCGGGCCCTGTCGCTCGCGATCGATCGGCGAGAAATCAATCAGGCCATCTTTTATGGTCTCGGGCGGGAGAGTGCCAACACGATGTTGCCCCAAAGCCCGTTGCACCGGCTGGAATACCAAACGGCTTGGACACGCTTCGATCTGGACCAGGCGAACAAGCTGCTCGATGAGGCGGGCCTGGCCAAGCGGGATTGGGACGGTATCCGGTATCTGCCCGATGGCCGGCGAGCAGAACTGGTCGTCGAGACGGCGGGCGAAAGCACCGAGCAGGCCGACGTTCTTGCATTGATCCGTGACAACTGGCTGAAAATCGGAATTAAGATTTACACGCGCCCGACACAACGAGACCTGTTCCGTAAGCGCGTTTATGCAGGGAGCGTCGTCATGTCCGTCTGGTCCGGCCTCGATAATGCGCTGGCGACTCCGGACATGAGCCCGCACGAGTTAGCTCCGACGGGGCAGGCGCAGCTCCAGTGGCCGAAATGGGGTCAGCATTATGAAGAAAAAGGCGCCGTCGGGGAGCCGCCGGACCTGCCAGAAGCGCGCCGGCTGCTGGAACTCTATCTGGCGTGGCGCCAGTCGCGCTCGACGGCGGAACGGGCGGTCATATGGCACGAGATGCTGAAGATTCACGCTGATCAGGTCTTTACCATCGGAACCGTTAACGGAACTCGGCAGCCGGTCGTCGTTTCAAAGCGGCTTGTCAATGTGCCTGAAGAAGGAATTTGGGCTTTTGATCCGGGTGGCTATTTCGGCCGGTACCTGCCTGATACCTTCTGGTTTCGAGACACCGCAGAGTAGCCGAGCTTATCCATGCTCCTCTACATTTTCCGTCGCATTCTGATCATGATTCCGACGCTGCTGCTCACCAGCGCGCTCGTGTTTACGATCATGGAGCTGCCCCCTGGCGACTACTTCGAAAGCTACATGGCCGAGCTGCAGGCCCAGGGAGAGGGCGTCGACAAGGCGAGAATCGAGTTTCTCAAGAAGGAATACGGCTTCGATAAGTCTCCGGTCGAGCGCTATTTCATCTGGCTTGGAGGCCTTCTGCAGGGAGATCTCGGATATTCATTCGAATACCAGATGCCCGTTTCGGAGCTCGTCGGCAGCCGCATTTTCCTCACTGTTCTGGTCTCGTTCGCCACGATCCTGCTGACATGGCTCATTGCGTTCCCGATCGGCATCTATTCGGCCACTCATCAGTATAGCTGGGGCGACTATGGCCTGACGTTCCTCGGCTTGATGGGGATTGCGGTGCCAAACTTTCTTCTGGCGCTCATCCTCATGTACTTTGCAAATGTGTGGTTTGGAACCTCCATCGGGCACTTGATGGCGCCGGAATATCTCGGCCAACCGATGAGTTGGGCAAAGTTCAAGTCTATCCTGGAGCACATGTGGATCCCGGTGATCGTGATCGGGCTTGCCGGCACGGCCAGCATGATCCGGAAGATCCGCGCCAACTTGCTCGACGAGCTGCAGAAGCAGTACACGATCACTGCCAAGGCCAAGGGTCTGCATCCCTTCAAGGCACTCGTGAAGTACCCTCTCCGTTCATCCCTCAACTTCTTTGTCGGCGGCATCGGAGGGATCCTGCCGGAGATCGTCTCGGGCGCCGAGATCGTCGCCATCGTGCTATCGCTCGAGACGACCGGACCGCTTCTCATCAAGGCCCTGCAGAGTCAGGATATGTATCTCGCCGGCTCGTTCCTGATGTTTCTGGCGCTGCTGACGGTCATCGGGGTGCTGATTTCCGACATTGCTTTGGCGTTTCTCGATCCACGCATTCGACTGCAGGGTAGGAGCACGCGATGACGAGCATGCTCCTGCCGCCACCGGGTTCGCCATTGCAGCACTACGTCTCCGAAAAGCCGTTCGATCCGAAGTCGATCGACCGCCTATCCGCGGCGCAGGAACGCATCTATCTCGCCTCGCAATGGCGGCTGATGTGGTGGAAGTTCAAGCGGCACCGCGTCGCCGTCGTTTCGGGGATTTTTCTTGGCATCCTTTACATCTCTATACTCTTCTGCGAGCTCCTGGCGCCCTATCACTATCAGTCGCGCCACATCGACCATATTTATTCACCCCCGCAGCGTGTTCACCTTTTTCACGAAGGACAGTTGATAGGGCCGTTCGTCTATGGGCAGAAATACTCTCTCAATATGGAGACGCTGAAGCGGCAGTATGAACCGGACCGTTCCGTTGTTCATCCGATCCGCTTCTTCTGCCGTGGTGATCCCTATAATTTCTGGGGCATCTTCGAAAGCGACGTTCACCTTTTCTGCCCCGCCGAGAACGGGACGCTGTTCCTGCTCGGAACGGACCGGCTTGGGCGGGACGTGCTGTCTCGCATCATTTATGGCGCGCGCGTCTCGTTAACCATTGGCCTGATCGGTGTCGCAATCAGTTTCATGCTCGGGCTCATTTTCGGTGGGCTGGCAGGATATTACGGAGGCATTATCGATCTCGTCATCCAGAGGATCATCGAAGTCCTGCAATCATTGCCCACGATCCCCCTGTGGCTGGCGCTTGCGGCCATCATGCCGGTCACCTGGAGCCCTATGGTGGTCTATTTTGCTATCACAGTGATTCTTGGGCTCATCGACTGGACGGGCCTTGCCCGGGCGGTCAGATCCAAACTGCTCTCGTTGCGAGAAGAAGATTATGTGCTCGCGGCACAACTGATGGGGGCGAGTCCGGTCCGGATCATCGGACGGCATCTCGTGCCGGGCTTTATGAGCCACCTGATTGCAAGTGCAACGCTTGCCATCCCGAGCATGATCCTCGGCGAGACGGCGCTGAGCTTTCTCGGTCTTGGGCTGCGTCCTCCAATTACGAGCTGGGGCGTTCTGCTCACCGAAGCGCAAAACATAAATATCGTGGCGCTTTATCCCTGGCTGCTAACGCCGGCGATCCCGGTAATTCTCGTCGTCCTCGCGTTCAACTTCTTAGGGGACGGCCTGCGTGATGCGGCCGATCCCTATAAGTGACCAACGATCCGGTTACCTTTTCGGAAGAGATTTCGGTTGACGGTTGAGCGGTTTTGCAACCGAATGTTGCAGACCAGAGGCAGCAGGGGAGCAAGCTCCGAGCCGGAACGCTGGCCTGGCAACCGAGTTATTGGGATCGGGGCCGGACGAGGAGTGGTTTGCTCGCGGCAGGTCTATGCTACGACATGGCGATGCACGCTTGCTCATGTACAGCCACGACACGTTCGGGCTCGGTCACCTGCGACGGTGCCGGGAAATCGCTCATGCGCTCGTCGAACGATATAAGGGGCTGCATGTCTTAATCATATCCGGCTCGTCCATTGCCGGTGCCTTTGATTTCCGTGCGCGCGTCGATTTCGTAAAGATCCCAAGCGTCATCAAGTTACACAACGGCGAATATACTTCCTTGGCAGATCACATTGATCTTGCCGAAACGCTGCAGATGCGACGTGCGATTATCCGGCAGACTGCGGAGCTCTATCGGCCCAATATTTTCATCGTCGACAAGGAACCATTGGGCCTCAGGGGTGAGTTGGAGCAGACCCTCGTCATGCTCAAGTCGCTTGGTGCGACGCTTGTGCTAGGTCTGCGCGAGGTGCTGGATTCCCCGGAGCAGGTGCGGGCGGAATGGCAGCGCAGTGATGCCCTGCGGAAAATCGAAGCCCTTTACGATGCTGTCTGGGTTTATGGCTGCGAGCGCTTCTGGGACCCGCTCACCGGTTTGGATGTGCCGCGGTCCGTGCGATGCCGGATGACATTCACGGGCCATCTCGGGCGCAGCGCACCTCGGCTTCAGAATCCGACACGGCAAGAGCTCCCAAAGGACTATATTCTCGTCACGGCCGGCGGCGGTGGCGATGGCGGGCCATTGATGCAGCAGGTTCTGGCGGCCCGCGAATATGATCGCTCGCTCGAGTTTCCATTGGTCATGGTTCTCGGGCCGTTCATGTCATCGGAAACGCGAGCGGAGATCCACGCGCGAGCGAAGCGCGTCCCCAATGTCACGGTTCTCGACTTCGAAAGGCAGATCGAGTCAATTGTCCTCGGCGCGCGCGCTGTCGTCAGCATGGGTGGTTACAACACGTTTTGCGAAATCCTCTCGTTCGATAAGCGTTCGCTGCTGGTTCCGCGCAGCCAGCCCCGGCGCGAGCAGTTGATCCGGGCCACGCGCGCTGCCGAGCTGGGAGTCGTCGACGTGCTGGAGCCAGCCTTGGCGGACGATCCGCAGGTGATGGCGCGCGCTCTGCGCCGCCTGCCGACCCGGCCTTTGCCCTCCGCGCTTGGCACACCCATTGACCTAGGGGGTCTGGAGAGTGTGCAGGAAATGGTGGGCGCTTATTTGGACGGCAGCGTCCATTCTCTGAAAACCTCTGTTGCGATGTGACGGAGCCTGCTCAAGTGGGGTCCGGATTGATCATCGTCGTCGTAAAGGGCTACCCCCGGTTATCCGAAACGTTCATCGCACAGGAATTGCATGGGCTGGAGCGCGCAGGCTTCCGGCTGCAGATCGCCTCGCTGCGTCTTCCGACGGATGGCGCTCGTCATCCCGTCCACCAGGCGATTGACGCTCCTGTTCTTTACCTTCCCGAATACCTTTATTACGCGCCCCTGCGCGTCATGCGTGCCCTTATCCGCTCGGCGCGCCTGCCAGGCTTTTGGCAAGCGTTTTGGACCTGGCTTGCCGACCTTCGCCGCGATTTCAGCCCCAATCGCTTTCGCCGGTTTGGCCAGGCCGCCGTTCTGGCTTCGGAAATGCCACCGGAAGCGGAGTGGCTTCATGCGCACTTCATTCACACGCCATCGGCGGTGACGCGCTACTGCAGCCTGATGACGGGCCTTCCGTGGAGCTGCTCGGCACACGCTAAGGATATCTGGACCTCGCCGGATTGGGAATTACGCGACAATCTCAAATCGGCACAATGGACGGTCACTTGCACGCGGCTCGGCTACGAACGTCTTGCGGATCTCGCCGCGGATCGGGCCGTTGTTAGGCTCGTTTATCACGGGCTCGATCTTCGAACATTCGGTAGAAACCCGACGCCAGCCTCACTGAGAGATGGCAGCGACGCATCCGATCCCGTTCGTCTGCTGACGGTCGGACGCGCAGTTGAAAAAAAGGGTATCGACGACCTGCTCGACGCGTTGGCGCGGCTTCGGCCCTCTCTCCATTGGAGCTTGACGCATATCGGCGGAGGCAATCTGCTGAAACAGCTCAAGAGACGAGCGCGGAAGCTTGGGATTGCGCGCCGCATTGTCTGGCTTGGCCCTCAGCCGCAATCCGCCGTGCTCGTAGCCTATCGTTCAGCCGACATTTTTGTGTTGCCCTGCCGCACAGCGCGTAACGGCGATCGGGACGGCTTGCCGAACGTGCTGATGGAGGCCCAGAGCCAGCGGCTGGTGTGCCTATCGACGAAGGTCGGCGGCGTTCCGGAGCTGATCCGCCACGGGGAAACCGGCCTGCTGGTGGATCCGAATGATTGTGCTGCTCTCGCGAAAGCGTTGGATTATCTGATCCGGAATCCGGAGGTGCGGGAACGGCTGGGGCGCGCTGGAGAAAAGCACGTACGAGAGCATTTCGATGTGCAGGCGGGCCTTGGGGAATTGTGCAAGCTGTTCCAGTCCTCACTTGCTTTAAAGCACAGCCAGCAATCAGTGGAAGCCGAAGCGTGACGCGACGCGTCTTCTTTTACGTGCAGCACCTCCTCGGCGTGGGGCATCTCTTTCGAGCCGTCCGCGTCGCGCACGGACTTAAGGAAGCCGGTTTCGAGGTGGACCTAGTGATGGGCGGCGTGCCTGTTGCGGATCTCGATTTCGACGGGCTGAATGTCACTCAGCTTCTGCCGCTCAAAGCCGGACCGGGAGGCTTCAGCGACTTGGTGACGATGACGGGCGAGTCCGCTGGTCCCGAAATAAGAGCGCGCCGGATAACTGAGCTCCTCTCGGCTTTCGCCCGCAGCCGGCCGGACATCATTCTGATCGAGGCATTTCCGTTCGGCCGGCGGCAAATGCGTTTTGAATTGATGCCGCTATTGGAGGCCGCCCACAGGAGAGATCCGCGACCCCGCGTATTCTCCTCTGTCCGAGATATTCTCCAAGAGAGCCGGCAGCCGCAGCGGGTCCAGGGAACGATCGAAACCCTAAGACGGTGGTTCGACGGAATCATTGTGCACGGGGACCCCAGCATCGTGCGGCTTGATGAGACATTCCCTATTCCCGATGATCTTAAAAAGATCGTTTTCTACTCCGGCATGGTCGGACCTCCGCCGCTGCTGTCGCAAAGAAACAGCCCATCTGCAGCCGTCGTCGTTTCAGCAGGCGGCGGAGCGGTTGGGCGCAGGCTGCTCGAGACGGCAATTGCCGCCAAGCCCCTCACTTCACTTGCATCGGAACGTTGGCTTGTCCTCACCGGCCCGAATTTGGCCGATCGCGATTTCAACGAGATTCGCAAATTTGGAGAGAGGAACGCTATTACGGTTCGGCGCTTCGTTCCGGATCTTGCGGCGACCTTGGCGAGTGCCGAACTCTCGATTTCACAAGCCGGATACAACACGGTCGCCGACGTCCTTTCGGCTCGGTGCCGGGCGGTTTTCGTGCCGTTTTCTGAAGCCGGCGAAACCGAGCAGGCCCGCCGTGCCAGTCTGCTCCAGGCGCACGGCTTCGGAGTGAAGCTGGATGAAGCTGCGCTGTCACCTGCTTCCCTGGCGGCCGCGGCCGAGCAGGCTCTCGCACTTCCGCCGCCCTCCTTGCGCATTGAGCTAAACGGAGCCGCACGTACAGGGGCGCTCCTCGCCAGCCTGTTGGCTGAGACCTAGTAGGCAGCTGTCCCAATACGTATGGTTGCAAAGCTGGACACAGTATAGAATCTATCCTGCATCTATCCTGCGCAATCCTTGAAGGCCTGCTCGAAAATAGAAAGGCCCAGGTCGATTTCGTCGTCCGTAATCGTGATCGGCGGCGCGATCCGGAACACACCCCAGCCACCGCGGATGATGCTCGTCGACAGGCCGAGGTCGAGGCAGCGGTTCATGACACGCTGCGCGAGCTCCGGGGCCGGCGCTTTGCTGTGCCGGTCCTTCACCAGCTCGACGCCCATCAGCAGGCCGCGACCGCGTACGTCGCCAATGCATTCGAAGCGCTGCATCAGCGTCTCGAAGCCGCTGCGCAGCCGCTCACCAGCGATCCGTGCACGATCGGCGAGCCGGTCGCGCAGAATGATTTCGATCACCTTCAGCCCGACAGCGGCGGGGAGGGGATCGGACGCATGGGTCGTGTAGAAATGAAATTTATTCTCGAAGCATTTTTGCTCGATTTCAGGGGTCGTCAGAACGGCCGAAAGGGCGAGACCGGCTCCGAGCGTCTTGGAAAGGGTGATGAAGTCCGGCACGATGCCGTCGTACTCGCAATCGAACAGCCGACCGGTTCGGCCCAATCCTGTCTGAGCTTCGTCGACGATGACCAGCATCCCACGCTGGCGAGCGCGCTCCGCGGCGGCTCTCAGGTAACCAGCCGGTGGCACGATCACGCCGCCGGATGAAAGAATGGGCTCGATGATGAGCGCTGCTGGATTGCCGCTCGACTGCCGGTCGAAAAGCTCGAAGCCATAGTCGAGCTCGGCCTCCCAATCATACTTGCCGTCGCGCGTGAAAGCCGGCCTGTAGGGCGTCGGCGCGGGCAGCACGAAGGAGCCCGGCGCGGCGGGCCCGTGACCAAAGCGGTTGCTGTTGTAGGTGACGGACGCAGCCCCGTGCGTCACGCCATGCCAGGAGCGGGACAGCGCCAGCACCTCGTAGCGACCGCTCGCCGTCTTGGCCATGCGCAGGGCTGCTTCGTTGGACTCTCCCCCCGTCGAGAGCAGCATGACCCGCTCGAGATTGCCCGGAGCGATTTTCGCCAGCGCTTCGGCGAGATCGATCACTGGGCGTGACAGGAGCTGGCTGTAGAGATGGACGAGCTCGCCCGCCTGGGTGCGGATAACCTCCGTGATCTCGGGGTGGCTATGGCCGAGAATGGTGCTCATCTGCCCCGAGGCGAAATCCAGAAGCCGTCGGCCGTCCGTCGTCGTCATGAACGAGCCGTGCGCCGCCGCGATGATGGCCGGTTGAAAGAAATGACCGTAGCGAACGAGATGGCGTTCGGCCCGCTCCCAAAGCGCCTGATCCTCGGTGGTCGTGCTCCTTTGCATCGTGCGTGATCCTTCAGCCTGTGCCGCGGGCCTGTGAGGTCAGGTCCAGTTGAAATTGCTCATAGGATTTGGCTCAGAAACTCGCGAGTGCGCGGATCGGACGCTTCGTTGAAGAACGTGGCAGGTGGCCCGTGCTCCACGATGACGCCGCGGTCCGTGAAGTAGATGTGATCGCCTATTTCGCGGGCGAAGCCCATTTCATGGGTGACCAGAATGCAGGTCATACCTTCTTCGGCAAGCTCGCGGATCGTAACCAGCACTTCTTTCACCGTCTCCGGATCGAGGGCCGCCGTCACCTCGTCGAACAGCATGACGTCCGGGTTCATCGCGAGCGACCGCGCAATGGCGACCCGCTGCTGCTGGCCGCCCGACAGCTCGCCCGGGTAAGCGTTCTCCTTGCCTTCGAGCCGTACCTTTTTCATCAGGCGCCGGGCCTGGGCTTCGACTTCATCCCTCGGGCGCTTGAGGACGAGCACCGGCGCCATCATGATGTTCTCGAGCGCGGTCTTGTGCGGAAAAAGATTGTAGGACTGAAAAACCATCCCGACTTTTTTCCGCAGCTCCAGCTTGTCGAGCGCTGGATCATGCACCTCCTGGCCCTCGACCTTGATCGACCCGCTATCGATCGGCACGAGCGCGTTGATGCAGCGGAGAAGCGTCGATTTTCCGGAGCCGGACGGGCCGATAATGCATACGACCTCGCCCTTGCGCACGTCGAATGTGACGCCTTTCAGCACCTCCACCTTGCCGAACGACTTGTGCACGTCACGAACGGAGATGATCGGCTGATCCGGTGTCCAGCCGTTCGCGGCCAGTGTAGTGGCGCGGGTCGTGGCGAGCGGCATCGGACGGACTCCTCAGATCTTCACGGCGTATTTGCGCTCCAGGTAAATGGTCCAGCGCGCGATCGGGTAGCAGTAGATGAAAAAGAAAACCAGGAGCATACCATACATCGGCATCAGCAACTCGGTCCGCTGTTCGGCGGCGAGTGCGTCCTGCGCCAGGGTCATCGCGTCATTGACACCGACGATCGAGATCAGCGGGGTCGCCATGGTGAGTATGGCGTACCAGTTCATCCAGGGCGGGATCATCCGCTTCAGGCATTGGGGCAGGATGATGCGCCAGAGGGTTTGCATCCGGGTGAAGGCGAGGCTTTCGGCACATTCCCACTGTGCGGTCGGGATGGAATTGACGGCTCCCCTGACGATCTCCGCCATGTTGGCCATGATCGGCAGGGCCAGTCCAACCGTGGCTTTGATCCAATCCGGCAACGGGATCGTCACGCCGGCAACCCTGATCTGAAACGGCGTCAGCAGCATCACGAAGAACAGCAGGACCAGCCAGGGCGAGTTGCGGAAGAATTGTGTGATCGCCCAAGAAATTTTGCGCACGATGGGGAAGAGCGAGATCTGGCCAAGTCCCAGGACGAGCCCCGCAACCGTCCCGATGGCCATGGCGAGGAAGCTCACCGCAATATTGAGCACGAACCCGCCGAATTCGCCTGGCGGCCCGAGCAGCAGCAGCGGCGTCCACTTGACCAGCGCATCGATGATGCTGCCGCTACCCCCCGTGGTCCTGATCTGGGCCAAGGCCTCGCTGCCGGCGACGAGCAGGAGAAATGCGGCGAGAACGAACGCCAGCGAGCGCCGATTGAAGGCTGTCGCGGTGAACCCGCTTTCACCCCGGGCTGGCTGAGGCATCTGTAAGCCCGCGCTCATCGGCCGAACCCTGGGACGGCCAGAGACCTTTCGAGCCACGTCATGAGCCAGACGATCACGCCGACGAGCAGGAGGTAGAAGGTCAGCAGCGTGATCATCATCTCGAGCACGTTGATGTGATCCGACCAGATCTGACTGGCGACGAACAGCGCCTCGGGAACGGCGATGGCATAGGCCTGGCTCGTCGTCTTCGCGAGGTTGACCAGATTGTTGTTCAGGGCCGGCAGGCAAAAGCGCACGGCGAGCGGGAGGACGACGTAGCGATAGATCTGCAGCCTGTTGAACCCGAGAGAGTCGGCCGCTTCGACCGTGGCCCGCTGAACGGCCTCGATTCCCGACCGGAAAATTTCGACATTGAAAGCACCGGCAAAGAATGACAGCGATATGACCGCCCACTCGAAGCTGCCGAGCATCGGCTGAGCGATTCCATACTCGTTGACGATCCGGGGGAGCTGCGGGCCGAGTGCAAAATAGAAAAAATACATCTGCACGAGCGGCGGCGTGTTGCGGAAGAACTGAATGTAACCCTGTACGATCGACTTGAGCAGGCGATTGCGGCTGCCCTGCAGCCAAGCCCCGACGACCCCAATGACAACGCTTAGAACAATGCAGATGGTGGCCAGCTCGACCGTGGTCCACATGCCCCGCAGCAGCCGGTCGCGCTCGAAATCATTGTAGAACTGTACGAGATTGATGCCGCCGGCATCATGCAGGCTACGCAGCGCGTCCCACAGGGTTTCCATCATTCTTCCGTCTGGGTGCTTCTGATGAGTGCCCTGAAATCGATGCGTCCCCTCCGTCGAAAGGGCGGCGCCCCGGCACGTCTTGAAGCCCGAGAATTACGGGGCCGCAGCGGGGCAGATCTGCCCATTCACTGCGGCCCGAAGTCTTGGTCAGTTTGCCTTGGCTTTCGCGGAGGCGTCCTTCAGCCACTGCGTATTTTCGCCGACCCATTTCTTCTCGAGTTCGAGAAGGAAGCCGGACTTCAGCCAGTCGGTCACCATTTCCGACATGGTCTTGCCCCAGGGACCATCGAGCTCCTCGCTCCGAACGGCGAGACCCCACGGCACCACCGGCCATTGCGGAAGCGGGAGAACATCGAAATTTGCCCACTTCTGCTTGTCCTGGGCCTTTTTCCAGACAAGCACGACGTCGTCATAGATGAATCCCACGCAACGGCCATCGAGCAGAGCCTGCTCGGCCTCGGGAATTCCCTTGAAGGCGACCAGGTCCGTCTGCGTGTACTTCGATTGCATGTCGTTGTTGTAATAGGCCCCCTGTAGGGCACAGACCGGCTTGCCCTTCAGGTCGTCGACGGACTTGATGTTCGCATCCTTGTTGGTGAGCAGCGCCACGCCCGCGGCGTAGTAGAGTGGATCGACGATGCCGACGGCCTTGCGCCGCTCAGGCGTCACGCTCATCGTGGCGATCATCAGGTCGATTTTGCCTTGCTGCAGGAACTGCATGCGGTTCGATGAGACGACGGGCACGAGTTCCAGCTTGACACCGAGGCGCTTGGCGACTTCAGCCGCCATGTCGGGTTCCATGCCGACGATATTTCCATTCGCGTCTCGCATGCCCCAGGGAGGATAATCGGTCTTTACACCGACAACCAACGTGCCCTTCTGCTTGATGTCCGCAAGCTGGTCAGCGTTGGCGGTGGTGCTCGTCACCAGCACGGCACCGAGCAGGCCGCCAAGAATAAGTGCAAG
>DASVDU010000268.1:0-26416 GCA_036380915.1 Hyphomicrobiaceae bacterium | reverse complement strand
CCACGGCCTTGCGGATCGTCTTGAGGCCGGCCTCCTTGAGCACGTCCTCGAGGCGCCGCTGGCCAGCCTGCGCGCCCAGCACGTGGGTGCCGTTCTCGGATATGGCGTGGGCGCAGCACATCGTCGTCGAGGCAGCGTAGTAGAGCCGGCCGATGGGATTGATGTTCTCCTCGACCCTATCGCGGGCGAAGGGCTCGATCAGCATGAGAGTACCGTCCCTGGCCACCGCTTTCATCGCGTGCCGCACGGCGTCGACCGGCCGACCCATATCGTGCAGGCAGTCGAAGAAGCAGATCAGATCGTAGCCGCGAGCGGGGTATGTGTCGGCCTTCGCCACCTCGAAGGTCACACGGTCCCCAACGCCGGCCTCGCGCGCGATCTCTTGGGCTGCTGCAACCGACCCCTCGTGGGCATCGAAGCCCCAGAAGCGGCTCTTGGGGAAGGCCTTGGCCATCAGCACGGTCGAGTGTCCGTGTCCGCAACCGACGTCGGCCACCATGGCGCCCTTCTCGAGCTTCTCGGTGACACCGGTCAGCGCCGGCAGCCACTCACTCACCAAGCTGGCGCTGTAGGCATTGCGGTAGAACGCAGCGACCCCGCAGAACAGCCGCTCATCATGCTCGCCCCAGCTCATGCCCCGGCCGGTCTTGATGGCGGCACGCGACTTCGGCTCATCAGCCCACATGGACGCCACTACCTGCCAGGCGTGCGGCAGGAACACCGGGCTCGAGTCGTCGGCCAACACGGCCGCCTGCTCGGGCGTCAGCTCGTACGTCGCCGATGTCGGGTGATAATCGATGTACCCGCCGGCAACCTGCGAATTGAGCCACTCGCGCACGTACCGCTCGGCGCAGCCGGCGCGCCTCGCCACCTCCTGCGAGCTCAGGGGACCGGCGCCGGCCATGGCCTTATAGAGCCCGAGCTTGTCGCCGATGCTTACCATCACGCCCCCATATCCCGCTGAAAGATCCCCGAAAAGGCGCTCGACAAGCATATTGAGCTTTTGCTGATTGACCGTCATCGTACTCTCCGTTCCGCGTCCAGCGCCCCATGCGCCGAAGTGGCCGGGAACATGACGGCTCGGAACACGATCGGTCAGAGGCAGGCTGGTCAAAAGCGGTTCATTCGTGCCAGGGAGCGGACCCATGCCGGGGCAGAACCGGCCATTGCACGTCAGTCTCGTGGCGATCCCTGATGCGGTCGTCTCGACTCTCACGGGTATCTACGACGTGCTGGGCGCGTTCCGCATGCTCGGCCGAGTCGACCCCTCCCTTCCCACCGAGCCGCCATTCAAAGTGGAGATCGTCTCAACCCGCGCGGGCAGCGTTTCGCTGGCGAGCGGCGTACCCGTCGAGGCCCCTCGCGCGGCCGCGGAGATCGAGGCGACGGACATCGTGATCGTGCCGTCGATTCTGCTCGGCCCTGATGGCTGGCAGGTCGGCCGCTACCCGGAGTTGGTCGACTGGGTGAGCCGGATGCATGCGCGGGGCGCGGTGCTCTGCTCGGCCTGCTCAGGTGTTTTCCTGCTCGCTGAGACCGGTCTGTTCGACGGCCGTAACACGACGATCCATTGGGGCTATGCCGATGCGTTCGCGAGGGTCTTCCCGAACATCCCTCTACAGCCCGAACGCGTTCTGGTCGTCTCCGGAGAGCGTGAGGAGCTGATCACGTCCGGCGCGTCGATGACGTGGCACGACCTCGTTCTCTATCTCATCGTCCGGTATGTCGGCGCGACGGCGGCGCAGGCGATTGCGCGCTCGTTTGCGCTGCAATGGCATCAGGATGGATTGGCCCCGTTCATTGTCTTCGAGGGCCGGAAGGACCATGGCGACGCCGCGATTGCCGCCGCTCAGGAATGGCTCGCGACCCATTTCTCCGTCGCCAGCCCCGTCGAGGAGATGGTTCGCCGCTCTGGCTTGTCCGAGCGGACGTTCAAGCGGCGCTTCCGCCAGGCGACGGGCCTTGCGCCCATCGAGTATGTCCAACGCCTGCGCATCGAGGATGCCAAGCGCCGTCTCGAGCGCACCGATGCCTCCGCTGACGAGATCAGCTGGAAAGTCGGCTACGAGGACGCCGCCTTCTTCCGCCGGCTGTTCAAGCGCACGACGGGCCTGACACCGGGCGCCTACCGGCGGCGGTTCCAGTTGCCGGAGTTCGCGCGGCGGGAGGGGTGAGGTGGCCGAAGAAGGATCCGCCGCTCACCCTGCCTCCTTCGCCGCCGCTTACATGATCGCCGCTTCGATATGCGGCCACACGTCGTTTGCGCCGCGCCAGATCATGTCGAGGGCCACGTAGAGGATGACGGCCAGGCCGACGAAGGCGATCCAGCGATGCCGGTGCAGGAGCTTGGCGATGTAGGCCGCCGCCACGCCCATCAGCGCAATGGAGAGCACCAGACCGAACACGAGCACCAGCGGGTACTCACGTGAAGCCCCCGCGACGGCCAGCACATTGTCGAGCGACATCGTTACGTCAGCGATGAGAATCTGCAGCGCGGCCTGAGCGAATGTTTTCGTCGGGGCGCCTTCGGCGATACCCCCGCTCTTGTCCAGATCCGCATTCGCCAAGGCTTCCTGGCCGGAGTGCGCAACCTCGGCCGAGACGCGCAACTCGCGCCACATCTTCCAGCAGACCCACAGCAGCAAGAGTCCGCCGGCGAGGAGCAGCCCGACGATAGCCAGCAGCTGCACCGTAATGGCCGCGAACCCGATGCGCAGGATTGTCGCGGCCATGATGCCGACCAGGATGGCCTTGTTGCGCTGCCCTGCGGGAAGCCCGGCTGCTGCGAGGCCGATGACAATGGCGTTGTCGCCAGCCAGCACGAGGTCGATGAAAACGACCTGGCCGAAGGCCGTCAGCGCCCCGGTGGTCAGATAATCGGCAAGAAACTCCATTTTGGCTCGCCCTTGGTCTCGATGGAAACGTAGGAGCGGCCAAGCGTCGACCTCATGCGGCGGTCAGCAACGTGGAGCTGGCAGGAGATCATCACGTCAGGCCGCTTCCGATGATGTCCAGTCCGACATCACAGCTCACCTGAGCTGCCAGAGGGGCCCGGCCTGGTGGCCTATAGTTAGTCGGGACCCCTTGGTGCGTTCAAGGGGGAGGCGCGGAGACTTGGGGCGGTGTGTCCCTGCTGCCGACCCGGCATCGGCGGCTCGAAGCCATTTGGCGACGCGTCCCGAGACGCGTGCCTTTGGTGGGAGTCCCGGTCAAGCAGCGATCAGCTCATGCACGCTGAATAGATTGTTCTTATCCGTCCACACCCGCCGGGGTTGCCATTGTGCGGCGCGCGCCAGATCCCGGAATTCAGCGATTGCGTACTTGTAGGCGTTTTCCGTGTGGATCGTCTCGCCGGCCCGGAAGTGGAAAACGCGATCCGATACGCGGACATCCTGATCCCGCTTGCTTTCGAGATGCATTTCGATCCGGCCTTCGTCCGCATTGTAGATGGCCTTGTGCCTGAACGACGCGAGATCGAAGGTGCCGCCCACCTCACGGTTGATGCGCGCCAGCAGGTTGAGATCGAAGGCGGCCGTAACGCCGCATGCGTCATCGTAGGCGCGGACGAGCATTGCGGGATCCTTTTTGAGGTCGACCCCCACGACCAGCCGTCCGCCGGGCGACAGGATGGTCCGGAAATGGTTCAATAACCGAACGGCTTCGGCAGGCTCGAAATTTCCGATCGTCGAGCCCGGAAAAAAGCCTATCTTTCTCCGGTTTGCGATGCTGGCAGGAAGAGTGAGACGGTCCGAAAAATCACCGAGGATCGGATAGATCTCGAGGTGAGGAAAGTGCGAGGCTAGCCGCAGCTTGGCGGCTCTCAAGGCGCTCTGCGAAACATCTATGGCCACATAGGCGCTGAGCCTCGGCAATTTTCCGAGCAGGATTTCCGTTTTGCAGCTCGAGCCTGAGCCGAACTCGACGAGCACGCTCCCGTCAGGCACGCCGTCGACGATCTCTGCGGCGTGCGCTTCCAGAATCGCGGTTTCCGTGCGCGTCGGGTAGTACTCCGGCAGCCGCGTGATTTCCTCGAACAGCTCACTTCCCTTTGCGTCATAAAGGAAGCGGCTCGATAACGACTTGTGCGGCCTGGAAAGCCCTTCGAGCACGCTGGCCCGAAAATCGTTGCCGCCGGCCAAGTGCTCCGACGACCGATCTTCGCGTTGACCCAGCATCAGCTGAGCTCCGAGGCGAGCCGCAGGCCCATGAACTGCCAGCGCTGATGCGGATAGAAGAAATTGCGGTAGGTCGCGCGGGTGTGGCCCGGTGGCGTTGCGCAGGAGGCGCCGCGCAGCACCTGCTGGCTCACCATGAACTTGCCGTTGTACTCGCCAAGCGCACCGGCAGGTGGCCGATAGCCGGGGTAGGGGAGGTAGGCGCTCTGGGTCCACTCCCACACGTCGCCGAACATCTGACGCGGCTGGCCGTTCGGCGGTTCAGCTGGCAAGGTGCGAAATGACCGCGTTTCCAGCGTGTTGCCGCGAACGGGTAAGCCGCTCGCCGCGATTTCCCATTCGAACTCCGTGGGCAGACGCTTCCCCGCCCAGCGCGCGAACGCGTCGGCCTCGAAGTAGCTGACATGACAGACGGGCGCGCTGGGGTCTATGGGATGCAGGCCCTCCAGCGACATGGCCAGCCACTCGCCGTCGCGCTGCTCCCAATAGCATGGAGCCTTCCAACCCTCGCGATTGACCGTGGCCCATCCGTCCGAGAGCCAGAGCGAAGGGGTCTCGTATCCTCCGTCGTCCATGAACGCAAGCCACTCGGCATTGGTGACGAGGCGATCCGCCAGCCGGAACGGCTGAATGAAAACCTTGTGGCGCGGCGTCTCGTTGTCCCACGCGAAGCCGTCGCCGGCATGGCCGACCTCACGGATGCCGCCCGGGTAGTCGATCCAGCCCAAAGCATCCGGCTCCGGCCGTGGCGCGCGTTCCTTCCTCGGACAGTAGGCCGGGCGCAGCGGGTTGGCAGCGAAAAGCGCCAAGATGTCGGTCAGCAACAGCTCCTGGTGTTGCTGCTCATGATTGATGCCGAGTTCGATCAAGTGGGAAACGCGGGGATCGGACGGGATATCGCGAGCGAAAAGTGTCGAAAGCGCCTCGTCGACATGCATCCGGTAAGCAAGCACGCGCTCGCTCGACGGCCGTGTGAGAATGCCTCGCCTGGGGCGCGGCTGCCGTGGACCAAGGCTCTCGTAATAGGAATTGAAGCAGTAGGCGAAGGCCTCGTCGAACAGGTGATATCCGGGCAGATGCTCGGCGAGAATAAGGGTCTCGAAGAACCAGGTCACGTGTGCGAGATGCCATTTGGTGGGGCTCGCATCATCCATGGCCTGGACGGTCATGTCCTCCGCACTCAACGGTGCAGCAAGCTCGAGAGTGAGTTGCCGCGTCGCGAACAAGCGGTTCTCGAGCGCTCCCCCAACACTCTCACGCTGAACAGAATGCTGACGCACCATGGGACTAACCTCTCAAGACAGAGTCGTAGGGCATCTGTGGGCCTAAACCAAATGCACGTCAATGCAGCGAATTCCTGCACTGCCGGCCTTGGGTAGGTGCGATTCCGGACATTGTGCACCCATGAACTAAGGAAAAAGCTTTGGGGCGGTGTCGGTTCCGCTGCCACTCGTTCGTCGTAAGAGCAGGAGGCGAATGGGCCTCGGCCAATGAGAGGAGATGACCTATGCGCGTGTTGGTATTCGTCAAGGCGACGGCGGACAGCGAGGCGGGCATCATGCCCTCGACCGAGCTCATCGAGGCGATGGGCAAGTACAACGAGGAGCTGGTCAAGGCCGGCATCATGCTGGGCGGCGATGGCCTCAAGCCGTCATCGCAGGGCAAGAGGGTGGCCTTCGACGGCGCGAACCGCACCGTCATCGACGGCCCCTTTGCAGAAACGAAGGAGCTCGTCGCCGGCTACTGGATCTGGCAAGTCAAGGACATGGATGAGGCCGTTGAATGGGTGAAGCGCTGCCCCAATCCCATGCCCGGTCCGAGCGAGATCGAGATTCGCCCCGTGTACGAGCTCGAAGACTTCGGCGAGAGCGAGGCGATGGAGCGCCACCGGAAATTGCGTGAGCAGATGTCGAAGTCGGCGTGATCAGCTCACGTCAGGAGCGATGCACCTCTCCTCACCCAAAAGTGGAATGACGTGCGAACTCGCGCAAGAGCGTCTGACGGCATCCGAGCAATCGGAACAGCAGGGCCAGCATAGCCCACACGTCCTACCGTGCCAGCGAAGTGATTAGCCGGACCCAGCCTTTCATTAGCTGCCCCTCGGGGAGGATCGACAGCTGCCTTTCGGGGAGGATCGCCGATCCTCCCTTCCATTCCACTGGCGTCACCGGGTCAGCTCGCCGCGCTGAATGGCACTCACCACGGCTTGCATCCGCGTGGCGACGCCGAATTTTCGCTTCACGTTTTCGGTGTGGTAATTCACCGTCTTCGCCGAGATGGCGAGGATGCGGCCGATCTGCCAGTCGGACTTGCCCTCGGCGATCCAGCGCAGGACCTCCAGCTCGCGGCGGCTGAGACGCTGGCCGGTCCCGTTTGCCCCCGCCAGAGCGCGAAGCCGGTGAAAGACGTAGATCGAGACCAGCGTGAGCACGCTTCGGCATGTCGCATCACATCGCGGTTGCGGGCCGCAAAGGCTGACGAAGCCGACATTGCCGCCTGCGCCCGTGATGGGTATGGCCAGACCAGCCCGCATGCCGTGTTGGGCCGCGTGCTCCAATACCTTGTTCTCCTCGGGTGACAAGCGCCGGCGCTCGAACACCTTGGGCCAATCCACCGCGCAACGAATGCGAATGATCTCCTGAAGGATCGGGTCGTGCCGCCAATACTCGCGGGCCTGGTAAGCTTGTGCGAATTCCGCGGGCCAAGTGCACATCAGAGCGGACAGTGGCTCGAGGGACTGACCAACTGACAGTCTGGCGCAGATCGCGAATGAAAACCCAAGTTGCTCGATGAGCTTCTGGAAGGATCGTTTGACGAGAGCCGCGTTTCTCGCCCGATCCATTGCTTGGACGAACCTCACGGCCAAAGCTTCCGGCGTCTCGCAACGTGCCCTTGTCCTCTTCAGCGCCATGGCTCCCCCCAACTTTTGCCAGCGCGGGGCGGAGCATAAGTTAAAATTGGTTAACCTGAACAGTGTTCAAAGGTAGTGCGCGACAAGACCTGCAACTCGCGCGCGGAACCGTGAGCCTAACACATTGTTGTAAGCAAAGGCCTGCTTCAGGCCCCGGTTGCGGCCTTGTTCTTCGGCTCTCCATTCTGGATGAAGCGGCGCCAGAGCAAAGCCATCAGAACGACACCGAATGCGAGGCTATGCGTGATGGTGATCATCGTGACGCGGCCCTCGAAGTTTGCGAGCACAAAATGATCGTAAAGCACCGATTGGAACCGTTCCGGCTGGCCGAAATCCGCCCGGTACTGCCGGTGCAGAGCATCGAGCAATGTGTAGGCGCCCTTGAGCGCCTCGGAATTGATCCAGTCGAACAGCGCCACCGCACCGATCGCCAGAAACTTCGCGAACGAATTCAGCTGCTCGACCGCTTCGTCATAAATGAACAGCAGCGCGAAAATGGCGATCTGCACGGTCATGAAGAACTGCCAGAGAAAGTCTACCTGTCCGCGGACGTCCATGATGGCAGCGATAAGTGTCTGCTCCTCGATCGGCATTCCCCACCCCGTGACGCAATCCCGGCCCGCCCGGGCGAACCAGCGGCGCCTGATGACATAGATGCCGGGTGATCGCAACGTACGGGCCTTGAACAATGACGCTCCGAACCGAGACATACCTGATCAGAGATGATGGCACTATTCCGAACAATGACCGCTTGCCTCTCGTCGTCTATCGCTCTGTCTTCGGAGGGCTTGCCCGGAGCGACAATGAAAGGCGCTTCAAGGACCTGTTCGCCCGGCATGATTGGGGCGGCACGTGGGTCGACGGAATATATCCCTTCCACCACTACCACGCGCGCTCGCACGAGGTCCTTGGGATCGCCGCAGGACGGGCGGAGGTTCAGTTCGGCGGCGCCAGCGGTCCCATCCTGACCCTTGAAGCAGGTGATGCGGTCGTCATTCCCGCCGGGGTCGGGCACTGCCGGCGCAGCGCCACCTCCGATCTCATCGTCGTCGGAGCCTATCCGCGCGGTCAGGAGGACTGGGACCTCAAACGGGCAACTGAAGCGGAGCGGTCACAGGCCTTGGATGAAATTCCAAAGGTTCCGCTGCCGATAACGGACCCGATCACGGGCCAATCAGGCGGACTCTTGGATTTGTGGCGGTGACGAAACTGAGACATGCCCAGCGGCATGGCTGCCCCGTTTCGCTGGACCACATTCGTCAGCAAAACCGCCACATTGATTTGGCACCGGATGCGTCGATATGGGGTCGGCAGAATCGGCATGAGTTCAACGAGTTGGCTGAAGCCCTGCGGCGCAAGCACGTGTCCGTAGCACGGGAAGGTTGTGCCCTTGGGCAGAGGTGATGTGAACGCGTGATCCGACAGCAACTACCAAAGAGTCGGGACTGCAGGTGAAATGGCCAATCGTGGGGTGAACCGCCGTACGGTTCTCCGGGACGCTGGCGCATGGGCACTGGCCGCCGGTGTGATCTCGCTCGCCATGCGAGCGGATTGGGCAAAGGCGCAAGGCCCCGCCCAGCCGGCGGACAGTCGGCAGCCGTTTTCTCCCGACGACGTAAAGAAGATCGCCATGGAGCTGTCGGAGCGGCCGTTCCAGCGACCGGCGATGGAGCTGCCGGAGCCGTTCGACAAGCTGACCTCTGAACAGTACCGGGACATCCGTTTCCGTCCGGAGCAGGCTATCTGGCGAGGAGAGCGGCTCGACTACGAGATACAGCTCTTCGCGCTCGGGTATCTCTACGACGTGCCGGTCGAGATCTGGCTCGTGGAGCAGGGCATTCCGCGCCAGCTCAAGGCCGACGGCACGCTGTTCTCGATCGGACCGCGAATCCCCGATCCACCCCAGGAGGCGCCGTTCGGCTTCTCTGGCTTCCGTATTCACGGCCCGATCAATCGGGCGGACATGATGGACGAATATGTCGTCTTCCAGGGGGCCAGCTATTTTCGCGCCGTGGGCCGGGAAGAGGTTTACGGCCTCTCCGCGCGCGGGCTTGCGATCAACACAGCCAAGCCGCCTGGTGAAGAGTTTCCCTTTTTTCGTAGCTTCTGGATCGAGAAGCCGGAGCCCGGCGCACCGCACATCGTCGTCCACGCCCTGCTCGACAGCCCTTCGACCACCGGAGCTTACCGGTTCACGATCGAGCGGGGCCCTTCCACGATCATGGACGTGCAAGCAACGCTCTATCCGCGGAGCGAGATGCCGCATGTGGGGCTAGCCCCGCTCACGAGTATGTTCATCCACGGACCTGCGCATCGACGTACGCCAAACGATTTCCGTCCGGCCGTGCATGACAGCGAGGGACTCGCGATACTGAACGGCAATGGCGAGCGAATCTGGCGCCCGCTGACCAATCCAAGACTTCTTCAAGTGAGCGCATTCGTAGGCAAGGATCCGAAGGGATTCGGTCTGGTGCAGCGCGACCGCGCCTTCAGCAGCTACGAGGATCTCGATGCGCACTACGAGCGCCGCCCCACGGCCTGGGTGGAGCCTGCGGGAGATTGGGGCGAGGGCTACGTCGAGCTCATCGAGATCCCGGCGGACGAGGAGATCCACGACAACATCGTCGCCTACTGGAAGCCCGGACGGCCGATCCCTGCGGGCAAGCCCTTCGCCTTTGCCTACCGGCTCTACTGGGGTGAGTCGGTTCCGGCGGCTTGGGCGGGAGCCCGCGTCCGAAAGACGCGGCGCGGCAGCAACGGGCGCAAAGGCACGGTTCTGTTCGTTTTGGACTTCGATGGCCCGGCGCTGCAGGAACTGGCCGATCTTCCGGTTGCTGATGTCTCTGCGAGCGCTGGAACGGTGTCGAACGTCGTGATCCGTCGCAATCCCATGATCAACGGGGTGAGGTGCAGCTTCCAGCTCGACCCCGGGTCGGCGGATCTCATCGAATTGCGGCTCGTTCTCAAAAACCTGGAACGGGTCATATCGGAAAGCTGGCTCTATCGCTGGACACGTTGAAACGACCATGAGCAAGACGAGTACCCGCCGGGCAGCTCAGATGAGGACCGAGCGCGATGCTGGCCGCTCCTTCCTGCCCCCTGAGCAGCCCCTCGACATGCCGGCGCAGGACTTCGGTGCGCCGCCGTGTCCGAGGGCTCAGGCCGAGACGCAGGTCCATTGGGCGACGCGTGCCGCACTCATAGCCGGGACCTTGCTGTTGACCGCCGGGTTTGCCCGCGAGCTCTACGCGGTGCTGTCGTTCGTCCAGATCACGCCGCTTCAGATCGTCTTCCTGGTGCTATCGACGGCAGCATTCGGCTGGATCGCATTGGGCTCGCTCTCCGCCGCTATCGGCCTCATGCCGCTGTTTGCGGGGGAGCGGCCCGATACCTTGGAGATCCCGGCGACGAGCGAGCCGCTCTACCATAGAACGGCGCTGCTGTTTCCCGTCTATCATGAGGACTGCGCGCGAATAGCAGGTACCGTCGAGGCGATGGCCATGGACCTGCGCGAAATGGGCCGGGCGCAGAATTTCGACGTTTTCATCTTGAGCGACAGCCGCAGCCTCGAAGCGGGATTGCGTGAGGAGGAGGTTTTCTCGGCGCTGGCCGACCGGCTCGATGGCACGATCGCCGTCTATTACCGCCGGCGCCTGCAGAATACCGCGAAGAAGGCCGGCAATGTCGCCGACTGGGTACAGCGGTTCGGCGGTGCGTACGACAGCTTCGTCGTACTGGATGCAGACAGTGTGATGTCGGGCGAGACGCTGGTCCGCCTTGCCATCGCCATGCAGAACCGGCCGTGCGCCGGGCTCATCCAGACGGTGCCGCGGCTCACCGGCGGCTGCACGATCTTCCAGCGGTTGCAGCAGTTCGCTGCCGGCGTCTATGGCCCCGCTGTAGCGGCAGGCCTGGCCGCGTGGCATGGGCCGCAGGGCAACTACTGGGGCCACAACGCCATCATCCGCACGGTGGCTTTCGCCTCTGCCGCCGGTCTGCCCGAGCTTCCTGGCCGGCCGCCGTTCGGCGGGCACATTCAGAGCCACGACTTCGTCGAGGCCGCGCTTCTGCAGCGTGCGGGCTGGGAGGTGCACATGGCGCCTTCGCTCGAAGGGTCCTACGAAGGCGCGCCGCCCGCCTTGCCGGAGCTGGTCGCCAGAGACCGGCGCTGGGCGCAAGGAAACCTGCAGCACCTGGCAATCGTCGGCCGGCGCGGGCTGACGCTGATGGCGCGTGCGCACCTGGCCATGGGCGCGTGTGCCTACCTGGTTTCTGCGATCTGGGCAGCCTCGCTCGCCGTCGGCCTCGTGCTCGCGTTGCAGGGGACGCACGTCATCCCGTCCTACTTCCTCGACAGCAAGACGCTGTTTCCGATCTGGCCGACCATCGATCCCGGCGCCGCGTTCCGCCTGTTCCTCGCCACCATGGTCGTGGTGCTGATGCCGAAGGGCATCGGGCTGATCCTGGAATTGCGCCGGACTGCGGCGCGGCGGGAGCGGTTTGCGGCGCCGCGCGTCATCGCCGGGGTCACTGTCGAGACGATCCTTTCGATGCTCTTCGCGCCCATCCTTATGGTGACGCAGACGACGGCGGTTGCCCAGATTTTCGCCGGCATCGATTCGGGCTGGAAGGCGCAGCGCCGTGACGAGGGCGACATGCCGTTCATGGCCGCTTTCGGCTATCACGTCTGGCACATGGCCGGTGGCCTAGTCCTCGCCGTGCTGACCTATCTCGTCTCCTACAGCCTGATGGCCTGGATGGCGCCTGTTCTGCTCGGGCTGTCCCTATCGGTTTTGCTGAGCTGGTGGTCGGCGCGCACGGCAGGGCCGCTGCTGTCGCTCATTCTCGCCACGAAAGAGGATCGCGAGCCTCCCCCCATTCTGGAGCTGGCGCGTCGGCGTGCGGCCGCCTGGGCGCGCTACGTGCCCGGCCAACCGCTCGTGAAGCTCGTCCCGCTCCCGGCCTGTGCTTCAGGCGCGTCGGCGGACCGGGGTGGTGGAGCGGAACAGCTCGCCCAGGAAATCGCGCACGCGCACAGGTGACGTTTCGAGGAAGGGCAGGGGACGGATCACCTGGATCGCCGCCGCGCCGATGCGCGCCGTTAACGCTCCATTGATGGCGCCCTCTCCGAGCCGTTGCGAGAGACGGCGCAGCAGGTCGTGCCCCAGGACCTGACCCACGAGGTCGTCGGTCAGCGCGATCCCGCCGGTCGCGACGAGGTGCGTGACCACCATCCGCCCGAGTTTCAACGCTGCCATGATGCCGGGCCGGCCGCCGTAGAGGGTGGCAATGCCCCGCAACATGCGCAGGTTCTCGACGAGGACGAACACGACATCGACGATCGGCAAGGGGCTGATCGCCGTGACGACGCTGATCCGCTTCGCCGCCGTGAGCACGATGCGCTTGGCGCGTGCGTCGAGTGGCCCGAAGACCTCGCGGTCGGCGAGCCGGGCGAGATCGCCAGGATCGCGCACATCAGCCTCGTGCTCGCGGAAGCGGGCAACGCTCCAGCGAACGTCCGCCCGCCCTGAAAACGTACCGAGGAGCTCGCGCAGCAGAGCCTTTTCGCGCCTTGCATCCCGCGCGTCCAACGCGTCCTGGATCTCCCGGCGCACGCGACCCAGGCGGTTGAGCCGCATGATCCCGATTGTCTCCCGAAGCACGATGGCGCTTGCCGCGAGCCCGGCGATGGCGACCAGCGCAATGGCAATCCAGCCGATGACGTCGTTGCGCGACAGAGCCTCCGTCGCGAGCTGTGTCAGCCAGAGGCTGACGGCGAGCATCGCCAGACCGAGAAGCGCGGAGCCCAGGATGGCGCCCCAGCGGATCCCACCGCGCGGCGCCGGCGCCGGGCCGGCTGCGAGCTCCGGCTCGGCCAGCTCCGCTTCGGCGGCGCCCCCCGCATCGGCGGCGGGCTCCGGCACCTGCAGAAGCGACGGATCGTCCGGATCGAACACTCTCGGCGGGCGCGGTCTGGTGGGCTCGCTCATTGCAGCCGATCCCCGATGAGGAATTGGAGCGCCCGGTCGAGCCGCACGTGCGGCCAGGCGCTCGACCACACCTGAACGCCGCTGCCCGGCTCGCCGCCGAGGCGCGGTGGGCGGAAACGCACGAACTTCACCTGCCCGGTGAGATCCCGCCCCGACGGCGCAAGCGCCTGACGCGGATCGGCCGGCAGATCCCCGGGAAACAGTGCGACCTCGGTCGAGCCGTCGAACACTTTCTCGCCGACTTGCTCCCCGGCCATCGGCACGCCGCGGATGCAGGCCAGTCGCTCGCCGTCCTGATGGGCTTCGACCTCGCGCGTCGCCCGCAGCGCGGAAAGCGCAATGACGCCGACCATGGCCCCCGCAAACGTGACCCGCTTGGCGGCCTGCTCCGTCATGAGCTGCAGGACGGCCTCGAGCCGGTCGTGACTGGAGCTCGGCAGATGATCGGCCTTGCTCGCCGCGAACAGCACGCGATCGATCCGCCGAGGCAGGATGCTCGCGAGCCAGCTTCGTGCACCGGGGCGGAAGGCGCGCAGCGATGCCTCCAATGCGCTGCTGAGCTCGTCGACCGCAGCACTGCCAGCGTTGAGCGCCGCCAGAACGTCCACGAGCACGATCTGCCGGTCGAGCCTGCTGAAGTGGTCGCGGAAAAACGGCTTCACGACGTGCGTCTTGTAGCTTTCGAACCGCCGCTCCATCATCGCGGCCATGGAATTGCGCGGCGGCGTGAATCCCTCCGGCATCTGGAGCGGCACGAACGTCAGCAGCGGCGAGCCGGCAAGGTCGCCTGGCAGAAGGAAGCGACCGGGTCCCAGCGTCGAGAGCGCGGGCTCAGCCTGGCGGGCAGCGGCGAGGAAGGCGGTGAAGACGCGCGCCGCTTCGAGGGCCAGCTGCTCGTCCTGCGGTGCTGCCGGATCGATGCTCTTGAGAAGGCTTAGCCACTCTGCGCTGACGGCGCTGCGCGCGGGCTTTGCGGCGAGCGCGATCGACAGGGCCGACCAGTCCGCATAGCTCTGGTCGATCAGGCCGAGGTCGAGCAGCCATTCACCGGGATAGTCGACGATATCGATGTGCAGCCGCCCCGTCGTCATCGCCCGCTTCAGCATGCTCGACGGGACGTACTCGACAGTGACCCGCAGCTCGCTGATATGCCGCGTGCTTTCGGGCCAGCGCGGCGGGTCGCCGAGAATCGCGGCGAGATGGGCTTCGTAATCGAAGCGAGGGACATCGTCGTCGGGCTGCGGCTGCAGGTAGGCGCGCAGAATGCGGCCCTCGGCGTAGGCATCGAAGAACGGCAGCCGGCCGCCGTCGGTAAGATTGCGGATGAGCGCGGTGATGAAAACGGTCTTGCCCGCGCGGGCGAGACCCGTCACGCCGAGCCGAATGGAGGGCGTTGCGAGATCGGCGAGGTACTCGCCGGCATTTCTCAGAGCGTCGAGTGTACCGTCTGCAAGATCGCTCAGGCGCAAGGCGTCGTGCTCACCTGTGGTTGCCGCGTGGCGCAAACTGGCCCGATCGCGGCATCAGCACAAGGCTGCAAGATGCCTCGCGTCAGTGGCGACGCGCGAAATCGCGGGCGGAAATCTGTATCAACGCTGCCCGACGGCTTTGGCCAGCTCGCCCTTCGACATCTTCGACCGGCCCGGGATTTTGCGGCGCTTCGCTTCCTGGTAGAGCTGCGCCTTCGTCCGTTCCTGGCCGGTGCTCCTGCGGGCAGCTCCGCTACGCTGTGTCTTGCCGCGTGCAGACGTGCTGCGTGCGGTGCTGGTGCGTGCACTGCCACGGCGCGCCGCCCCACTTCGACCGGCGGTGCCACCGCGGGCGGTCTTGCGACCACGGCCTTCCGTGCGGGCCTGGGCCGTTTCACCGCGTGCTTCCTTCGTCTTTGTCCGCTGCAGGCTGCGGCGCTTCTCGGCGGGACTCTGGTATTTCGATGCCCCGGCCTCGCTCAGCGCGATCGCAATCGCCTGCTTCGGATTCTTCACCTTGCGGCGGCCACCGCTCTTGAGTTCGCCATGCTTGTACTCGTGCATGACGCGCTCGACTGTTTTCTTCTGCGGCCTGCTCTGTTTCGCCATCGTATCACTCGCTCGTGTTTGCGGATGCCAATGCGTGTGGCTGCAACGTGCGCCGCACAATAGCGTTCCCTATCGCTCGACCCGCGGGATACGTATCGAGATCGTCCGACGTCTGCTGAAGGAGATGGCTTGCCCGCGATCGCCGGTTCGGCCGATGATGGAAGTCGCCGATGATGGAAGTCTCAGTCGCGATGGAGATATGAGATGCTCGACATGCCGTTCCGCTCGGCGCGTGAGCTTGCCGCAGAGATCAAGCGCAAATCGATCAGCGCGAGCGAGCTTCTCGAGCTGTTTTTGAAGCGCGTCGAGGTGTTTAATCCGAAACTCAACGCGATCGTCGCGACGCTGCCCGAGGCGCGCGAACGCGCGAAAGCCGCCGACGAGGCACTCGCGCGCGGCGAGGATTGGGGCCCGCTGCATGGCGTGCCGATGACGGTCAAAGAAAGCTTCGATGTCGTGGGGCTACCGACGACCTGGGGCGTGCCGGAGCTGAAAGAGAATTATCCCACGCGCAATGCGCTCGCCGTCGATCGCTTCCTCAACGCAGGTGCGGTCCTGTTCGGCAAGACGAACGTGCCGCTCTATCTGGCAGACTGGCAGTCGTTCAACGCCGTCTACGGCACCACGAACAATCCCTGGGATCTCGCGCGCGCGCCCGGCGGCTCATCCGGCGGGTCGGCAGCAGCCCTTGCTGCCGGCCTCACCGGACTGGAAGCCGGCAGCGACATTGGCGCGTCCATCCGCAATCCGGCTCATTACTGCGGTGTCTACGGCCACAAGCCGACCTGGGGCATCTGCCCGCCGCGCGGCCAGGCCCTGCCCGGCATCGTCGCGCAGACCGACATTTCCGTCATCGGGCCGATGGCGCGCAGCGCAGATGATCTGGAGCTTGGCCTCTCGATCATGGCGGGGCCGGACGAGATCGATGGCGCGGGCTGGCGGCTCGAGCTGCCGGCCTCGCGCCGGAGCCGCCTCGGCGCGTTCAAAGTTGCCGTGATGCTCGACGATCCTTGCTCCGAGGTGGATCTCGCCGTGCAGGACCGCATCGCTGCCGTCGCGGATTTTCTGGCTAAGCAGGGGGCGACCGTCAGCCATACCGCCCGGCCTGCCGTCGACACACGGGAAGCGCACGCCCTCTACATCGCGCTGCTGCGTGCTGCCACCTCAGCGCGCCAGACCGACGAGATGGTGGCGAAGAACAAGGAGATCGCCGCCCACATCGATCCTGCAGACGAGAGCTACTATGCGCGCATGGTGCGGGCCAACGTCATGCTGCACCGTGATTGGCTCGCCTACAACAACAGGCGCCATCAGATGCGGCTCGCCTGGGCCGAGTTCTTCCGCGAGTGGGACGTGCTCATCTGCCCCGCCGCTGCCTCCGCGGCGTTCCCCCATGACCACGAAGGTGAGCGCCACGAGCGCACGATCACCGTCAACGGCAAGCAGGTACCGACCACGGACCAGCTCTTCTGGGCGGGCTACTCGGGCGTGGTCTATCTGCCGTCGACGGTCGCGCCGGCAGGATTTACGCCGGAGGGCCTGCCGGTCGGCGTGCAGATCGTCGGGCCGCAGTACGGCGACCTGACGTGCATCGCGCTGGCCCGGATGCTCGAGAGGGAGTATCTGGGCTTCACTCCGCCGCCGGGATTCCGGTGACGGGTGCCAGCAGCTCACTCAGATGCGACGAGCCCGCTGTCCGCGGTGGTCGCATCCTCGATCAGCGCGTGCAGCCCTTCTGCCACCGCTTCCTCGGAGTAAGGCTTGGCAAACCGTCGGGCATGCAAGAAAGCCGGCGGATAAATGGAACCGTCGGCCGATCCCGTGGCGAATACGAACGGGATCCCGCGCTCACGGAGTGCAAACGCGACCGGCCAGACCATTTCCCTGCCGAGCTCCACATCGAGCACTGCGCCATCGATCTGTTCGGCGTCGTCGATCGCCGCGAAAGCCGCATCAAGGGACGGAGCGGGGCCAATGACTTCGGCGCCGCAGTCCTCGAGAAAATAGGCGAGCGGCATCACAACGATCGTATTGTCCTCGACAATGAGCACCCGCCGACCTGCCCAGGTAGTATGCTGCATCAGCTTCTCCCACCAGTTCATCGGGCAAGATGCGCGTTTTGATGGCCGATACCATCCCCGATCGGGGGGAGACCCGCATCGCTAGGGGATCAGGCGGAGCCTCAGCGCCTGCGCGACAGCATGGGTGCGGTTGTGCGCCTGCATCTTGGCCTGCGCCTTCTTGATATGCGAGCGGACCGTCTCCTCACCGAGCTCCAGTGACCTGGCGATCTCGGCGAAAGGCTTGCCGAACGACAATGCGCGCAGGACAGCGAGCTCACGCGGCGTAAGGGACGCCGTATTTCCCAACCGGTCGGCCTGCGGCGCAACGAGCCGCTGCAGGCCAATGGCCGCGAGCGTCGCTCCCATGAAGAGCATTGCGCGTGCTTCCGGGCTGAGGCGCTGCGAGAGAACGTGGCGCGACCAAAAGCCAACGGCCCAACGGCCGCCCACCGGACAGGTGAGCGCGTCGCGGATGCCGTATTTCAGCGCGAGCTCGAAAGGCCATCTGTCGTGGCCGATCGGCTCCAGCATCTGCATCAACTCGGTCAATGTAAAGGGAGCCATGGCGAATTGAGCGAGGGCCAGCGACGGACCAGGATGCTGTCTGTTGAACGCCTTCCACTCGCGCCACCAGCCCTCGGGAGCACTTTCGTGGAGAAAGACGTTTTTGCCCTTCTCGATCTTCGCCCAATCTCCCCAGCGCACGGGAAATTGGAGGGCGCCGAGGACATTCAGATTGCAGGTCCGGAATGTGATATCGTGGAGGTCGTTGAGGATTGCTTCGGGGCTGTTGTGCTCCTTGTCTCGCCGGGTGAAGTCAAGGAGCTGCAGGACGAGGTGTTTCTCGTGGTCTGGAAGGGGATCCATTGGGTCGGCCCCGTCTTTGACTAAGCAGGCGTGGCACGTGGATGCTGATGCAAGATCGACTCAGCAACAACAGGACGAGCTGTGCCCGGTTAACGCCCGGGTTGGCTGATGCCCGGACCAGATGATGCTGCGACCCGCCGCTTGATGCCGATCAAAGCGCCCATTGATCCCGGCGATCATCCAGGCTCTGCGGCCGCGAGCCGAGTTTCGCCTGGAAACGCAGTTGGGGTCGAAATAGTCTCGCCAGAGAGGCCAGATGGCAGGAGAAGACATGTACCAACACATTCTCGTTCCTACCGACGGCACCGAGCTGTCTAAGCGCGCCGTCGAGCGCAGCCTGGATCTCGCGAAGGCGCTCGGGGCGAAAGTCACGGTTGTTCGCGTCTCGGGCAAGCCAGCCCACGTTGTCGTGTTCGGCGTCGACATCACGGAGCTTCCAGAGGAAACGAGAAAACGGATTTCCAAGGAGATCGAAGAGCATTTCGCATGGGTGCGCAGCGAGGCGGCGGCAAGAGGCGTTGAGTGCGAGGCAATCCGCGTCGAAAGCGAGTTTCCCTGGAAGGGAATCATCGAGACTGCCGAGGCGCGCGGCTGTGACCTCATCGCGATGGCAGCTCACGGCCGCGCCGGCGTGACCGCGAAGCTGCTCGGCAGCGAGACGCAGAGGGTCCTAACCCACAGCCGCCTCCCCGTGCTGGTCTATCGTGACGGGCGGTGAGATCGTTGGAACCTCTGCCTCTCCGCGTGAGAGAGCCTGTCCCGAACCTGATCGAAGGCGATCTGAAGGGCCGGTGAGGAGCGGCAACATCAGTAAACGGTCGGACCCTCAGGATGGTAGGAGCGGCTAGTCCGCCGGCATCGCAGACTCCTGATCAGATCTTCTGATTGTACTCGCCTACCTCAGGCATCTTCGACAGCACCCCATCGATGTCGGCGAAGATGGCGCGCATGTTTTCTTCCGACGTCGGGCTTTCGACGACGACGACGAGCTCCGGCTTGTTCGACGACGCGCGAACGAGGCCCCAAGTCCCGTCCTCGAGCATGACGCGGACGCCGTTGACGGTGATCAATTCGGCAATCTTCTGACCCGCTACCGGCGCGCCGTCGGCCTTCAGCTTCTGATAATGCGCGACCACCCGGTCGACCACCTCGTACTTCTTCTCGTCGTCGCAGTGGGGTGACATGGTGGGCGACTGCCACGTCCTCGGCAGTGCCCTCCGAAGATCGGCGAGTGATTTGTCCGGTGCGCGATCCAGCATGTCGCAGACGGCGAGCGCCGCGACGAGCCCGTCGTCATATCCCCGCCCGAGCGGCGGGTTGAAGAAGAAGTGGCCCGACTTCTCGAAGCCGACCAGCGCCTTCGTCTCGAAGCTGT
Source organism: Hyphomicrobiaceae bacterium (assembly GCA_036380915.1). Taxonomy (GTDB): domain Bacteria; phylum Pseudomonadota; class Alphaproteobacteria; order Rhizobiales; family Hyphomicrobiaceae; genus ZC4RG25. Next base: position 6,957 of record DASVDU010000268.1, on the reverse strand, counting down.
AGCGCTTCATGTAGGAGTGGCCGGTCTTCCAGTAGTCCGTCTGGGCGCCGTTCTGCTTGAGGACGGGATCGGTCTTGAACAGACCTGTCGACTTCACGTCGGCCACGAACCGCGCATTGGGATGGATGGCCGAGATGTCGCGCGCGAGCATGACCCCCACCTTGTCGGCAAAAATCTCCTCGCCCTCGTTGTCGACGACGCCGCAGCGGTCGCCATCGCCGTCGAAGCCGAAACCGACATCCGCCTCGTGCCGCCGCACCGCTTCGGCCATCGCGTGCAGCATCTTCATATCTTCCGGGTTCGGATTATACCGCGGAAAGGAGTGGTCGAGCTCGGTGTCGAGAGGGATCACCTCGCAGCCCACCGCCTCGAGCACCTGCGGCGCGAACGCGCCTGCCGTGCCGTTGCCGCAGGCAGCGACGACCTTGAGCCGCCGCTTCAGCTTCGGACGGTCCGTCAGCGCCTTCATGTAGCGCTCGGCCATGTCAGGGACGAACACGTACTTGCCGCCGCCCGGCGCCTGGTATTGACCCTCCAGCACGATGGCTTTCAGCCGTGCCATCTCGTCGGGTCCGAACGTCAGTGGGCGCTGAATGCCCATCTTGATGCCGGTCCAGCCGTTGTCGTTGTGGCTGGCCGTGACCATGGCCACGCCTTCGACGTCGAGGGCAAACTGGGCGAAGTAGGCCATCGGTGAGAGCGCGAGGCCGATGTCGTAGACCTCCGCGCCGCCGGCCAGCAGCCCCGTGATCAGGGCCTGCTTCACCGAGGAGGAATACCAGCGGTAGTCGTGACCGACGACGAAACGCCTCGGCACGCCCCGCTCGGCGGCCAGCGTCGTCAGCCCCAGCCCGATGGTGTTGAGACCCATGAGGTTGATCTCGTCGGGGAACAGCCAACGTGCGTCATACTCGCGGAATCCGGTGGGTTTCACGAGCGGCAGGCGCTCGAAATCGGCCGTATTGGGCTTGAGGTCGGCGCGCGGCAAGGGAAGCTTCGTCATCGTAACTCTTCTCCAGTCATCTCTGCGCGGGAATGCAGGCCGCCGGGCGGCCCGCACGGATTGGGCGAGGTCGGCATATCAAGAATAAAGATTATAGGCGAGCCGAAGGCCGGGTCCTATTCCTGCAGGATCAGGACGTCGCCCCGCATCTCGGCGCGGCTGAGTCGACCGATGAACGTCATGCCGAGAAGGCTGGTTCCCAGCCGGCCGGGCTCGCTCACGGCAGCCCGCACGTCGTAGATCGTAATGTCGCCGATGCTGACGCTGTCGAGCATGACGGGTGCGACTTTCGCGACCCCGTTGGCGGTGCGAACCTGTGCCGTGAAGTCCCCGGGGTGCACAAAAATGCCGGCCCGCTCCGCATCCTCATAGCTCAGCGCCACCATGGACGCGCCGGTGTCGACGAGCACGGGGACGGCGCGGCCATTGATGTGGGCCGTCGTACTGAAATGGCCGAGTGCGCCGGCACGCAGCTCCACCTTGCCGGGAGAGCTTGGCGCGGTCTCTGCAGCTGTTGTGATACGCTGTGGCGGGGGGCGGTCAGGCAAGTAGATCGCGAGCGCGTGCGAGATGCCGGCTTTGAGCTCGTCGAACCAGACGATCGCAACGATGCCGACGAGCGAGACGAGCAGCCATTTTCCCGCCTCTCTCAATGCGAGCCTCACGCCGGACGACAGACGCATGACCAAGATCCGCAGCCGTTCGAGACGCCGCTGCGGATGCCGGAACCGGTCAGCTGCGCAGCGTCAGAAACTCTCCAGAGAACTCATAAGAGCGCAGCCGCCTTAAGAAGTTCATACCGAGAAGACTCTCGTTGAGCACACCGGGCTTGGCCACCAGCGCGTCGACGCGATCGAGCTTGATCGGTCCGACGGCGACGTCCCGCAAGCGCACGGCCGCGGCGTAGGCGGTGCCGTTCGCGGTCTGCACGGGCACCGAGTAATTCAACCGGTCGACGTCGATCCCGGCGAGCCGTGCATCCGCCGGCGTCAACACGATGGTCGAGGCACCCGTATCGACCATCATCACCACGGGTGCGCCGTTGACCTGCATGCGAATGGAGAAATGCCCATCCGGCCGGCGGCGGATGCGGACGGCGCGTTCCCCGCTCTCATTGCCATTGTAGACGACCGTCTCGCCGGGCGGCAGCAGCTCGCCGGCGACGCGCTTGGTCAGGTACGTGACCTCGTCACGGAAGCTGTACGCGACGACGAGCACGAACGCGATCAAAACCCAGACGGCGAAATCCCTGAATGCCTGTCCGAAGCGGCCCCGGTAGGAGCCCAGGAGCGAGGCGGAGAAGTAGAGAAGCAGCGCCCCGCCGGCAATCAGTCCGGCGAAGCTCGCCGGGTCGAGGCCCGCGATGGTGCCCTGATCCTCGGCGAGGACCAGAATGAGCCCACCGGCCCCGAGCAGCAGCAGAAGAAGCCACAGCATTCGATCACCCCGCCCTTGGCCGCGCGCGCTCGGGAGCGGCCGATGCCGGGCAGCTCGTGCCACAAGAGGCCCACGTGCCGTCGCTTTCACGAGTGTTCATCTGGCCCAGGAATCTAGGGGGCCGGGCAAGCGAGCGCAATGCGCAGCCTTCTCGTGCCGGTACTCTGGAGAGGCAAATGTGTTGAGCTAGCGTGCGCCGGCCGCGAGCTTGGGGGCGGGCCGCTTGAGACGCGGCGGTCTGGACGGCCGGTGCACAGTCTCATTGGCGCCTTCTTTGAGATCCGCGCTATTGGGCATGGTGGCCCCCGCCTGCAGCACGCGTTTGCGCGGCAGACGCACGATCGCTTCGGTGCCTTTGCGAAGCTCGGAACGGATTTCAAGCTCACCGCCGTGGAGGTCGACCAGGCTCTGCACAATAGATAGACCCAGGCCGGTGCCGCCCTCTGCGGTCTGGTGCGCGAGCGATCCCTGGCCAAACGCCTGCAGCACTTTCGGGATCTCCTCCTTGGGAATCCCCGGCCCTGTATCGCGGACGCTGAAAAATTGCCCGCCGTCCTCCGTCGTGCCGCTCGACAGCGTGATCTGGCCGCCGTGGGGTGTGAACTTCAACGCATTGGACAGCAGGTTCAGGCAGACCTGACGCAAAGCACGCTCGTCGGCCCACACCGGCGGCAGGTCCTCGTCGAGTTGCTCGATGATCTGCTGGCCTTTGCTTTCCGCCCTGAGCTTCAGCAGGCGGTGGCAGTCGTCGACGATGTCGACGATCCGGATCGGCTCCTCGTTCAGCTCGTAGCGGCCGGCCTCGATGCGCGACAGATCGAGAATCTCGTTGATCAGCTTGAGCAGGTGCGTGCCGCTCTGATGGATGTTGGTCGCGTATTCCTTGTAGAGAGGGCTGGTCAGCGGCCCCATCACCTCGGATTTCATGACCTCCGAGAAGCCGAGAATTGCGTTCAGTGGCGTGCGCAACTCGTGGCTCATCGTGGCCAGGAACCGGGACTTGGCGGCGTTGGCGGCCTCGGCGCGCCGGCGGGCCTCGTCCGAGATGGCCTTCGCTTCCTCCAGCTCGGCGATGAGGTCGTCCTTTTCCGCGCGCAGCTCGAGCATGGCAAGCGTCGTGCGGCGGAGGCCTTTCGCCAGGAAGATGAAATAGATGTGGACGCCGACAGCCATCATCGCCAGCGCCAGATAGAAGATGTCCTCGATCAGCACGAGCCGCAGGACGACGGCGAGCGTCATCGGGATGGTGCCGACATAAAGAATCGGCATCACCGTCGAGGCGAACGTCATCCGGATCGCCAGCACGACGATCAGTGACGCGAACACGAAGACATTCGCTGAAACGAGGTTGTCCTGCGAGATCTGCTCCGCCGCATTGAAGCCGACGAGCGCGAAGCCGGCCCAGGCCAGGCCGTTGATCGCCTCCGCCAGGATCAAACGGCGGCGCCATACGGTCGTGTCGAGTTCCGCGCTCGGCGTCGACAGAAAGCGGCAGCAGCATTCCAGAAGCACCACCTTGGCGGCGATGACCAGGAACAGCCACATGATGGCCTGTGTCCAGGGCGCCCAGAACATCGACGCCAGGGAGAAGATGGCCGCAAGAAGCAGAATGGTCGCCTGAGCCGACAGTTCGTTGCGGACGAACATCAGCAGCAGGTCGTACTCGAAGCTCGGTTGTGTATTGCCCCGTGCCAGCCGCTCGCGCACGTCGCGGAGCCGTGCATCCGCGGCGCTGCTGCGGGGCACACGGCCCGAACTTGTCATCGCATCACTGGCCATTTAGTCCGCCAATCGTGGGCGACTCGCCGAAGGGCTGGAGGGTGGTCACCTTCCGGCACGTTGCAACCCATCCGCAGCCCCGGGTTACAACTGTCCACGGAAGTTACTAATTCCCCGTTTACTTCGAGTTCGTCTTGAGAGTGGTTGGCACTTATTTCATCGGGAGATTGAGGAAGGATTGCCGCAGAGAGGGTTGGAGAAAGGAGCCGATTCCCTTGCCCCGGTGTGGCGCGGCAGGCCAGGTGTCCGTGGCCATGGGCTGCAATGCCGCGCCGAGGGGGATTGGCGCGGCGAGCCCGCCGTGAAAGATTTCGCGCTGGCGCGTGCAGCGTCCCGTTCCATTACCGTCGTCCGAGGAGGACCCTTTGAAACTCATCGATCAGCCGCTGGCGCCCAATCCGCGGCGCGTCCGCATCTTCCTGGCCGAGAAGGGCCTCACGATCCCGGCAGAGAAGGTGGATCTGGCCAAGCTCGAGCACCGGTCACCGGACTTCATTGCGAAGAATCCGTTTCAGCAGGTGCCGGTGCTCATCCTCGATGACGGCACCGCCATTTCCGAAAGCGTCGCTATCTGCCGCTATTTCGAGGAACAACACCCCGAGCCGCCGCTGTTCGGCCGGGATGCCATGGAACGCGTCATGGTCGAGATGTGGCAGCGCCGGATGGAGCTTGGCTTGCTTGCGCCGGTCACGCACTGCTTCCGTCACTCGCATCCCGCGATGGCCGAGCTGGAGAAGCCCCAGGTGAAGGAGTGGGCCGAAGTCAACCGGCCGCGCGTGCTCAAGCTGCTGTCCTGGCTCGACCAGGAGCTCGCCGGCAGACGCTTCATCGCCGGCGACACGTACACCATTGCCGACATCACCGCGCTGGTGGCCATCGACTTCATGAAGCCGGCAAAGATCGAACGTCCCGCAGATCTGGAGAATGTCGCCCGCTGGTACGCGGAGGTTTCATCGCGGCCGAGCGCCAAGGCGGGGAAGGAGGCTTCCTGAATGAAACTCATGTTCATCGGCAGTGGCGATGCGTTCGGGTCGGGCGGGCGGCTGCAGACTTGCTTCCACGTCGATACCGGCGAGGATGCCTTTCTGATCGACTGCGGCGCTTCGGCCATGATCGGGCTGAACCGCTTCGGCATCGATCCCAATACGATCAGCACCATCTACATCTCGCACCTGCACGGGGACCATTTCAGCGGGCTCGTATGGTTCCTCATGCACGCATACTACGTGAGCAAGCGAACGGAGCCGCTGACCATCGCCGGGCCGCAGGGAATCGAGGAGCGGTATCGGGCAGCCACCGAGGTTCTGTTCCCAGGCTCGAGCGGCATCAAGCGCAAGCACGACGTGACGTTCGTCGAGTACGGGATCGAGCAGCCCACGCGGATCGGCCCGGCCACTCTGACGGGTTACGAGGTGTCTCACCCGTCCGGTTCCATGTCGTGCGCGCTTCGCCTGGAAGTAGGTGAGAAGATCCTGTCCTACTCGGGCGACACGCAGTGGGTGGATAATCTCATCCCGTGTGCCGAGGGCGCCGACCTGTTCATCGCGGAATGCTACGGCTACGACAAGCCCGTGCCCTACCACACGAACTGGGCCACGTTGTCGGCCAACCTCCCGCGGCTTGGAGCGAAGCGCGTGCTCATCACGCACATGAACAACGACATGCTGGCCAGGCAGGAAGAAGCCCGGGCGGCAGGCGTACTGCTGGCAGAGGATGGTCTCGTCGTCGACATCTAAGCTGCGGTCGCCGGAAGCCGACCTGGAGGCCCTTGTCGCGCAAATCGAGCGCTGCCGCGTCTGTCTCGACGCGCCCAAGGGCAAGCCGCTCCCGCACGAGCCGCGGCCGGTGTTACGCGTCAGCGCAACGGCGCGGATCGCCGTCTGCGGACAGGCGCCGGGGACGCGGGTGCATGCCTCGGGCATGCCGTTCACGGACCCTTCCGGCGACCGCCTGCGGGCATGGATGGGCGTGACGCCCGAGGAGTTCTACGACGTCAGCCGAGTGGCCATCATCCCGATGGGTTTTTGCTTTCCCGGACTTGATGAAAAAGGCGGCGACCTGCCGCCGCGCCGGGAGTGCGCACCGCTCTGGCGGCACGAGCTGTTCTCTAGGCTCCATCACCTCGATCTTGTTCTCCTCATCGGCCAGTACGCGCTGCGCTGGCATCTGGGGCAGCTCGGCCGCCGTGGCCTGACGGACACGGTGCGTGACTGGCGGGCGGTGATGGCCTACTCGAAGCGGCCGCGCTACATCCCGCTGCCGCACCCGTCGTGGCGGAACAACGCCTGGATCAAGAAGAACCCGTGGTTCGAGGCCGAGCTGCTGCCCGTCTTACGGAACGAGGTCCGGCGCGCGCTCACCCATTGATTTTGGAAGCCCAGGTTCCACGGATGCGCGGGCCTGCGGACCGTCAGGCTGCAACCCGTTCGCGATCCTGAACTCGAGCGGCCTCCCGGCAGTCGAGAGCAGGGCTCGACCCCAGCCAGCGCTTGCGATCGGCTTGCGCTTCGAGCTCATCCCGCAGGAAGTCGAGATCGAACCCGGCCTTTCTGACCGCTGCGAGCACGCAGTCCACGGGCTGGCTGCGCGCGCTGGCTGCCGCCCAGAGAATGGCCGAGCGCAGCCCCGAATAGCAGTGGGCGAGGACCGGGCCGTCCAGGGCGTTCAGCGCATCTGCCATCGACTCGACCACGTGGTCCGCGAACAGATCCTGCTTGCCGGCGGGGATATGCCGGAAC
>DASVDU010000267.1:0-52206 GCA_036380915.1 Hyphomicrobiaceae bacterium | reverse complement strand
TTCGCAGCACTGCTGGCGGCGGGGCTCGCGGGCATCGACGAGAAGCTCGAGCTCGATCCGCCGTTTTCAGGCGATGCCTATGTCCGCGACGGCATCCCCGAGGTGCCGAAGACGCTGCGCGAGGCGGTCGACTGTTTGGACAAGTCCGAGTTCATGCGCGAGGCGCTCGGCAGCGCCGTGGTCGACCACTATGTCCACACCGGCCGCTGGGAGCAGTTCGAGTACGATCGCCGCGTGACGGACTGGGAGCTGATGCGCGGCTTCGAGCGGTACTGAGAGCGGCTTTCCCCATTGCGCAGGTGCAATGGGGAAAGGGAGGCTTTTCTCAGCGATCCTTGCGGTTCAACATCCAGTCGATGCTCCATCTGCCCCCACCCGCCGCAGCGAGATACAGGAACACAAAGCAGTAGAGCACCGCGAGCTCGCCGCCGTTGAGGATGGGGAAAAACCCGCGAGGGGCATGGGCATAGAAGTAGGCAACTGCGGTCATGCCGGAAGCAATGAATGCAGCGGGCCTAGTGAACAGGCCGATGACGAGGAGCACGCCGCCGATCAGCTCGATGACGCCTGCGGCGCCACTCATCGTGAAGGGAGATGCGTTGTTCATCGGGCCAACCGGAATGTTCAGATACTTTGTGGTCCCGTGCTGAAGGAGTAGGAGACCCGACATGAACCGAAGCACGCTCAGAAGCTGAGGTTCGTATGGAGCAAGAAACTTCATTCAGTTACCTCTCGCTGATCGACTCTCGTCGCGTTGATTAGCCTAGCAACATGTCCCTGCGTCTAACCGGATTTTTTGCAACGGCAAGTCACAAGGGCGCGAGTCTTTGCCCCACCCATTGGAAAGAACATGCCTGAAATCGTTTGCATTTCGCCCATCGACGGCCGGGAAGTAGCGCGGCGGCCGACCGCAAGCGCAGCTGAGATCGAGAGGGCGCTCGATGCGGCGCGCACGGCCCGGCAGGAGTGGGTTCGCGTGCCGGTCAGGGAACGCGCGGCACTGATGCTGCGGTTCCTGGAAGCCATGCGCGCCATTAACCCGCAGGTCACGCGCGAGCTGGCGCTGCAGATGGGGCGGCCGGTCCGTTACGGCGGAGAGCTGGGCTCCTTCAGCGAGCGCGTCGCCTACATGGCCGAAATTGCCGAGGAGGCGCTGGCCCCGATCGTTCCGGAGCCGAAGGCGGGGTTCAAGCGATATATCCGCCGCGATCCGCTTGGGCTCGTGCTGGTCATCGCGCCCTGGAACTATCCCTATTTGACCGCCGTCAACACGGTCGTGCCTGCGCTCATTGCCGGCAACGCCGTCCTCCTCAAGGCGGCCTCGCAGACCATCCTCACGGGCGAGCGGTTCCAGCAGGCTTTCGATCAGGTCGGGCTGCCCAAGGGGCTGTTCCAAAACCTCGTGCTCGGCCACGATGACACGGCGCGCATCCTAGGCGATGGCGAAGTCGACCACGTGACCTTCACCGGCAGCGTCTCAGGCGGCCGCGCGATCGAGAGGGCAGCCGCCGGCTCCTTCACGTCGATCGCGCTCGAGCTTGGAGGCAAGGACCCGGCCTATGTGCGGAGCGATGCGAAGCTCGATCACGCCATCGAAAACCTCGTCGACGGCGCGTTTTTCAACTCGGGCCAGAGCTGCTGCGGTGTCGAGCGCATCTATGTCGACGAACGCATCTATGATCCGTTCGTGGAAGGCTTCGTCGCGCTGACGAAGCAGTACGTGCTCGACGATCCGCTCGATGAGGCCACCACGCTGGGTCCCATGGCGGCCACGCGGTTCGCCGATGTCGTCCGGCAGCAGACCGCCGAGGCGCTGCGGAAGGGTGCCAAAGCCCATATCGATCCGGCGTCTTTCGCGCGCAACAAGGACGGCACGCCCTGGCTCGCACCACAGGTGCTGACCAATGTCGATCACGGCATGCAGGTCATGAAGGAGGAGAGCTTCGGGCCGGTGGTCGGGATCATGAAGGTGTCCGGCGAAGCGGAAGCCATTCACCTGATGAACGACTCACCCTACGGTCTGACAGCCTCGGTCTGGACAACCGATCTCGAAGCGGCCGAACGCATCGGCCAGCAGATCGAGACGGGCACCGTCTACATGAACCGCTGCGATTATCTCGATCCAGCACTGGCCTGGACTGGGGTCAAGGACACCGGGCGCGGCGCGGGGTTATCCCGCATCGGCTACGAGATGCTGACGCGGCCGAAGAGTTTTCATCTGAGAGAGGTATGAAGCTCGTGAAATCGTGAAATAGCCAAGTCGTGAAATCGGAATATTCCCACGATTTTACGACTTCACCATTTCTCGACTTGGCGATTTCACCTATCCAACGCAAACCGGGCCCGAACCCCATGAAATTCACTGGCAATTGGAACTATCCGACCTCCATACGTTTCGGCGCTGGCCGCATCGCCGAACTGGCCGATGCCGTAAAATCGGCCGGCATCTCTCGACCGCTGCTCGTGACTGATCCGGTGCTGGCGAAGCTGCCCATCACGACCCGTGCCCTCGAAGTTCTGGAAGCTGGCGGCGTCCCTGCAAAGGTTTTCAGCGACGTGAAGCCGAACCCGGTCGCGGCGAATGTCGAGGCGGGCGTAGCTGCCCTCAAAGCGGGAGATCATGATGGCGTCGTCGCCTTCGGCGGCGGCTCGGGCCTCGACGCCGGCAAGGTGATCGCGTTCATGGCCGGGCAAACCCGCCCGATGTGGGATTTCGAGGATATCGGCGATTGGTGGACCCGCGCCGACCCGAAAGGAATCCTGCCCATCGTTGCCGTTCCGACAACTGCGGGTACGGGATCGGAGGTCGGCCGCGCCGGCGTGATTACGGATGAGGCCACGCATACCAAGAAGGTGATCTTCCACCCGCTCATGATGCCGAAAGTGACGATCTGCGATCCGGAGCTGACGGTCGGCATGCCGAAGGCGATCACGGTCGGCACGGGCATGGATGCGCTCGCCCACTGCCTGGAGGCCTACTGCGGGCCGTTCTATCATCCGATGGCGGACGGCATTGCGGTCGAGGGCATGCGGCTCGTGAAGGAAAACCTCGTGCGCGCCGCCACCAACGGCCAGGACATCGAGGCCCGCGCCCACATGATGTCGGCTGCCGCCATGGGCGCAACGGCATTCCAGAAGGCCTTGGGCGCCATTCATGCACTCTCTCACCCGGTGGGATCGCTTTATGACACGCACCACGGCATGACGAATGCCGTGTTCATGCCGTACGTGCTGATGTTCAATCGGCCGGCGATCGAGGACAAGATCGCGCGCCTGGCCGCATATCTCGGCCTCAAGGCGGACTTCAATGCGTTCCTCGATTGGGTGCTTCAAATCCGAGAGGAGACAGGCGTGCCGCATACATTAGCGGGGCTCGGTGTCGACGGCTCGAAGTTCGACATCATGAGCCGGATGGCGCCCAAGGATCCGACCGCCGGCGGCAATCCTGTGCCGCTCGACGAAGCGGCAAGCCGCGAGCTTTACGAGAAAGCACTCTCCGGAAAGCTGTGACCTGAAGGGCGTGACGAGGGCAGCTTTCTTGGCTGCCCCCACCTACTTCAATCAGGCTGCTTCCCGGGCGTTGCCGGCCAGGGCGGTGTCGAACACCAAGCCTGAGAATTCCCGGCCCCGTGGGCTGGCCATGAACATGGCGAGCAGCGCGATGTCCGGTTCCGAGGCCAGATGCTCGCAACCGTCGGGACCGTCGGTCGACGGTGCGATGGCGTTGATGCGGATCGCCTGGTCAGCCCACTGCTGAGCCTCGGCCCTCGTCATGCTCGCAAGCATCGACCGCGTGATGCCGAGCACCATGGCCTCGGCCCCCGTCACGGGCGGTGCGGCGACCAGAGCGTTGAGGATCAGCCCTTCGGACCAGGTCAGCCGCATCCGATTGGCCGCAATCCGGGTAATCAGACGGGCGTTCTGCAAATGACTTGCGATCTTGCTCTCGATGTCGGCGTCAGCAGCTTGCGCGACCACCGCGGCAACGTCGGCATGCAAGAGGTTGATGACAGCATCGAGCCCGCTGAAGGTGCGCGCGGCCGTCTGTGCGAATTTCGTGGTGGCTGCAACATCTGTCAGAGGGTCGGAGTAGACCTGCAACTCCGCCGCCGTCTGGGCCAGCATCTCCAGGACGGCATCCGCTTCCGTACCGCTTGCGGTGGTGTGCAGTACGATACGGCAACCCTGTTCGGCAAAGGCGCGAGCTATGTCCACGCCCGCCTTGAGATTCAATCCTGTGATGAGAACGCGTTTGCCGGCCAGCTCAGGGTAGGATCCAACGCATACGCCACTTTCGAGTACACTCGTCAACATAGGGCATCGCCTCCTCGCACCGCCGGGCCTCCCCGCCCGAGCGATGCCACTCCACGCCGATTCGACTAACGACTCCTAAATGTCACCCGGATTCGGGTCAGGCCGGGACCAAAGGACGGCGCAATTCAGGCCGTGCACAGCCGACCGAGAGACTAGGCGCAGAGCAGAGACCCTGGAACGATGATTTGCCCGGCATAGGCTGTCCGGTCGGGCACTGCTAAAAGGATGGCGGCGTACAGGCGCTGACCACTTCGCATGGAACGGGGCCGACAGCGCGGAAGCGGTGAGGGCGGCGGCTTTCGAAATAGTAGGCATCGCCCGGACCCAGGATACGGCGCTCGGAGCCGACGGTCACCTCCAGGCGTCCGCTGATGATGATGCCGCCCTCCTCGCCCTCATGCACCAGCGGCACGCGCCCCGTATCTGCACCGGGCTCGTAGCGCTCTTTCAAAATCTGCAACGCGCGGCCGACCAGGTTCTCGCCGACCTGCCGATAGGAGATGCCGCCCTTTCCGATCTCGCTCAGCTCCTCGGCCATGTAGAAAACCTGGCGCGGCTTTTCGGGCTCGAGCGCGAAGAACTCGGCGAGGCCGATCGGAACACCGTCCAGAATGCGCTTCAGCGCGCCTATGGACGGATTGACCCTGTTCGCTTCGATCAGCGAAATCGTGGAATTCGTCACACCCGCCCGCTTGGCAAGCTCTCGCTGCGAGAGGTTATGACGAGAACGCAAATAGCGCAGCCGCCCACCGACATCGACCGACGTCATCCATCGCTCCATGTTTCAGATGTTGAATATATCGAAAACCTTGCCGGATGGACGTCGACGAATCAAGGGTCTACCAAAGACGAGAAAAGGGCTTGATGGGCTATGCTGATCGGGCCTCTACTTGTAAGCAGGCGGGCGTGCGAGATCGTGGCCGGAATGGCCCGCCGAAGGCCGTCAACCCCCGCGCAATCGTCTTTGGAGGAATTCAATGGCGCCACTCGATATGAAGCCCAACGAACTCGAGTCCTACTGGCTGCCCTTCACGCCCAACCGCTCGTTCAAGAAGAAGCCGCGGCTGTTCTCCGGCGCCAAGGATCTTCATTTCCTGACGCCGGACGGTCGCAAGGTCATCGACGCGTCCTCCGGCCTGTTCTGCGTCAACGCCGGTCATGGCCGCGAGCCCATCGTCAAGGCGATCCAGGAGGCCGCGGCGCGGCTCGACTATGCCCCGCCGTTCCAATACGGCCATCCGCGGGTGTTCGAGCTGTCCTCGCGCCTGTCCCTGCTGGCGCCGGGTGACCTCGAGTACACGTTGTTTGCCAACTCCGGGTCCGAGGCCGTCGATACGGCCCTCAAGGTGGCGCTCGCTTATCATCGCTCCCGCGGTGAGGGCAGCCGCACCCGCTTCATCGGGCGTGAGCGCGGCTACCACGGCGTCGGCTTCGGCGGCATCTCGGTGGGCGGCATGGTCGCCAACCGCAAGATGTTCGGCAACATGCTGACCGGTGTGGACCATCTGCCGACGACCTACAACCGCTCCAAGCAGGCGTTCTCGGTCGGTGAGCCGGAATGGGGTGCCGAGACGGCGGACGAGCTGGAGCGGCTGATCGGACTGCATGACGCTTCGACCATAGCGGCCGTCATCGTGGAGCCGGTGGCCGGCTCGACGGGTTGCCTGCCGCCGCCCAAGGGCTACCTGGAGCGGCTGCGCCAGATCACGGAGAAGCACGGGATTCTGCTGATCTTCGACGAGGTGATCACCGGCTTCGGGCGCCTTGGCTACCCGTTCGCCGCCGAGCGCTACGGAATCGTTCCCGACATGATCACCTTCGCCAAGGGCGTCACCAACGGCTCGGTGCCCATGTCCGGCGTCATGGTGCGCAAGCCGATCTACGAGACCCACATGCAGGGGCCGGAGCACATCATCGAGCTCTTCCACGGGTACACTTATTCGGGTCACCCGCTGGCCGTCGCGGCCGGTCTCGCCACCCTCGATGTCTACAAGGACGAGGGATTGTTCGAGAAGGCGCGGGCCAACGAGAAGGCGTTCGCTGACGCGATGATGAGCCTCAGGGGCTTGCCGAACGTGGTCGACATCCGGCCCATCGGCCTGATCTGCGGCATCGACCTCGACCCGATCCCCGGCAAGCCGGGCTTGCGCGGCTACAACGCGATCGAGAGCATGTATCACGAGCACGACCTGTACGTACGGGTGTCCGGAGATACGATTTGCGTGGCGCCGCCGCTGATCGCGACCGAGAGCGATTTCGGCCAGATCCGTGACAAGATTGCCACGGTGATCAAGGCGGTCGCCTGATGTGCCAGGTCGCCTGAATCAGCCCGCGAACGGCGGGTGAGAGTTCACACGCGGCGGGGATAGCTCCCCGCCGCGATGCTTTTTGGCCACTGGTTCGGCCGGGGTGCCCGCCTCTGGTGCAAAAGCTGGTGAGAAGCGGCCGCCCATGCATTGCATTGGCTACTTCCCGGACGGAATGCTTCCCCTCAAACGAGTCGAGGAATCAATCCTTTCGGGGCCGCCGGGCAATGACAGCAGACACCAAACCGAATCGTCGTCGCGCGGGTCGGGGGACCGCGCGCGAGGCGTTCGTCCTCATGGCGATCACACTGGTTTCACTAGCGGTCGGCCTCGGGCTCCATTTGCAGGTCGGTCTAGGGTTGTTGAACGCCGCCCTCATCGCGATGGCGTTCTATGTCGGGCTCATTTGCGCGCACGTTCTGGTGCGTCGGTCTGAGGCCATACGCGCGTTGAGTCAGGAAGTTGACCGTCTCGAAAACGAGGTGAAGCGGCTTGCTCGGGTTGCAAGCCAGCAGCAGCCAGTGGATTCGGCTCAGCAGTTGCCGTTCCCATACCAAAGTCCTGCGCCAGTCGAAGGCGCCACTGGATCGCGGCCGCCGCAGCTGATGGCGGCAGGTGCTCCCGCGCGTCGCGGCGCAGCTCCCCCAGCGCCGCAGATGCAGGGGAGACCCGCAGCACCCAACCACATCCCGCCGCGGCCTCAGCACCCAATCGAACCAAAAGCGGCAGCGGCAGGGGCCCCGCATTTGGCTTCCCATCAAAGCTCGGGCGGTCAGCCTTCCGGCGCGCGCGAAGGTGATCCGATCTCTGGCTTCTGGTCCGTTCGCCCGACCGATGTCGCGCCAAGCAAACAGGAAGACCCCGCGGCCGGTACGCTCCCGGCTCCGCGTGCGCCGGCTCGTCATGGGGCAAGCGCCAATACCATGGCGGCACCGGTCGGACCTTCTCAGAGCCCGCGTGCAGCTGCTCGACAGTCACGGCCCAGCATCTCGAAGCCCGATGATTTGTCCGTAGCGGCTGGCCGGGTGAGCGAGGACGACGCCGAGCCGGCAGGCGTCGAGGGGGACGTGGAGGTCATCCAGGATATGATCCGGATGTTCTCCGAGGAGATCGCCCATCCGCGGAAGCCAAGCAGTGATGAAGCTGCGGACGAGCGCACTGGCTCCGGTGAACCTGCTGAAGCCGATGAAGCGGCGATTTCTGCCTCAGTGGATGCGCTCCGGGCAGCCGCAGAGGAAATGCGGCGGCCAGTCGAGGGCGGGCGTGCGTCGATCGAGAAGGGCGTGCTGCCGCCTCTGCGCGTCGATCCCAACTCTTCCAAGCCGCAACCCCCGCCGGTCGGTCCGGAGCATGAGGACATGGCGGCGATGGCCGATGCCATCGCGACGGGGAAGCTCGACGTATTCTTGGAGCCGATCGTCGGGTTGGCCGACAGAAAGGCGCGCCACTTCGAGATATCGCTCCGTCTACGCAATGGCGACGCGGGGAGCTTCGGCCCCGAGGATTACATTCCGATGGCTCGCAATGCCGGCCTTCTGCCGCAGGTCGATGCCACCAGGGCAGCGCGGGCGGCCATGGTCGCACGCCACATGGACGAGCGCGGCAGTGGAGGGTGCCTGTTCTCCTCGATCACGGCCGAGTCCTTGACCAGTCCGCGTTTTCTCGAAGAGTTTGCCGACGCGTGCCGCCAGGCACCGAAGCTGCGCGAGAGGCTCGTCTTCTCGATTTCGCAAAGCGAGCTTCAAGGACTGAGTGCAGCCCAATGGAGCACCATTCGGCAACTGGCCACGAGCGGTTTTCGCTTCGCAATAGAGGATGTGACGAGTCTGGATCTCGATCTGCCGGATCTCAAGGCCGCGGGCTTCGCGTTCATGCGCATCAATGCGCAGTCTATGCTCGACGGGCTCGCAAGCCTTGAAGGGGTGCTGCCGATTTCCGAGCTCTGCCAGCGCATCTCCGAGATTGGACTGACCTTGATCGCCGTCGGTCTCGGCGGGGAGGATCAGCTCGAAAGCGTGCTAGCTGCCGGCGTTCCGCTGGGTCAGGGGCAACTCTTCGGCGTGCCGCGCCCGATCCGGGCGGAGGCCCTGCGTCCTGCGGCGAGTAGCGCAGCCGCTTGATCCAGAGTCGTGGCGCGGCTAATGGGGGCGGCATGACCAAAGCGCCCCGCCCCCCTCGACTCCTTTCCTCGATCGCACCGCTCGTCGACGGCTATGATGCCTGGATCTGTGATGTCTGGGGAGTGATGCACAATGGCGTGCGTGCGTTCTCAGGCGCCGTCGAGGCCTGCAGGCGCTTTCGCGAAGGCGGGGGAACCGTGCTGTTCCTCACCAATGCGCCTCGACCGGCCCACGCCGTTGCAGCACAGCTCGACGGCTTAGGCGTGCCACGCGAGGCTTATGACGGCATCGTGACCTCTGGAGACCTCACGCGGAAACTCATCAGCGAGCGGGCGCAGTTGAAGCTCTTCCATCTCGGGCCAGCCAGAGACAAGCCGATGTTCGAGGGCCTTAAGCTGCGGTTCACAGAGGCGGCGGAAGCAGATGTCATCATTTGCTCTGGCCTTTACAACGACGAGACCGAGACCCCGGCCGACTACACGGAAATGCTCGAGCCGCTGGCCCGCCGCGGCGTGCCGATGATCTGTGCCAATCCCGATCTGACCGTCGAGCGTGGCTCTCGCATCGTCTACTGTGCCGGGTCGCTCGCCGCGGAGTACGAGCGCCTGGGTGGCGAGGTGACCTACGCCGGCAAACCTCATCTGCCGATCTATGAGATGGCCTTCGAGAGGCTCGGAGAGCTGCGGGGCGAGCCCGTGCCGCGACGCCGGATCCTGGCGATCGGCGATGGCCTCAGAACGGACATTCGCGGCGCAGCGAATGCCGAGATCGATGCCGTCTTCATCGCCAGCGCCATCCATGTGCCAGGCGAGCTTGATGCTGTGGCCGTCGCCAAGCTCTTCGACAACACCAGCCTGCAGCCGATTGCCGCGCTTCCGGCGCTGGTCTGGTAGCGACCTCTCGACCGGCTCCACCCATCTTGCCGCCACTGCCGAAGGTCATCATGTTAGGTTGTGGCTGAGGTGCACCGCTGGCCGCCAGCGCGTATGACGAGCAGTGGGAGTTGCGACATGGATTGGGACGAGATCAGGCCGAAGCCGGGCAGCACGATCACCGTCGGTGAGCCCCTCCATGCGTTATCGTTGAGTGATCTGCAGGAGCGGCTCACGGCTCTGCGGGAAGAGATCGAGAGGGTCGAGCAGGAGATCGCGGCGAAGCGGGCACACGAGCAAGCAGCTTCAGCTCTCTTCAAGCGCTGACCACATGCCGCGCCCCGGGCGCAATCGGCAGCCGATGGCTCTCGTCTAGAGCTTTCCCGACTTTAACGGAAACGCCAACAGCACTCCGTTTACCTCTCCCCACGGGGGAGAGGGAGATGGGGCGCGAGCTCGACTTGGCGTGTTTCTGTCTAACTCGGAAATGCTCTGGGCAGGGCCTCACGGGCTTCGGCGGGTGCTGAGGTGTGTTATTCCCGACCGTGGATTTACTTCTTGTTAGGACAGCTCTGCTAGGCTTCAACCTATCCAGGTTACTGGATGTCGAGTGGCCCGCCCACTCTGTTTGACGCCTCCCTGTTACTTCGGAGCCGCTTTCGGGCGGCTCCATTTTTCTCAGGGAGAAAGCTGGTGCTGCCCTGAAATGTGCTCAATCGTGCAGAGATGATTTGCCCTCGCCTGAAAGATAGTGTCGTATCGAAGTTGGTTCAGTTGTGGCGTGAGTAGGTCATGGGTAGCAAATCGAGTCTGAGGGACGAGCCCAGCGCCTGTGTCACCATCTCGTTCGGTGAGCGCTTCGCGGCGTCCGAGCAGTTCGAGGCCGTCTATGCGCAGGGCATGGGTCTGGTCGAGCGCACTGCAGCCTATCTCGACGGTGCCGGCCGCCAGGAAGCAAAGCAGCTCAAGCCGAATGTGGCGCTGACGTACTCCACGGAAAGCATGCGCCTCACCGCGCGCCTGCTCGATCTGGCGTCTTGGCTTTTGATCCGGCGCTCATTGCGGGATGGCGACATCACGCAGGAGGAGGCCCGCCGCAAGCGCGCACGCCTGAAACTGCGCACGTCAGGTCGGCCGAGTCACATCCCAAATTTCAACGAGCTGCCGGAGCAGCTGCAGCAGCTTATCAACGAAAGCTTCGCGTTGAGCGATCGCATCATACGTTTGGACCGCTCGTTGGAGCAGGTAACCGCAACCGGCGATGCGGCTCCGCGCCCCTCCAAGAACCCGGTGGCCGCGCAGATCGCGGAGCTGCAAGCCGCCTTCAACGCCGCCATTCGCTGAGGAGGCTCCCGTCGGCATCGCGCCACTACGGGACGCCCAATACAAGCGGGCACAGCCTCATGAGCCGCAGCCCACCGGTTGCGGCCAATCCGCGCCGGAGGGCTGCTCCGGCGGCGGGGGCCTTCGAGGCTCAGAACAGGCCTTCGAACTTCTTCTTGAAGCGCGACAGTCGGCCGCCGCGGTCGACCAGCTTCTGATCGCCACCAGTCCACGCGGGATGCGTCTTCGGGTCGATGTCGAGCGTCAGCGTGTCGCCTTCCTTGCCGTAGGTCGAGTAGGTGGTGAACTCGGTCCCATCGGTCATGACCACCTTGATCTGGTGGTAATCGGGATGAAGGTCAGGATCTCTCTTCATGGCGGCTCTCAGCAACAAAGGTCCCGCTCTCCGCCGAGAGCGGACACGGTCGATCGATTGGGGGATGCGTCGAGGGGCCTACATAGTTGAAAGCGCCGCCTGACACAAGCCGTCCCGGCATGTGCGGCATCGCTGCAGCCCGAACCGGCTCCGTAATCTGGCATATCTGTGGCGACCGGTAACACGGATCAGCAAAGTCACGATTCAGCCGACCAGCGGGGTACGAGTTGTGAGAAGGCCAAGAAGGAGCAAGGCTGAGCTGGCAGAGCCAGGTGAGGACACCGCCGAGGCCCGCCGCCGGTCGCTGCGACCCCTGCTGAAGCTCAAGCCCTACGTCTTCAAGCATCCCGGGATGCTGGTGCTCGCCGCCATCGCGCTGTTGATGGCGGCTCTCGCCACGCTGGTTCTGCCCATCGCCGTACGCCGTGTGATCGACTACGGCTTTGGTGGAGCCGATGGCCTCTTCATCCATCGCTACTTCTCGATGCTGATGTTCATCGGGTTCGTGCTCGCTGTGGCGAGCGCGGCCCGGTTCTACTTCGTCAACTGGCTCGGCGAGAGGGTGGTCGCCGACCTGCGTACGGACGTGTTCCGGCATCTGACGCGGCTCGGCCCGGAGTTCTACGACACCACCCACTCCGGCGAGGTGACGAGCCGCCTGACGGCGGATACGACGCAGATCAAGGCGGCAGCGGGCACAGCGATCAGCCAGGCGCTGCGCAATGCCATCATGCTGGTCGGTGCGCTGGCGATGATGTTCGTGACGAGCGCGCAGCTGTCGTTCCTGGTGTTGGTTGCCATACCGGTGATCCTGCTGCCGCTCATCGCCTATGGGCGGCTGGTGCGGCGGCTGTCGCGGAAGGCTCAGGATACACTGGCGGAGGCCTCGGCCCTCGCGACCGAGAACCTCGGCGCCGTGCGCACGATGCAGGCCTTCACCAGCGAGCGGACCGTATCGGCGAAGTTTGCGGGAGCGGTCGAGACGGCGTTCGAGGCGGCGAGGGCGCGGCTCAAGGCGCGGGCCGGCCTCACGGCGATGACCATGTTCCTCGTCTTCGCCAGCGTCGTCGGCGTTCTCTGGTTCGGCGCCGATGCCGTCGTCAAAGGCTATATCACCGGTGGGCGATTGAGCCAGTTCGTGCTTTACGCCGTGTTCGCGGCGGCCGCGCTGGCCCAGCTTTCAGAGGTCTGGGGCGAGGTCACCCAGGCAGCAGGCGCGGCCGAGCGCTTGGCCGAGTTGCTCGCCATCGAGCCGCAGATCCGCACGCCGGACAATCCCATCCCGCTGCCGGTCCCCGGCCGGGGTGAGGTCGCATTTCACCACGTCAGCTTCCGTTACCCGTCGCGCGATGAATCGGCGCTGGAGGACGTGACGTTCGAGGTTGGAGCCGGCGAGACGGTAGCCCTCGTCGGGCCGTCGGGCGCCGGCAAAAGCACGATCTTCCACCTGCTGCTGCGCTTCTTCGATCCGACCGCGGGCGTGATCCGCGTCGACGGTGTTCCGATTGCTGAAGCGGACCTGGAGCAACTGCGCGCGCGGATGGCGCTGGTGCCGCAGGACGTTGCGCTCTTCGCGGACACCGTTGCCGGGAACATAAGCTATGGCAGCCCGGACGCAGGCATGGATGCAGTGGTGCGTGCAGCAAAGCTGGCGCAGGCCCATGAGTTCATTTCGGCGCTGCCTCAGGGCTATGACACGCTTCTTGGCGAGCGCGGCGTGTTGCTCTCGGGTGGACAGCGCCAGCGCATCGCGATCGCCCGCGCCATCTTGCGCGATGCTCCCATCCTGCTTCTCGACGAAGCCACCAGCGCGCTCGATGCCGAAAGCGAGGTCTCGGTCCAGAAGGCGCTCGAGCAGGTGATGCAGGGCCGCACGACACTGGTCATCGCCCACCGGCTAGCCACGATCCAGAAGGCCGACCGCATCCTGGTGCTCGACGAGGGCCGCTTGGTCGAGGAAGGGACGCACGCGACGCTAGTGCGCAAGGGTGGCTTGTACGCCCGACTGGCCGAGCTGCAGTTCGCAGGGGAGGCGGCGCAGTAGCTATCTGTTCGTCAGCCTCAGCTCGATGCGGCGATTGCGGCGAAGGGCTTCTTCGCTGTCGCCCTCCTCCAGCGGCTGGAACTCACCATGGCCCGCCGCGATGAGGCGCTTGGGCGAGACGCCGCGCGAGATGAGATAACGGACCACGGAGATGGCGCGGGCGGTGGAGAGCTCCCAGTTGGAAGGGAATTGGAAGCTGCTGATCGGCCGGCTGTCGGTGTGGCCATCCACCTGCAGAGCCCAATCGATCTCGCTTGGGATCGAACGCTCGAGTTCCAGGATCGCCGTGGCCACCTGGTCGATGGCGGCAAGACCCTCGGGCGTCATCTCAGCTTGACCGGACGGAAAGAGGACCTCGGACTGGAACACGAACCGGTCGCCGACGATGCGGATATCCTTCCGGTCCTTCAGCAGCTCACGCAGCCGGCCGAAGAAGTCCGAACGATAGCGCTGCAGCTCCTGTACCTGGCGCGCAAGTGCCGCGTTGAGCCGCTGGCCCAAATCCTTGATCCGATCCTGCGCCTCCTGATCCTTGCGCTCGGAGGCCTCGAGGGCCTCGTTGAGGGCCGCGATCTGGCGGCGCAACGCGAGGAGCTGCTGATTGAGCAGGTCGACCTTGGCCAGCGCCTCGTTGGAGATCTTGGTCTGCTCGTCGAGACTAGCGGTCAGCGTGCTGATGCGCCCCTGGCCGCTCCTCAGCTGCTCGTCGCGCTCGGCGACGAGACCTGACAGCCGGGCGTTTTCGTCGCGTAAGGTTGCGAGCGTCGCCTGCAGGGCGGCGAGATCGTCCTCGACAGTCTTCGCCTTGCCTTTTTCGAGCGAGAGCAGGTTGGTGAGCTCCGCGATCTGGCGCGTCAGCCGCCGCAGGGCCGCATCCTTGCCGCTCGCTTCCTGGCTCACGAAGTACTGCGCCAGCATGAAGATCGAGAGCAGGAAGGTGAAGACCATCAGGAGGGTCGACAACACGTCGACGTAACCCGGCCAGAATTCGCCGTACTGACCCCCGTGCCGGCTGCGCCCGCGCGCCATGACTTACGCCCCGCGCCGCTTGAAGTTCATCGCCAGATCACGAAGCATGCCCGTTACTTGGTTCTGCTGGGCGGCCTGCTCGTCCACCCACTGGCGCACGACGTTCTGTTCGGCACGCATCTGTGCCACCAGCTCGTTGACCCCTTGCGCCAGATCACGCACGGCGTCGTTGCCGCTGCCGTTGGCATCCAGTGGCAATGCCGCCTGAAGACGGTCGGTGAGCTCGGTGATCGAGCGCTGCATCTCGAACACGGCCGAATAGAGCTGGCGGTTCAGCTGGTCCGCGCCCGAGCCACCCGGCGTGAGCTCGGTGATGCCCGACAGCCACTCCTCAAGCTCGTTGTAGAAACGGTTCTGCGCGTGGCTCGCCTGCAGCTCCAGGAACCCCAGCACCAGCGATCCCGCAAGGCCCAGCAGCGATGATGAGAACGCCGTGCCCATGCCTTTCAGAGGCGCTGCCAAGCCGGTTTTCAGCTCCTCGAAAACCATCGAGCTCTCGCTTGCGCTGGTATCGAGCGCGCTGATGGTGGTACCCACGGAAGTAATCGTCTCGAGCAGACCCCAGAACGTACCGAGCAGGCCGAGGAACACGAGCAGCCCGACCATATAGCGTCCGGTATCGCGGGCCTCGTCGAGGCGCGAGCCGATCGAGTCCATGATCGAGCGCATCGACACGGTCGACAGCGACAGCGTACCCGTCCGATCGCGCAGCATGGTGGCCATGGGCGCCAGCAGGACGGGCCTGTGCGAAATGGCGAGTCCCGGGTCGGCGATGCGAAAGGCGTTCACCCAGCGAATTTCCGGGTAGAGACGGATCACCTGCCGGAACGAATAGAGGATGCCGATGAACAGAACGAAGATGATCAGACTGTTGAGGAAGGGATTGTTGAGGAACGCCGTAACAAGCATCGGCATGGCGATCGCGGCAATGAAGCCGACGATCGTCAGGAAGAAAATCATATTGAGCAGAAAGCCGCCCGGCGAACTCAAGGTGCGGTGGACGGCTTTTGCCGAGATTTCAGCTTGTCGCTTTCTGGCCATTATTTGAGCCTCATGACGGACGCGACAGCGACCTTAGCGAAAATCTGGTGGCAGGGAAAACCGGCAATATCGTGCCCGATGGCGGCCTGCAAGCGCCATCATGCAGCCCGCTTGGCCGCGTTGAGGACCGATATCAACGCTCTCGAGATTGCAGGATTGCCTGCAAGAACATCGCCGTTCTCGAAAATGCGGCTGCCGCCCTCCGTATCGGTAACCAATCCGCCAGCCTCTCGCACGATCAGTACGCCGGCTGCCAGGTCCCACGCCTGCAGGCCATGCTCCCAGTAGCCGTCGAAGCGCCCCGCTGCCGTCCACGCCAGATCGAGCGCCGCCGAACCCGTTCTGCGGATCCCGGCAACCTCCCGCATGAGTGCTTCCGCCTCCCGCAAAAAGCGCAGGTGTCCTGTCCGGCCGCGGTGAGGAATGCCGGTGGCAACCACCGCATCCGAAAGAGTCTGGCGTGCAGCTACTCGGATCCGACGGTCGTTCAGGAATGCACCCTTGCCCTTTTCTGCCGTATACATCTCATCTGAGATAGGATTATAGATCAATCCTGCAACGAGCTGACCCTCCCGCTCCAGCCCGATCGAGATCGCGAACAGCGGAATGCTGTGCAGGAAGTTGGTGGTGCCGTCGAGCGGATCGACGATCCAGCGATGGCTCTTGTCCGCGCCCTCGATCTCGCCGCTCTCCTCCATCAGGAAGCTGTAGCCTGGCCGCGCGCGCGACAGCTCCCTGAAGAGGATTTCCTCTGCGCGTCGGTCGGCCGCCGAAACGAAATTCGCCGGACCTTTGAGGGACACCTGCAGTTGTTCAACCTCGCCGAAGTCGCGCGCCAGGCTGCGCGCGGCCTTGCGCGCAGCGGCGATCATGACGTTCATCAGAGCAGATGCTGGCATGTGAACAGCGCCTCGACACGGCTGAGCAAGACAAAATAGACCTGCACCTCGTGCGGGCCTTTAAGAGTTGGCCGTTCGACTAGCGGCTCCAGCTCCGAATGACAAGGGGAGGACCCTGCCGCGAAGGGCGAGCCAGCCTTGGCTCAGTTCGTGAGGACGCCGATCGCCGCCCGTTCCCGCCACTCCTGGGCTGCCTTTTCGGCCGCCAGCCGGTCCGACTCCGAGAGGTTGGCCACGAGCTCGTCGAGCTCCTTGTCCTCGAGCCCGCTGTCGCGCGCAAGGATGCGCCACTTGGCTGCTTCCAACAGATTCGGCGGGCCGTGGCTGTCGTCCGCCAGAACATGCGCGAGACGGTTCTGCGCTCCGGCAAAGCCCTTCTCGGCGGCGGACCGCAGATAGTCGACGGCCTTTGGCACATCCGCGTTGAAACCGAAGCCACGCAGCAGCATGACGGCGTAGTCATATTCGGCTGCGACCAGGCCCTGATCCGCGGCACGCTTCATCCAGAGAGCCGCCTGATAAGCGTCGGGCTCCACGCCGTAACCCTTCTGGTAGAGGACGGCGAGGTCGTACTGCGCGGCGGCCACGCCCTGCTCCGCAGCGTATCGAATATGTAAGGCGCCGCGGGTCGGGTTCTCGGGTTTCCCGTCGCCGTTCAGGAACAGGACGCCGAGGTTGTAATTGGCATACGGGTGACCCTTGGCGGCGGCCATCTCGAACATGCGCGCGGCTGCTGCCCGATCCTTCTCCACGCCCTTGCCTTCGGCGAACAGCAGGCCGAGGGCGAAGGCCGACTCAATGTCGCCGAGCTCGGCACCCCGAGCGTACCATTGGGCTGCAACGGCTTCATTCTGAGGCACTCCCAAGCCTTCCGCGTAGATGCGCCCGACCAGCGTGTGGGCCTGGGGGTCACCCTCATTGGCCGCGCGCTCTGCAAGGTTGAGGGCTGTGAGGTATTGGCCCTGCTCGAAGGCGATGTATGCGGCGTCCTCGCCCGTCGCCGGGACAAGGTAGCGTGACAACGAGCTTTCGAGTTTGCCCGGCGTGAACCTGCTGAGGGGGTCGGCGGCCTGATTGTTCTGCAGCGGCTTGGGGCCCTTCGGCTGCGGGCGCGCCATCGGCTTCGATTGTGGTTTCGGCTTGGCCTGTGCCTTCGCCTTGGGAACACTGGGCGCGGTTTCGGTCGACCAGGAGCTCGTTTCGGCAAACGCCGCAGGAAACGCGATCAGCAGCCCGAGCCAGCCGGCCAACACCTTCGTCGCGGTTCGCATGCGGTCCGCCCCTTTACTCCGCCAGCGCCGATTGGGCCGCCTCAGCCATCGCTCGCATCCGTTGCTCGATGTTGGACAGCGGTTCGCCAGCGCGAAGGGTCAACCCGATGAAGTCGGCACCGGCCCGCGCCAGCTCTGCCGCATCCTCCGGCTTCGCGACGTCGAGTGCGACGCAGGGCACCTCGAAGATTTCGGCCCACCAGGCGACGAGATCCAACCGGCGCTCCCGTGCGGATGCACTGTCTGTCACCCCCTCGGGAAGACCGAATGCGACGTATTCGGCGCCCTCCTCGGCGACGACCATGGCATCATGACGGGACTTGCCGGCATGAACGCCGATGATCGCACCGCGGCCAAGGGCTTGGCGCGCAGCGCGGTAGCGGCTTTCGATGTCCTTGCTGTGCTGGAGGTGAACGCCGTCGGCACGCAGTTTCCGGGCAAGATCAACGTCGTCCAGGACCAGAGCGGCGGCCCCTTGGGCCTGAGCTTGCTCCACGAGCGGCTTGGCGGATGCTTCAGCGAGGCACTGGCCGGCGGGAGGGACGATGAGGACGGAAGCAATCGGCACAACTTCCAGCGCGGCCGCCAGACGATCCGGGGCCGACTCCCCGGCCTCCACGACCAGGAAGAGCTGACAGCCTGCTTCCTGTTCCATGATCCGGCTGCTCCAGGCATTCTTCGCACGAGAGCATTTCCGATTAGACAGAAGCACGCCAAGTCAAGCTCGCGCCCAATCTCCCCAGTGGGGAGCGGGTCGGGGTGAAGGCGTTTCGCCGGTGGCGGCTGTTGCCATCCCTCACCCGGTTTTCGGGCCGACCTCTCCCTGTGGCAGAGGTTAATGGAGTGCCTGCTGTTGGCGTTTCCACCTCAATCGAAACAGCTCCAGCGGCAGCGCTATCGGCCGCAAATCCGGCCAAACGGTGACACCGCTCGACTGGAACGCGCTTATCCGATGCCTTGGGTCGTTCGCAATCGGTACCAGTAAGATAGCAGTGGAGTCGGGTGCTGCCGCGACTGGCCGACCACCGAACACAAAACCGGAGCCGATCGGCTCCGGTCCTGTAGATCAGCGGCCGAGCGAACACTTACGCCGCCTGCTCCAGCGAGCGCTCCCAGCGGCCGAGCGAGGCCAGCCCGTTCATCTTGGCACGATGCGCGAACGCCCGCTGGCCGGCGGCGACGTTTTCCGGCTTGCCGCCCCAGGCTTTCAGAGCGGCAGCCTGCAGGGCGCGGCCGTAGGAGAACGTCAGCTTCCAGGGCAGATTGCCCATCGCGTTCATCAGCGACAGGTGCTCCGTTGCCTGCTCGTCCGACTGGCCGCCCGAAAGGAAGGCGATGCCGGGAACGGCGGCCGGCACGCAGGCCTTGAGGCACTTGATCGTGCGCTCTGCAACCTCCTGCGGGCTTGCCTGCTTCGGCGACTTCTGACCGGCGATCACCATGTTCGGCTTGAGCACCATGCCTTCCAGATTGACGTTGGCGACATAGAGCTCATGGAACACGGTCTTCAGCGTCCACTCCGTCACCTCATAGCAGCGGTCGATGTCGTGTGAAGAATGCTCGCCGTCCATCAGCACCTCAGGCTCGACGATCGGCACGATGTTGGCTTCCTGGCACAGCGCGGCATAGCGCGCGAGCGCATGCGCGTTGGCATGCACGCAGTTCCAGGTCGGGCAGCCGTCGGCGATGGTGATAACCGCGCGCCACTTCGCGAAACGGGCACCGAGCTTGTAGTACTCGGCGAGCCGCTCACGAAGGCCGTCGAGACCTTCCGTGACCTTCTCGATGCGGGAGGTCGGGCCGGCCAAAGGCTTGGCGCCGGCGTCCACCTTGATGCCGGGGATCGACCCGGCCGCCTTGATGAGGTCGACGAGCGGCGTGCCATCCTTCGCCTTTTGCCGGATCGTCTCGTCGAAGAGGATCACGCCGGAGACATAGTCCCGCATCGCCTCGGTGGCGCGGAACAGCATCTCGCGATAGTCGCGGCGGTTGGTTTCGTTGTTCTCGACCCCGATCGAGTCGAAGCGCTTCTTGATCGTGCCGGTGCTTTCGTCGGCGGCCAGTATGCCCTTGCCGGGGGTGACCATGGCTTGGGCGATATCTTCCAGTCGTTCAGTCATGAGTCAGGTCTCCTCGGGGACAACTCGACCATCAACACCTCAAGAAGGCCGGCCGTTCGCCAACGAGCGGGAGCGGCCTTCGGCAGAAAACAAGCGCTCGATTCCTCGAGCGCTTGCGAAAGCAAATGGAACCGGAGCGAGCAGGGCATGCCCCAGCGCCGGGTCCTGTGGACTCGTTCACGAAAGGACCAGCGGCGCTCCTGCTTGCACACATGACTTTTCCCTCAGAGCAGCTTGCCCATCGCGACGGCCGTGTCGACCATCCGGTTCGAAAAGCCCCATTCGTTATCGTACCAGGAGAGCACGCGGACGAGCTTGCCGTCGACGATCTGCGTTTGCGTGACATCGAAGGTCGAGGAGGCAGGCGAGTGCAGGAAGTCGATGGAGACCAGCTCCTTGTCGTTGATGGCGAGCACGCCCTTCAATTCCTGCGAGGCCGCCTTCTTCATTGCCTGGTTGATCTCCTCCACGGTCGTCTCGCGCTCGGGGATGACCTTCAGGTCGACCACAGACACGTTGGGGGTCGGCACGCGGATCGCGGTCCCGTCGAGCTTGCCCTTGAGCTCCGGCAGCACGAGTCCGACGGCCGCGGCGGCGCCCGTGGAGGTCGGGATCATGGACATGGCCGCGGCGCGCGCCCGGCGGCGATCCTTGTGGGCCTGATCAAGGATCCTCTGGTCGTTGGTGTAGGCGTGAACCGTGGTCATGAAGCCCGACTTGATCCCGCACAGCTCGTGCAAAACCTTGGCCACCGGCGCGAGGCAGTTCGTGGTGCAGGAGGCGTTCGAGACGACCTTGTCATCGGCCGTGAGCTTGTCGTGGTTGACCCCATAGACGACCGTCCGGTCGGCGCCTTTCGAGGGGGCCGAGACGAGCACGCGCTTAGCGCCCGCCTCGAGGTGCGCCTTGGCCTTCTCCTTGTCGGTGAAGATGCCCGTGCATTCCATGACGATGTCGATGCCGAGGTCCTTCCAGGGGAGCTGGGCAGGGTCCTTGATCGCCAGGACCTTGATCGGCTTGCCGTAGCCGATGTCCATCAGGTCGCCATCGACCTTCACCTCGCCCTGGTAGGTGCCGTGCACGCTGTCGTACTTGAACAAGTGGGCATTATCCTCAGGCGACCCCAGGTCGTTGATCGCGACCACCTCAACCTCGGAGCGCTTCTGCTCGGCGATGGCGCGCAGCACGTTGCGGCCGATGCGCCCGAAACCCGAAATCGCGATCTTGATTGTCATCTGCTTTCTCCTGGCGAGCGGTTGCCAACCCTCAGGCAATGAAAACTGCCTGCTGGCCTAAATTTATCCCGCGTTTACATGTTCCGCGCCTGCCGCCATGTCAATGTGTGCGGCCCGGATGCAGCAGTTGTATAGGAGTGTGAATTGTACGACGTCGGTCGAGTTGACGCGCCAGCTTATCGCGACTTAAGGTCTATGCGGCGATGCTCATGGCCAGAGGGGGGCTCTGCGTCGCACGCCAGGACGACGTCGAATGACGCAGAGGGATCGGCAAAAAAAGAGGAGAACGGCTGCGCCACGAGCAAGCAGCCGGGGGGCGCGCACAAGCACGCCAGCAGCTTCCAAATCACGCGCGAGCGAGGTCGAGCAACTGTTGCGCGAGCGGGATGAATTGCGCACGCGACTTGATGTTGCCGAGGCTCGGATCAAGCTGCTTGAAAGCCAGCGGCTCGAAGTGCTTAATCGTATTGATTGGGTTATTGATTCGATTCATAACGTCATTGAGCGTCAAAACTGATTCGCATGAGGCGGCAGCCATGCGCGGGTTGCCGATGGGGGGATGGGGCAGGTTTCGGTGACGCTGAACGGGCGTACCTACCGCCTGCGCTGTGAGGACGGCGAGGAGCCACGCCTGTTCTCTTTGGCGGATCACGTGAAATCCAAGATCGAAGGGCTTGTGGCTCAGTTCGGGCAGATCGGCGATGATCGGCTGATGCTGATGGCCGCCTTGTTGGTCACCGACGAGCTTTTCGAGGCCCGAGAGCAGTTGGGCCTGATGCGGTCAGCGCGCACTGCACGGGCGGGGGTTGCCTGACTTTTAGGGCCACGTCGCGGCCGCGCCGTCGCACTATGAAGATCACGGTTGGAATTCGCGCGCGACCTCCATACATTCGTATCTGCTGCGGGGCTCGTTAGGAGCACGTTTTCCCCTGGGCCGATAAGACTCGCTTGGGAGCTGTCCCTGCCCTTGACCGTGGTCTCGGGCACACGGCGCCCACCTACTTCTGTAGGGACCTGGCGGGATCATTCGCTCCGACGGCCTTCGCGGCATTCGTCTTCTGGTTCGCTCCGGCCCAGCCGCTCCCCAGCGGCACTCGCGGCCGGAACCAAATAGCGAGGTGCGATGCGCGGTGGTCCATCCTTCCGCAGTGAGTGCGGCGAAGCAGGAGCTCCGCAGGACCGCCCGGCGCATTCGCGCAGAGATTTCCAAGAGGGAACGGCGCTGGGCCGCCGAGCAGCTTGCGGCATACGGCATCGATTTTGTCGCGCCACCGGCTGGCGCTGTCGTGTCAGGGTTCTTCCCCGTCGGAGACGAGATCGACCCGCAGCCGCTGATGCTCAGGCTCGCGCGCGAGGGCTTCCAGCTGGCCTTGCCGGTCATGGATGGCAAGGCTACTCCGTTGCGGTTTCGCCTATGGACTCCAGGGGACCCTCTGGAGGAGAAAGCCTGGGGCATTCGCGAGCCGCTGCCGTCTGCACCGGAAGTGATTTCGGCCGTCATGCTGGTTCCGCTGCTCGCTTTCGACGCGGCGGGGTTCCGTCTGGGCTACGGGGGCGGTTTCTATGATCGTACACTTGCAGCAGCGCGCAGCCAGGGAAAGATCACAGCTATCGGCATCGCCCACGATGTCCAAGAAGTGCCGGCCGTACCACGGCTTGATTTTGACCAGCGGCTCGATTGGGTGTTGACCCCTACCGGCCCGCGCAGATGTGTTAGAGACTGATGCGACTACTTTTTCTCGGTGACATCGTCGGCCGATCCGGCCGCAAGGCCGTGGTCGATGCCCTGCCGGGCCTGCGCCGCCGCTACAAGCTCGATTTCGTGGTCATCAACGGCGAGAACTCCGCCGGTGGCTTCGGCATCACAGAACAGATCTTGGAGGAGCTGATCGGTGCCGGCGCCGATGTGGTGACGCTCGGCAATCACTCCTTCGATCAGAAGGAGGCGCTGGTCTTCATCGAGCGCCACCCCCGTCTGCTGCGCCCGATAAATTTGCCTCCCGGCACCCCGGGCAAGGGCTCCGGGCTGTTCCGCGCGGCCAACGGCGCCGAGGTGCTGGTGATGAATGCGCTCGGCCGCGTCTTCATGAGCCAGATGGACTGTCCGTTCCGCGCGATCGACCACGAGGTCAACGCCTGCGGCCTCAAACGTGGCGCCGATGCGATCATCGTCGACTTCCACGCGGAGGCGACGTCGGAGAAGCAGTCTCTCGCTCATTTCCTCGACGGCCGGGTGAGCGGCGTTATCGGCACCCATACGCACGTGCCGACCTCTGACTACAGGGTTCTGCCGGGCGGTACGGCCTACATGTCGGATGTGGGCATGTGCGGGGATTACAACTCGGTGCTCGGCATGGATCCCACCGAGCCCATCAACCGCTTCCTCACCCGCATTTCCCGCGAGCGCTTCGAGCCAGCGCTCGGACCCGCCACCATCTCCGGCGTTGCCATCGAGATCGATGACGCCTCCGGGTTGGCGGTGCGCGTAGACGTGTTGCGGCTCGGTGGTGTCTTGGCACCGGCCGAGCCGCTGTCATGGGTCGAGGAAGATTGATTTGGCAAGTACTGGACCGGTGAGGACGGATCATCGCGCCCTCACGGTCGGTCAGAGGCTCACGAACGCGCCTCAGGTCGAGCCACGGGTGGGCAGCCCGCGGCAACAGGTGCTAATCACCTGCGTCGAGGCTCCGCGTCAAGGGTTAACAAAAGGTTAGTGCCTCCTCCGGCTCGCCGAGGGATGGATTCCAGCAGCGCTCCCGAACTATAAGGGAGGAGATCCATCTCGAACGCTTTTCACAGACGGGCGCAGTTACTGGCGCCCGCTGCAGTCTCAAGCAGTCGACACGAACATTCCGATGGCAGGACATTCACAGTTCAAGAACATCATGCACCGCAAGGGCCGCCAGGATGCGGTCCGCGCGAAACTGTTCGCGAAGCTCGCCCGCGAGATCACGGTGGCCGCGAAATCCGGCCTGCCGGACCCGGCGATGAACCCGCGGCTGAGGCTCGCGGTTCAGGCGGCGCGCGCGGAGAACATGCCGAAGGACAACATCGAGCGCGCCATCAAGAAGGCCCAGGGCAACGACAGCGAGAATTTCGAGTCAGTGAGATATGAGGGCTACGCGCCGGGCGGCGTGGCGATCATCGTCGAGGCCTTGACGGACAACCGCAACCGCACAGGCGGGGCAGTGCGGGCGGCGTTCACGAAATACGGCGGCAACCTGGGCTCGACCGGCTCGGTTGCGCACATGTTCGACCGCATCGGCGAGGTGGTCTACGCGCCGGGCGCCGCATCTGCCGACGCGATGCTGGAAGCGGCCATCGAAGCTGGCGCCGAGGACGTCCAATCCGACGAGAACGGCCATGTCGTAACGTGCGCCTTCGAGGACCTTGGCTCGGTTGCCAACGCGCTCGAGGAGAAGTTCGGCCAAGCCACCTCGGTGAAAGCGATCTGGCGACCGAACGTCACCACGCAGGTCGGCGAGGACAACGCCCAGACCATCATGAAGCTCATCTCCGCCCTCGAGGACGACGACGACGTGCAGAACGTCTTCTCGAACTTCGAGGTGGACGAGGAGGTGATGGCCCGTCTCACGGCGGCTTGAGGGGGGTGGCTGGACCTCTCGCGCGACCTTTCTCCTGCTCGCATCGGGGCAGCGCAGTCCGATCTGTGCTACTGACACCCCATGCGCGGGAAATCGATTCGGATCATCGGCATAGACCCGGGGCTCCGGCGGACGGGCTGGGGCGTCATCGAGTCGGACGGGGTGCGGCTTGGCTATGTGGCGTCGGGCCAGATCGCGTCCGATCGCGAAGATGACCTGGCCTATCGCCTGCGCGAGATCTTCGAGGGGCTGTCGAGCGTGATCGCCAGCTTTTCCCCGCAGGAGGCTGCCGTCGAGGAGACCTTCGTCAACGAGAACGCGCGCGCAACGCTCAAGCTCGGCCAGGCGCGTGGAATGGCACTGCTGGCCCCCGCGATGAAAGGGCTGCGCGTGGCCGAATATCCGCCGAACCTGATCAAGAAATCCATCACGGGCAACGGGCACGGGGAAAAGCGCCAGATCCAGGCGATGATCGGCTTTCTGCTGCCCAAGGCGAAGTTCGATAACGCCGACGAGGCGGATGCCCTGGCCATCGCCATTTGTCATGCGCATCATCGGGCGGCACGGCAAGTCGTCTCGGCGCGCGCGGGACGGCAGTTCGGCGGCTGAGGGAGGCCCCCATTATGATCGGTCGTCTTCGGGGCAAGGTGGACGCCATCGGCGAGAGCTACTTGATCATCGATGTGAACGGCGTCGGCTACGAGGTGCAGGCCTCGGCACGGACGCTGCGAAACCTCACCCTCGGCGATGAGGTCACACTGTCGATCGAGACGCACGTCCGCGAGGACGCGATCCGACTGTTCGGGTTCACCAGCGAGGTCGAGAGGGCCTGGTTCCGGGCGCTGCAGTCGGTGCAGGGGGTCGGCTCGAAGGTGGCGCTTGCCATCCTCGGGACCTTGTCCACGCAGGACCTCGCCAACGCCATCGCGCTTTCGAACTGGGCGGCCGTGGAGCAGTCGCCAGGGGTCGGCAAGAAGCTCGCACAGCGCGTGGTCGCGGAGCTCAAGGAGAAGGCGCCGCAACTCACCGTGGCGAGCGTCAGCGTGCCGGCCGGACTGCGGGTCAATGGGCTCGCCGGGCCGGCGTCGCAGCAAGATCGCAGCACCTCTGCGGAAGCCATTTCCGCTCTGACAAATCTGGGGTATTCGCCGCAGCAGGCCGCAGCCGCGATCGCATCGGCCATGGGCGAGCTCGGCAACACGGCGGACATCGCCCAGCTCATCAAGCGGGGCCTCAAGGAGCTCTCGAGATAACGGGTCGGATCCG
Organism: Hyphomicrobiaceae bacterium; assembly: GCA_036380915.1. GTDB lineage: Bacteria > Pseudomonadota > Alphaproteobacteria > Rhizobiales > Hyphomicrobiaceae > ZC4RG25. The sequence continues at coordinate 26,385 of DASVDU010000267.1, read as the reverse complement.
ATGGAAGGCATGACGAAGGCCCAGCGCGCGCTGTGGACGTTTCTGTTCTACACCCTTGTCGGGCCGTTCATCGGCGCGCTTCTGCTCAGCGTTCTGATGCCCTTGGCATTGGTGGCCGGCTTGCTGCCAGAGATTGCCAACCTCGAAGCCGCCGGTGAGGTCGCCTTTGTCGGATGGGCCGCCTTTTTCACTTATGTCTGGGCCGCGCCGGCTTCCGCCCTTGCCGCGCTCGGCCTTCTACCTCTTGTTCTTCGCAATGCGACGTTCGGCTGGATCGCTGCGGCCATCGCGGGCGTGATCGCCTTCGCGGTCACGGCGGTTCTGTTCGCGTTGCCCGTGCCCGAGGCGATCCCTTACCTCGCCTTCCTCGCCGGCGTCGTGTCCGTCATCTGCCGGACCATCCTCGACAGGATCGGCGTCCTGGAGCCTTTGCCGGCTCACTGAGCCTTGCGGAAAGTCAGGATGTAGGCGGCGACGTCGCGCGTCTCCTTGGTGGTCAGAGGTACGCCCGGCATCTCCGGGTGCGGATAGTACATTGCGCCGATGATCGTTTGGATCGTGCGGCCCGGCCGGTTGGCGATCTCGGGGAAGGAGGGGACGTCCGCCTGCCTCTGTTGCACTCCGGGCTCGATCGCGTGACAGCCGACGCAAACGCGCTGGGCGACGTCGCGGCCGTGGACCGGATCGAGTGCGGGCTCCTGCGCCCACGCTGCGCCGGCCAAATATCCCGCAGGTTGGGCGACGGTCAGGACGGCGAGCGCTATCGCCCGCCTCGTTCGGGTCCAATTCATCTGCTGGCGTCCTCCCTGTTCGCGAGCTTCGCAGATCTCCTCACCCTACCCGACGACGTGTGACGTTGCCGACAGGATTTCGCGAGAATGATGCTCGCGATGTTCAACAGTCCGCAGGGCGAGGGACGGCGATTTGTGGTAGACGTTCAGGCGGGCACGAATCACGAACAGGAGCGGGGGACAGGTGCGATGACGGACCGCCTCGTCACAGGCGCTAAGCGCGAGACGGATGCATTCGAGGCGACGATCCGCCCGCAGTCGCTCGACGAGTTCATCGGCCAGGAACAGGCGCGGGCCAATCTCAAGGTCTTCATTCAGGCGGCGCGGGAGCGTGGCGATGCGTTGGACCACGTCCTGTTCGCCGGTCCGCCGGGGCTCGGCAAGACGACGCTCGCCCAGATCATGGCCAAGGAGCTGGGGGTCGGGTTTCGCGCCACCTCCGGCCCGGTCATTTCCAAGGCGGGCGACCTTGCGGCGCTGCTCACCAATCTGGAGGAGCGCGACGTCCTCTTCATCGACGAGATCCACCGCCTCAATCCAGCAGTCGAGGAGATCCTTTATCCGGCGATGGAGGACTTTCAGCTCGACCTGATCATCGGCGAGGGGCCTGCGGCACGCTCGGTGCGGATCGATCTCTCCAAGTTCACCCTGGTCGGCGCCACGACCCGCACCGGCCTGCTGACGACCCCCCTGCGCGATCGCTTCGGCATCCCGATCCGGCTCAACTTCTATTCTGTGGACGAGCTCGAGCTTGTCGTCAGCCGCGGTGCCCGGGTGCTGGGTGCCGCGATCAGTCCGGAAGGAGCTCGCGAGATCGCGCGCCGTTCGCGGGGAACACCGCGCATTGCTGGACGGCTGCTCCGCCGTGTGCGGGACTTCGCAGCCGTGGCGGGAGCAAAGGTGATCGACGCCGACATTGCGGACAAGGCGCTGCGCGCGCTGGAGGTGGACACCGCGGGTCTCGATGCGCTCGATCACCGCTATCTCATGTGCATCGCGACCAACTACGAAGGCGGTCCGGTCGGTATCGAGACGATCGCGGCGGCCTTGTCCGAGCCGCGCGACGCGCTCGAGGAGATCGTCGAGCCGTACCTGCTGCAGCAGGGCTTCATCGGCCGCACGCCGCGCGGGCGGATCGTGACGCTCAAGGCCTATCGCCACCTGGGGCTCGCCGGACCTGCGCGTTCGTCGTCCCCGCAAATGGGGCTTTTTTCCTCTGACGTGGACGACGGTGAGGACATCGATTCCGATCCGGCAGACCGAGACCGCGGGGCACGATTGCGCTAATCTGACGGGTTGAGAGTCGCGCCCGGTTTGCCGGGTATCAAGGAGTGTGCGGTGGTCGGAGATGGCAGACCGGGCCCCGGCGGCAGTCCGGCCAGTAATGTTGCGGCCGCAAATCTCGCACAGACGAACAATACGGCTGGCATCATCGCGATGCTCGCCGCAATGGCGAGCTTCGCCTGCGGCGACTCGCTGATGAAGCTTTCCTCGACCGAGATGCCGACCGGACAGCTCGTTTTTTTGCGCGCGACGGGCATGGTCGGCGCGGCGTTTACCTACGCCGCCTTCTCCGGAGCCCTCCGCAACGCCTGGAAGCTTCTATCGCGGCCGATGCTGCTGCGCGCGATCGGCGATGTCGGCGGCGCACTGGCGTTCCAGTCGGCACTGGCGCGCATGGCCTTCGCCGATCTCGTCGCCATCATTCAGCTCAACCCCCTGACGGTGACGGCGGCCTCGGCGGTGTTCCTCAACGAGCGCGTCGGCTGGCGGCGATGGACGGCTGCCGTTGTCGGGCTCGCCGGCGTCATGCTCATCATCCGCCCGGGAACGAGCGCTTTTACGTGGTGGAGCATTCTCGCCATCGTTTCGGTGCTGTTTGCGACCTTGCGCGACGTGGCGACGAAAAGCATCGACCGGGCGGTTCCGGCCGCCCTGATCATGCTTTACTCATCAGGCGTGGTGGCGATCGGTTCGCTGTTTCTGGTGTTTTTCGAGGACTGGGTGTTGCCGGGGCCGGGCCTGCTGCTGCAAGTGGCCGGAGCAAGCGCCTTCTCGTTCACGGGGCATATCTGCATCATCTCGGCTGTGCGCAAGGGCGAGCTGTCGGCTGTCGCCCCCTTCCGCTACTCGATTCTGATCTGGGCGCTGATCCTCGGCCTCCTGATCTGGGGCGATCTGCCCGACACGCTGACCCTGCTCGGAATGGCGATTGTAACCTGTGCCGGCATCTATACGTTCCGGCGCGAGATGATCGTGCGCCGGAAAGGGTAGTCTCTCGAGAGAAAACGCGGCACTTGCTCAGTCGAGTTGCGCCAGCGCACCCGCATAGTCCTCCAGCCACCCCTCGAACGCGGCGACGAGCGCGTCGTGGTCGGCTTCGGTCAGTGGCAGGGACAGGCTCATGAAACCGCGCGGCGCGGTGTAGAGGCCGCGCAATTTGAGGTCGAGGTGCAGCAGCTTGCGCGCGTCGGCCGACGCCGCGGCGTGGTCGGCAGGGCGACGGATGGGTGCCCTTTGCGGATGGATACAGAGCATCGAGCCGCGGCCCAGAACTTGCAGGGGAGCGTCGTGCTTGGCGATTGCTGCGCTGAGGCGCTCACGCAGGCGATCGCCGGAGGCATTGAGCGCTTCCGCCCTTTCCGGGGTGAAGACCTTCTCCAATCCCGCGACGCCGGCTGCCATCGTCAGCACGTTGTTGTTGTAAGTGCCAGAATGCATGAATCCGTCGGGACGTGTGGGGTCAAGCAGACCCATCAGCTCACGGCTGCCGCCGAAGGCTCCGAAGGTAACTCCGCCGCCGAGATATTTCCCGAACGAGACGAGGTCCGGTGTCAGCCCGAGCGCGCCATGCAGCCCGCCGGGTGCCAGTCGCGAGGTCATCACTTCATCGAGGATGAACACGATTCCGTGCCGCCGGGTCTCCTCCCGCAGCATGGACAGGAACTCGGGGTCGGCAGCGATGCAGCCGCCGGCGCCCATCATCGGCTCGATGATGACCGCGGCGAGCCTGCTGGCGTGCTCGCCGATCAGGCGACGGACGCCTTCTGGGTCATTGTACTCGCCCATCACGTAGTCGAACGGCGCGTTCACGCGGGAGTGACCCTTGGTGAACGACAGGAAGCCGCCGTGGTAGGCGCCATTGAAGACCATGACGGCATCCCGGCCGGTGGCGGCGCGCGCCAGGCTGAGGCACATCAGGTTGGCCTCAGTTCCGGAATTGCAGAAGCGAACCAAGTCGACCGCCGGAAAGCGAGCGCACATGAGCTCGGCCAGCCGTGCCTCGTAGGCATTGGGCCCGCCGAGAACGAGGCCGCCCGAGAGCGCCTCACGGATCGCTTCGGCGATGGCCGGCTCGGAATGGCCGTAAAGGCCTGCCGTGTACTCGCCAAGGAAATCGACGTACACGTGCCCATCCAGATCCGTCAGGCGAGCTCCCTCTCCCTTCACAATTCCGAGAGGGAAGGGATCGTAATGCAGAATGGTCCGTGTGTTGCCGCCTGGCATGGTGCGGGCCGCCGCCTCGAAGCGTGCCTTGCTCCTCGGATTGGCTGCAATGTAACGCGCTTCCACATCGGCCACGGCGGCGCCGAGGCTGATATTGCGCTTCCGGGCTTCTGCGGTCACGGCGATTACCTCCTGAAAGAAATAGGATTTTCAGGAAGTCTGCCCACCTGGGAACGGTTGTCAATTCGATCGCTGCACTGGGCAGAGTGCCTGTTCTTGCAAGGCTGAGTACGAGGGCGGGCGACCTGTGGCCCGATATTCACACTATCTTTGAAATTAGTCTGGTGAAGGATGGATCCCATTTCCGACCTCTTGCGTTGCGCAGCCAGTGGGGGGCATGAGCACGGAGGTCGTCCGAAGTCGATGGGCCACCTGATTGTGCATATTCCAGCAGTTCTATCCATGGATGCCGATCGTCAGTGGTAGACGTTTGATTTGTCCCCTGCCGTGCCAGTTGCGTGAAATGAGCGTGGAGGAAGTTGCGATGAAGTTGCGTCATGCGGGGTGGCTCGTACTCACCGGCATACTTCTGATGGTTCGGCCGGCGTTTGCTACGGCCCCGTCCGACTCCTCTCAACCTCCCATTGAGCCGCCGAGGCCGAAGACGGCGATTTCCACCGCGGAGCTGCCAGCAAGCAGTCCAGCCGGCGGAGCTGTTGTCCCCACCGCTGTCAGCCCAGGGGACATCTTCGAGGAAGGGAACGGGTCAACTCAACCTCCAGTTGCGGGCAACGATGAGGCCGCCGAGCCCGCAGCGCCCGTCATGCCCGCAGCCGCGCTGATGCCGCTCCCCGAGCGCAACTTCATGAAGCCCGAAGTGACGCTGAAGGCCGTCATCGATCTCAGCAGTCAGCGGATGACCGTCATGACCGGCGACGATAGGGTGCTGCATCAATGGCCGATTTCTTCTGGCCGCAGGGGCTATCATACGCCTAATGGGATTTACTACCCGCAGTGGCGCTCGCGGATGTGGCGCTCCAGGCAGTACGATGGCGCGCCCATGCCCTACTCGGTCTTCTTCCATCGGGGCTACGCCGTACACGGGACCTACGCGACCGGCCTGCTCGGGCGCCCTGCCTCCCATGGCTGCATCCGCCTGTCGACCAAGAACGCTGCTACGTTCTACAAGCTCGTCGAAGAGCACGGCATGCAGTCCACCCAGATCATCGTCAAGGGCCAGACCAGGTCAGCCCCCGCGAGAGTGGCAAGGGGCAGGTCATCGACTCCGCGCCGTCGTATCGTTCGCCAGCGCGTGCCGAGGGGCTATGCGAACTATGAATACGGCACGCCGTCCTGGTGGACATGGTGAGGCTTTCGATGGCTTATCCATGTATTTTCGCAAGAAAATACGCAGGATGATCCCGAAGAGGTGCCGTTACAAGCCGCTGAAGACTTGCTAGAATTGCGTTTCATCTTGGGGTGAAGACCTCGGCTTCACCCCAGGAGCATGTATGCGTAGCAGGCGAGGGCGGTGTGTGCTTGGCACGTCGGTGAAGGTTGCCGGCAGATTTCAGATTGGCAGTGCGCTCGCGCTTGCTTTTATCGCCACCGTTCTGTCAGTTCCGTCGGCCGCCTGGGCCCAGGAGCCGCCGGCTTCGTCCAGCGCGCCATCTGATGATGCTGCCGATCAAAGCTGGGCTGAGCGCCAGCTCGACTGGGCTAAGCGACTCCTTTTTTCTGCCTCTACGCCCACCGGTACCGAGCCCCGCAGGTCAGACCAGAAGCAAGCGCCTGTTCCGACCGTCACGGCCAGCCGGCCCGTGGTTCGGGAGGTAACCGACTGGGACGAGTACACCGGTCGCATCGAGGCCGTCGAGACGGTCGAGGTTCGGGCGCGCGTATCCGGCTACCTGGAGAAGGTCCACTTCACCGATGGCCAACTCGTTTCCGAAGGAGACCTGCTCTACACCATCGACCCGCGCCCGTTCGAGCGCGTGCTGGAAACGGCCCGGGCTGAGCTGCATGAAGCTCGTGTGAAAGCGGAAAACGCAGCCAAGGACGTCGAGCGTGGCCGGCCTCTGGTGGAAAAGGGGTGGCTGTCGCAGCGGCAATTCGACGAACGCGACAATCTCCTTCGGGAGGCGCAGGCGGCCGTTGCTGTGGCCGAAGCGCGGGTCAAGGCAGCAGAGCTCGATCTGTCATTCACCCGTATCACGGCGCCGATCACCGGCCGCACCAGCCGCAGCGAGCTGACCGCCGGCAACTACGTGGCGGTTGGCGGCTCGGAAAACTCACCCGTGCTGACCACCATCGTTCGCCAGGATCCGGTCTACGTCTATTTTGATATCGGAGAGAACAAGGCGCTGAAGTACTTGAGACTTCACCAAGTTGGACAGGGCACCGCGGTCCGTGTCGGCCTCCCTGACGAGACCGGCTACCCACACCAGGCGAGGCTCGACTTCACCGACAATCGCCTCGACACCGGGACTGGCACGCTCCGCATGCGGGCCGTGCTCGACAACAAGTCCGGCCTGTTCCGGCCGGGCATGTTTGCGCGCATCCAGATCGCCGGCTCGGGCAGCTATTCGGCCATCATGATCCCGGATGAGGCGATCGGCACGGATCAGGTGAGCAAGTTCGTCTACGTGGTCGAAGATGACGGGACAGCCATCCGCAAATGGATCGAGCCCGGGCCGCTGATCGACGGTCTGCGCGTCGTGAGGAGCGGATTGAGCGCCGACGAGTGGACCATCGTCAAGGGTATCCAGCGCGTTCGGCATCAGGAGAAGGTAGCGGTCAGGAAAGAGCCGCTGCAGGTTTCAGCGGCGCCTTCAAAGCCCGTCGACCAGTAGGAATACGCCAGGGCGGCAGACGGCCATGCGGCTCAGCCACTTCTTCATCGCCCGCCCGATCTTCGCAGCGGTCATCTCGCTGTTCATCACCCTCTTGGGCGCCATCGCCTACTTCGGGCTCGCAGTCACGCAGTTTCCGGAAATCATACCGCCGACCATAACCGTCACCACCAATTATCCCGGCGCCAGCGCGCAGACCGTCGCCGATACCGTTGCTTCCGTCATCGAAGAGGAGGTGAACGGCGTCGACAACATGCTCTACATGTACTCGAACTCGACGAGCGACGGGGCGATGAGCCTCACCGTCACGTTCGACATCGGCACTGACATCGACCAGGCTCAGGTGCAGGTCCAGAACCGGGTCTCTGCGGCGGAGCCACGGCTGCCGGAGGAGGTCAGGCGCAACGGCATTCTCACACGCAAGAACAATCCGGACCAGCTCCTCGCGGTCCACTTGATCTCACCGGACAGCACCTACGACCAGGTCTACATTTCCAACTACGCGCTGCTGAACGTTCAGGATGTGCTGGCCCGCATTCCGGGCGTAGGCTCGGTTCTGCTGTACGGCTCGCGCGAATACGCCATGCGGATCTGGCTCGAGCCTGAGCGCATTGCCAGCCTCGGCCTCAGCGCCGAAGATGTGCTGAGGGCGTTGCGCGCCCAGAACGTGCAGGTGGCCGGTGGTGCCATCGGCGAGCCGCCGATCAGCGGTGAGCGCGCTTTCCAGATGCCTCTCCAGGTCAAGGGCCGCCTGCGCGAGCCGGACGAATTCGAGAAGATCATCGTGAAATCGGGCGATGACGGCCGAATTGTGCGGCTCAGCGACGTGGCCCGCGTGGAGCTCGGCGCGCTGAGCTACAACTCGTTCGGCTACATGAACCACTATCCGGCGACTGTGCTATTCATGACCCAGGCGCCGGGCACGGACGCGCTCAAGGCCGCCAACGAGATCAAGCGCACCATGGAGGAGCTGTCGCAGAGCTTCCCCAAGGGGCTCGAATACCGCATCGTCTACAACCCGACGGAGTTCATCGAGGTCTCGATCAAGGAGCTCTATAAGTCCATCTTCGAGGCCGTCGGGCTCGTCGTCCTCGTCATGCTGCTGTTCCTGCAGACCTGGCGGGCCTCGCTGATACCGGTGTTGGCCATTCCGGTGTCGCTCATCGGCACGTTCGCGGTAATGCAAGCCTTCGGCTTCTCGATCAACATGCTGACGCTGTTCGGGCTGGTGCTCGCGGTCGGCATCGTGGTCGACGACGCGATCGTCGTCGTCGAGAACGTCGAACGCCGGCTGCGCGAGGGCATGCCGCCGGTCGAGGCGGCGCGGCTCAGCATGAACGAGGTCGGCACCGCGCTCATCGCAATCGCCATCGTGCTGTCTGCCGTTTTCATCCCGACCGCATTCGTGGGCGGCATCACGGGGCAGTTCTATCGCCAGTTTGCGGTCACCATTGCGAGCGCAACCATCATCTCTGCCTTCGTGTCGCTGACCCTCAGCCCGGCACTGGCGGCCATCATGTTCCGGCGGCATGAGACGGCAGAGGGGACCAGGTCGCGCCTGGGCCGGATCGTCTCAATGCCTATCCGGGCCTTGTTTCGCGGCTTCAACCGTGGCTTCGATGCGCTGTCGCGGGGATATGGCCGGCTCGTGCGGCGCCTGGCGGGCCTCGCCGCATCAGTGCTCGTGCTCTACGCCGCTCTGATCATCACAACACTGTGGATGATCCAAAGGACGCCGACCGGCTTCATCCCGCCGCTCGATCGCGGATTTGCGATCATTTCCATGCAACTTCCGCCCGGCGCCTCTCTCGAGCGCACCAACCAGGTCCTGCAGCGTGCCAACGCCATCGCGTTGGACACGCCGGGTGTCGCTTCCACCAATGTCGCGGTCGGCCGGTCCGGGGCGACGTTCACGACATCCTCGAGCGTCGGAGCCATATTTGTCGTGCTCGACACGTTCGAAAACCGCAGCAGGCAGGGGCTCACCGTCGAGCGCGTCGCTGACGAGCTGCGTCGAAGGCTCAACGACGAAATTCAGGAGGCGCAGTCGATCGTGATCGTGCCGCCTCCGGTTCGGGGGATCGGATCGAGCGGCGGATTTGCGATGCGCTTGCAGGATCGCGCAGGGATTGGCTCGGTCGAGCTGGCGAACGTGGCTCAGAAACTGATTCGCGCGGCGAACGAACGGCCGGAGATCGTCAATACGTTCACCACGTTCAATACGCTGACGCCGCAGGTGTTCGTCGATGTCGACCGCACCAAGGCACAGATGCTCGGCGTGCCGATAGAGAACATCTTCGAGGCCCTGCGCATCTACATGGGATCGGTCTATGTCAACGATTTCAACATGTTCGGCCGCCCGTTCCGGGTCATGGCGCAGGCCGAGGGCGCCTTCCGCCTCGACAGGGAGAACGTTGGCCGCATTCGCGTCAGCAATCAAGATGGGCAGATGGTGCCGCTGAACTCGGTCGTGACGTTCCGTGAGATGTCCGGCCCGGACCGTGTGCCCCGCTACAACCTGTTCCCGACCGTCGAAATCACCGGAACAGGCGCGCCGGGCATCTCGTCGGGGCAGGCCCTGAGCGTGATGCACCAGGTGGCCGCCGAAGTGCTCCCCGAGGGCGTGACCTACGAGTGGACGGATCTTTCCTATCAGGAGGTCCGGGCCGGCCATACGGGCTACTACATCTTTCTCCTGTCCGTCGTGTTCGTGTTCCTGGCGCTGGCGGCACAGTACGAGAGCTGGTCGCTGCCGCTCGCCATCATGCTGATCGTGCCGATGTGCCTGCTTTCGGCGCTCATCGGAGTGTGGCTGCACGGACAGGACCTCAACATCCTGACCCAGATCGCCTTCATCGTGCTGATCGGACTGGCAGCAAAGAACGCCATTCTGATCGTAGAGTTTGCGCGCCAGATCGAGGAGCAGGGGAAGGATAGCGTAACCGCCGCCGTCGAGGCAGGGCAGCTCCGCCTGCGCCCGATCCTCATGACCTCGCTCGCTTTCACCGTTGGCGTGCTGCCGCTCTACTTTGCGAGCGGGGCAGGCGCGGAGATGCGGATCGCGCTCGGCACGGCAGTCTTTTGGGGCATGATCGGTGTCACGCTATTCGGCCTGATGTTCACGCCGGTCTTCTACGTCGTCATACGCAAACTGACGGCACATCGTCGGCCCGCGGCGAACGTCAATGCTGCGCAGCCGGCCGAGTGAAAAATCTCAGGCGCGGACAGCAACCCGATCGAGCAATTTCGTCGGCAGGATCCGCTTCAGGATCGACGCCGCGTAGGTTGGCGTGGTGACGTAGTACCGCGCCTTCGGCCGCGGACTTTCGAGCGCGTGCACGAGCCTGCGTGCGACGCTTTCAGGCTCCAGCTTGAACGCCTGACGCCCCCCGCGCTCCAGCGCCGCGAGCATCCGGTGGTAGCGCTCGCGGTGAACGGACTTCTCGATATCGACGTTGGCGACGGCGGCGGCGCGCGCATTCTCGACGAAGCGCGTGCGGATCGGCCCCGGCTCGATCAGCGAGACCTGGATGCCGCTGCCCTGAAGCTCCAGCCTCAGCGCGTCCGTGAGGGCTTCGAGCGCGAACTTGGAGGCGCAGTAAGCACCGCGCCATGGCGCAGAAACAAGACCGAGCACGGACGAGCAGGTAACGATCCGGCCTTCGCCATTGGCCCGCATGGCCGGGATCAGACGGCGTGTCAGATCATGTGGGCCGATCACGTTCACCTCGAGCTGCCGGCGCAGGGCCTCTGCCGTGATGTCCTCGACCGCCCCAGGCTGGCTGTAGCCGGCGTTGTTGAACACCGCATAAAGCCGCCCGCCCGTCCGGTTCAGCGCCTCTTGGGCACAGGCAGCAACGGCGTTCGGATCCGCAAGCTCCAGATGGAGCGCCTCGAGCCCGAGATCCGCTTCGAGTCGCTTCAGGTCCTCCGGCTTGCGTGCGGTCGCAAGCACGCGCCAGCCGCGCGCCTTCATCATCCGCGCCGATGCGAGCCCGATGCCGGATGAGCAACCGGTGATCAGAACGGTTCGGTCAGCCATTTTCGTGAAGTCGCCAACTCGTGAAGTGGTGAACTCGTGATAGGCTCGCTCTCGTGCATTGACCACCGCACTATTTCACGATCTCACGCAAGGGCTCTTGAATGTCCCGAGACTTGAGGCCGCAAACCATACTCGCACAGGCAGGGGGCGCAGTGGATGCCGAAACCGGCGCCATCGTGCCGCCAGTCCACATCACGACGACGTATCTGCGTGATCCGGACAACCAATACCGCAGAGGCTACTCATATGGCCGCCCGGACAATCCGACGGTGCGTCAAGCGGAAGCCGTGCTGACCGCGCTGGAAGGAGCGGCATCCAGCCTGCTGTTTTCCTCCGGTATGGCAGCGGCGACATCGCTTTTTCTAGCCCTGCCCCGGCCGGCGCACGTCATCGCACCGCGCGTGATGTACTGGGGCCTGAGAAAGTGGCTCATCGAGGATGCGCCGAACTACGGCTTATCCGTGAGCGTCGTCGACAGCTCCGATCTCGACGCCATTGCCGCGGCTGTGCGCCCGGGCGAAACCAGACTGGTTTGGATCGAAACGCCAGCCAATCCGCTCTGGACGATCACGGATATCAGGGGTGCTGCCGAAATCGCTCATCGGGCAGGAGCCTGGGTCGCGGTCGACTCGACGGTCGCGACGCCGATTCTGACGCGCCCGCTCGCTGAAGGCGCCGATGTGGTCATGCATTCCGCAACCAAATACCTCAATGGCCACTCCGATACGATCGCGGGCGTCCTGTCCTTTGCCGCTTCGGAGACGCTTTTCGAACGCTCCGTCGCCGTACGCAGCCGCCACGGCGCCATACTTGGTCCGATGGAGGCCGCATTACTGCTGCGCGGGTTGCGCACGCTGCATTTGCGGGTCAATGCGCAATGCGCTGCGGCGATGACCATAGCTCAGCACTTTGCGAGGCATCCGCAGATCGCGGACGTGCTCTATCCGGGCCTTGAAACGCATCCCGGCCACGCCATTGCCGCGCGCCAGATGCGGGGTGGGTTCGGCGGAATGCTGTCGGTCCGCGTCAAAGGCGGCGAGCAGGCGGCGATTGCGGCGGCGGCCAGGGTTACGGTCTGGAAACGTGCCACCTCGCTGGGCGGCGTCGAGAGCCTGATCGAGCACCGCGCCAGTGTGGAGGGCGAGGGCAGCCCGTGCCCTCCGGACTTGCTGCGGCTTTCGGTTGGGATCGAAGCGGTCGAGGATCTCATCTCCGACCTGGAGCAAGCGTTGACCGCGAATAGGGGTTTGCAGTGACCAAACGACGATGAAGGTGCCGCCAGGGCTTCAGCACTCTCCTTGACCTCAGCTGCGCCGGATCCGCCATTTACAACGTGTACTGCCCATAGATAATGCCGGGATTGCTGGGGAGTTTCACCGTGATGGGTTCAGGGGGGAAGCGATGCGGTGTGCAACGTTCCTTATTGGCGTGCTGCTCATCCTTTTGTTGAGCGATCCCGCGGGGGCGCAATCGGAGCCGGCGAATGAAAGCCCCGACGAGGAAACGATCTGTGCGATCACTCGGTCACGGGACTGCAGCATCGATGCGGCTGTCAAGCGGGGCCTTTTCGAAACAGGTCTTCGGCCGCGGTTCCCAACCGGCATCAATTGTCGAACTATCGACGAGCACTGGGCCATTTCCTACACGCACAAGCGTAGTCGCGAATCCTATCACGGCGGAATCGACATGCCGGCACCATGGGGTGAGGCGATCGTTGCTGCCGCAGCGGGAACGGTGGTGGCCAAAGTCACCGACCCGGACCGAACCCAGCGTGGAATTGAAGTTATAATCCAGCACAGTCCTGACGACACGGGTTTGCCGCTCTGGATCTACACGTCGTACGGGCACTTTCGTTCCGAACCACAAGTGGAGGTCGGCCAACGGGTGGCCATGGGTGAAGTCCTTGGCGAGACTGGCAATTCCGGGAGCAGGGGAGAGCGACAGAAGAGGGTGAATCGGCCCCGCCGGCCAGCGCTTCATTTTGCGGCCATTTTTACGGAGAGCAGCCAGTATACTATTGTCAGGGGTACCCACGTGGTTCCGGTGGATGGCCGATGGGCAGATCCCGTGGCCCTTTATCGAGGACTGACACCGATCGACTCTCATTCCATGAAGGGGCTGCCCACGTCGCAGAAGGAAGTCGATATCGCTGTGCTGTTGGACAGCGGTGAGGTCATACCGCCCGAAGCCAAAATCGTCTGGCCTTACAAGTGTTCGCGAAACGCGTTGGTGCCACCCCCCGAACGCTATTGCAACGGCCGAAGGTGTAGCGATGGTCGGCAGCAGTCCACTAGCCAGTCCACCAAGGCGAGGCGGGGTGGGAGGGGACGCTGCAGGGGCGCCGCCGATGTCAGGGCCTGTCGCGAAGCGCGAAGCCGAGGCCCTCGTCTATAAGGTCTTTGTGGCGTCCCACGAATCCACGGCTGACTTGAGCTGAATCGCAACCGTTTCAGCTTCCCGCCTTGCCGATCCGCTCGATCAGTGCGAGCGCGGCGGCGGGATTACGGACCTTGGCACCGCTGATGACGTAGAGAAAGACATCGCGTGGCCTGCGGTCGCCCTTGGCGGGGCCGACAGTGTGGAGCCCCGGGGGAACCCAGCCCTCCGCCCAGGCCCTCGCGCGCTTCGACCATTGATCGAGCTCCGCTGGCTTATAGCCGGTTTCCACGGCTTCACTCGTTCCCATGATCCGGGCGTAGACGAACGGAGCCGTGAGATCGGCAATCCGCGGATATTTTGAGTCTCCGGCTATGACGGCCGCTACGCCATGCGCTCTAAGCAAGGCAATGAAATCGGGCGTGCAGAAGCTCTCGTGCCGCACCTCAACGGCGTGTTGGATCGCGCGACCGTCGATGCGCGTGGGCAGCAGCTTGAGAAAGGCTGCGAAATCCTCGGGATCGAACTTCTTGGTCGGCATGAACTGCCAGTTGATCGGGCCGAGTTTCTCCTTCAGCTCCATGACTCCGCTGGCGAAGAAGCGCTCGATCGACGGACCGGCCTCCGCCAGCACGCGCCGATTCGTCGCGAACCTCGGGCCTTTCACTGCGAACACGAAGTCGTCGGGAGTTTCCTCGTACCACCTGGCGAAAATTTCTGGCTTTTGCGACCCGTAGTACGTGCCGTTGATCTCAATCGAGGTGAGCTTGCGGCTGGCATACTCGAGCTCGCGCTTGTGAGGTAGGCCGGGCGGATAGAACGAGCCGCGCCAGGGCTCGAACGTCCATCCCCCAACACCAATCCGGATCTTGCCCCGCTTTCCGGGCATGAGGGCAGGCCTCCACAGATCTATCGATGGTCCGAAGGCGAAAGCAGAGGCGCGCCCCCTGTCGACGAGCCGGTGCCGGATCAGCGAATGTCAATTGGCAGCTCACCCGACCTTACAGCCTATGCCGCTTGAACTCATAGGCTGAAATGTCGACCATGGGGAAGATGCCAGCGAACGGCAAGCCGCGGAGCTGAACATGATCCCAATCCGGTCGGGTGCCTCGATCTCGCGTCGCACATTGCTCGGTGCGATGGCCGGCGCGGGCGGATATGCGCTGCTGCCTCGACCTTTGCACGCGGAGATGCCGGGCCGCCCCATTTCGCTGAGTGCTGAGCCTGGCGCCGCCCGGTTTCTCCCACAAGGTGAACCAACGCGTATCTGGGGTTATGGAGGCACGGTTCCCGGCCCGGAAATCCGCATCCGGCAGGGTGGCGAGGTCTTCGCGCGGCTGAGCAACGGCATCGGCGAGCCGACGACGATCCATTGGCACGGCGTCCGCATCGACAATGCCATGGACGGCGTAGCTCATCTCACGCAGCCTCCCGTCGAGCCGGGCCAGTCGTTCGACTACCGTTTCAAAGCACCGGACGCAGGCACATTCTGGTATCACCCGCACGCGCATCAGGTCATGCAGCAGGACCGCGGCCTTTACGGCCTGCTCATCGTCGAGGAACCGAAGCCGGTTGCGGTCGATCGCGACGTTTCGCTCATCATTGACGATTGGCGGCTGAATGCTGACGGCTCAATCGAGACGCAGAGCCTGGCCCATCTGTTCGACGCCGCCCACGCCGGCCGCATCGGCAATCTGCTGACCGCCAACGGCCAAGTCGCGCCCACGCTGCCGGCGCGTTCCGGAGAACGGCTTCGGGTCCGGCTTTGCAGCGCATGCAATTCGCGAATTCTCGAGCTGCAGTTCGAGAATGCGCGTGCACAAGTCATCGCCGTCGATGGGCAGCCTATCAGTCCTGAGCTGATGGACGGCGGTGCCAGTTTCGTCCTACCCCCGTCCGGCCGCGCCGACGTCGTCCTCGACCTGACAGGTGAGCCCGGCTCACAGGTCTCGGTCAGGGAAGTGACGCGTGAGCCTATTTCAATCGCGAGATTCGTATTGGCGGATGACGTGCGCGCTCGCGAAAGGCCTCTTGACACGCCTGTCACCCTACCACGCAATCCTGTTCCCGTACCAAACCTCTCACAGGATCCGCTCGTCTTTCCGATGCTGATGGAGGGTGGTGCCATGAGCAGCATGGCAGGCGCGGAATACGAGGGCAAATACTTCAGCCTCCGCGACCTCGCCCAAAAACACCGCATGGTTTGGGCTTTCAACGGCAAGGCCGGAAACCACATAAGCCCGCTCTTTACCGTCGAACGCGGCCGCCCAGTCGTTATCAAGATGACCAACGCTACGGCTTGGCCTCACGCCATGCACATTCACGGCCACCACATGCTGACGATCTCGCGGACTCGCGGCACGCTCAAGCCCTGGTTCCGCGATACCGTGCTCATGCAGCCGCGGGAGGAAATGTCAGTTGCATTCCTCGCAGACAATCCCGGCAAATGGATGCTCCACTGCCACATGCTGGAGCATCAGATGGCCGGCATGAGTGCATATTTCGAGGTCATTTGAGGCTCCGTCGGCTGGCCCCTGGACGGCGCCCATCAAGTCGAGCGTTGGCGCGAGCCGAAACAGGCATTTACCAGTTTCATTTTCATTCGAGGACGTCGGCGCTTGGATCTGATTGCGATGGCCAGACACCGTCGACCGTTCCCTTCAGGAACGAATCGCTGCCGCCCGTGTTAGCCCCAAGGCAGGCGATCGCGAATTCGCTCCAGCACGGGGACGCTCATGAGTCAGTTCATAGACCGGCTCCTGTTCTTCCGGAAGTATGTGGGCCAATTTGCTGATGGGCACGGGGTCGTTACCAACGAGAACAGGGCCTGGGAGGACAATTACCGGACGCGCTGGCAGCACGACAAGATCGTTCGTTCGACACATGGCGTGAACTGCACCGGCTCGTGCTCGTGGAAAATTTACGTCAAGAACGGACTGATCACCTGGGAAACCCAGCAAACCGATTATCCCCGCACGCGACCCGATCTGCCCAACCACGAGCCGAGAGGCTGTCCTCGCGGCGCCAGCTACAGCTGGTACATCTATTCCTCGAACCGCATAAAATACCCGCTGATCCGCGCCAGGTTGCTCCAGCTCTGGCGCGAGGCCCGAGCGACATTACCGCCCGTCGAGGCCTGGGCTTCGATCGTTGAATATCCCGAGCGGGCAAATCACTACAAAAGCGTCCGCGGACTTGGGGGGCTCGTGCGAGCGGATTGGTCGGAAATCAACGAACTGATTGCAGCGGCCAATGTTTACACGGTGAGAACCTGGGGTCCCGACCGCATTGCCGGGTTTTCGCCGATACCGGCCATGTCGATGGTGAGCTATGCGGCCGGGACGCGGTACCTGTCGCTCATTGGCGGCACTTGCCTCAGCTTCTACGATTGGTATTGCGACCTGCCGCCATCCTCGCCCCAGACCTGGGGTGAGCAGACCGATGTCCCCGAAAGCGCCGACTGGTTCAATGCCGGTTTCCTGCTCGTCTGGGGGTCCAATATTTCCATGACTCGCTCGCCGGACACGCACTTCTATACAGAGGCGCGTTATCGCGGCCAAAAGAGCGTGGTCATCGCCCCGGATTTCATCGAGTGTGCAAAGTTCGCAGACCTTTGGCTCGCGCCGAAGCAGGGGACGGACGCCGCTCTCGCGCTCGCCATGGGCCACGTCATTCTGAAAGAATTCTATATCGAAAAGACCACACCTTATTTCGACGACTATGTGCGCCGCTTCAGCGACCTGCCTTTGCTGGTAAGGCTGGAAAAGCGGGGCGATAGATACGTTCCAGGCGCCCTGATCAGAGCCTCCGATTTTGCTGACAAGCTGGGCCAAGACATCTATCCCGAGTGGAAAATGGTCGGCATCGACGAGAGCAGCAGCGACGTTGTCGTGCCGCAAGGCTCGATCGGCTTTCGATGGGAAAGGTCGGCAAAACAAGCCGCGCAGGGGGAAGCGCCAGAGCCCCAGACAGAACCTGGCCGATGGAACCTGGAGGAGAAGGACGGCCGCGATGGCCGTCCCATCAGGCTGCGCTTGTCACTTGCCAACAGCGCGGACGAGATCGTTCCCGTCGCATTTCCCTATTTCGGCAGCCGCGCACCAGGCCGATTCGGATTGAGTGATCACGACGAAATTCAGGTCCGAAACGTCCCTGCGCGAAAGCTATCGCTGAACGGCGGCGAGGAGCTGGTCGCCACCGTCTTCGATTTGATGGTGGCAAATTACGGGGTGGATCGAGGACTAGGGGGAGACATCGCATCGTCCTACGACGACAATGCGCCCTACACCCCGGCCTGGGCCGAAGCGATCACCGGACTGCCACGCCAGAAGATCATCGATACGGCCCGTGGCTTTGCGGCCAATGCCGAGGCGACGGAAGGCCGGTCGATGGTGGTCCTCGGTGCCGGTCTCAATCACTGGTACCACATGGATATGACCTACCGCGGCATCATCAATATGCTGGTGCTTTGCGGATGCGTCGGCAAAAGCGGCGGCGGCTGGGCGCATTATGTCGGCCAGGAGAAACTGCGGCCCCTTGCCGGCTGGTTTCCGATCGCGTTTGCGACCGATTGGAGCCGCCCACCTCGGCTGATGAACGGCACCTCATTCATGTACGCGCATACGGACCAATGGCGATATGAGCGCCTGAAGGTCTCGGAGATGCTCTCACCACTTGCCGACCCGGAAGAGTTCAAGGGGACGTTCATCGACTGCAACGTGCGTGCCGAACGCATGGGCTGGCTGCCGTCCGCCCCGCAACTCAACGAAAACCCGCTGAAGGTGTGCCGCGATGCCCGTGAGGCAGGCAAGGATCCCGTTGCTTATACGGTCGAAGCCTTGAAATCCGGTCAGCTCTCGATGGCCTGTGAGGATCCGGACAATCCCAAAAACTTTCCGCGCAATCTTTTCGTCTGGCGTGCCAATCTTCTCGGGGCAAGCGGCAAGGGGCACGAATATTTTCTGAAGCACCTTCTTGGCACGCGGAATAATGTTCTGAACGAGGACATCGGCACGACGGGCGGACTCAAGCCAGTGGAGGTGACGTGGCGCGATCCGGTGCCCGAAGGCAAGCTCGATCTTCTTGTCACGCTCGACTTCCGGATGAACACGACGTGCCTTTTCTCGGACATCGTGCTGCCGACAGCAACCTGGTATGAAAAGAACGACCTGAACACCAGCGATATGCATCCTTTCATCCACCCGCTCTGCTCCGCGGTGGATCCGGTCTGGGAATCGCGCTCGGACTTCGCAATCTTCAAGGGATTTGCCGAAAATTTCTCGCGCGTCGCCCAGGGCGTCCTCGGCGAGGTCGAGGACATCGTGCTGACCCCATTGATGCATGATTCGCCGAGTGAGCTTGCGCAGCCGTTCAGCGGGAAGGACTGGCGGCACGGCGGCAGCGATCCCGTTCCCGGCAAGACCATGCCTCAGATGACCGTCGTCAAACGCGACTACACGGCCATCGCAGAGAAATTCAAATCGTTGGGTCCGCTGCTCGAACGCAATGGGAATTCGCTGAAAGGAATTCTGTGGAGCACGGCTGATGAGGTTGCGCTCCTGCGCTCCTTGAATTCGACACAGGCTCATGGAGTCGGAGAAGGTCAGCCGCGCCTCGAAACAGACGTGGACATGATCGAGTCCATCCTGACGCTGGCGCCGGAAACAAATGGTCACGTTGCGGTGAAGGCCTGGGAGGCCCTCGAGAAATCGACGGGGCGGGAACATACCCATCTCGCCGTTTTCCGTAAGGACGAACACATTCGGTTTCGCGGCCTAGTGGCACAACCGCGCAAGATCATCACGTCCCCGATCTGGTCGGGAATCGAATCCGAGCAGGTCAGCTATAATGCAGGCTGGACCAATGTGCACGAGCTGATCCCCTGGCGGACTTTGTCCGGCCGCCAGCAGCTTTATCAAGATCACGCCTGGATGCGCGCCTTCGGGGAAAGCCTGGCGACCTACAAGCCGCCCATCAATACGCGCTCCCTCGATGATGTGATGGAGCGCTACGACAACGGCAATCCGCAAATCGTTTTGAACTTTCTCACCCCGCATCAGAAATGGGGTATTCATTCCACCTACACCGAAAACCTGATCATGCTGACTCTGGCACGCGGCGGGCCGATTGTGTGGATCAGTGAAAAGGATGCGCAAAAGGCTGGTATCGAGGACAACGACTGGATCGAAGCCTACAACCTCAACGGAGCGCTGGTCGCCCGTACGGTCGTAAGCCAGCGCATTCCGGAAGGGGCGGCCTTCATGTACCACGCGGCCGAGCGCATGGCCAATGTGCCTGGCAGCGAGATTACGGGAAATCGCGGCGGCATTCACAATTCGGTAACGCGCGTGGTCATGAACCCGGTTCACATGATCGGCGGCTATGCGCAGCTTTCCTGGGGGTTCAACTACTACGGAACGGTCGGATCGAACCGCGATGAGTTCATCGTCCTGCGCAAGATCCGTGAGCTCGATTGGCGCGACCGCCCGCTCGCCGAGAAGCGCCCGCTTATGGCGGAGGAGCTCAGGTAATGAAAATTCGGGCCCAGATCGGCAAGGTTCTAAATCTCGACAAGTGCATCGGCTGCCACACCTGCTCGATCACCTGCAAGCAGGTCTGGACCACGCGCCAGGGCGTCGAATACGCCTGGTGGAACAACGTCGAATCGAAGCCGGGTATCGGCTATCCTAAGGACTGGGAAAATCAGCGTCGTTGGCAGGGGGGCTGGCGCTACAAGCCGGATGGGACGATCGAGCCGCGTATCGGCGGGAAATGGCGCATTCTAGCCAAGATCTTCGCCAATCCGCACGTGCCGCAGATCGACGACTTCTACGAGCCGTTCGATTTCGAGTACTCCTACATCCACCATGCGCCCGAATCGGAAGCCGCCCCCACGTCCCGGCCGGTGTCTATGATCACCGGCGAGCGAATGCAAAAAATAAGATGGGGACCGAACTGGGAGGAGAGCCTTGGAACGGAGTTTTCGAAGCGCTCCGAGGACTACAACTTCGAGGGGGTGGAAAAAGAGATCTACGGCCAGTTCGAAAATACGTTCCTGACGTTTCTCCCCCGCCTGTGCGAGCACTGCCTCAATCCGTCCTGCCTCGCGGCCTGCCCGACCGGAGCAATTTACAAGCGCGAGGAAGACGGCATCGTCCTCATCGACCAGGAGAAATGCCGCGGATGGACGATGTGCGTCACGGGGTGCCCTTACAAGAAGATTTACTACAACTGGCATACCGGGAAATCCGAAAAATGCATCTTCTGTTTCCCGCGCATCGAGGCAGGCCTGCCGACGGTGTGCTCTGAGACATGCGTCGGCCGTCTCCGGTATTTGAGCGTAATGCTCTACGATGCCGACCGCATCCTCGAGGCGGCGTCGGTGGCGGATGAGAAGGATCTTTACCAGGCACAGCTCGATATTTTCCTCGATCCGTACGATCCCGATGTGCAGGAGCAGGCGCGCCGTGACGGCGTACCGGAATCGTGGATCGAAGCAGCGCAACGCTCGCCGGTTTACAAAATGGCCAAGGAATGGCAGGTGGCATTTCCACTGCACCCGGAATACCGCACGCTGCCGATGGTCTGGTACGTGCCGCCGCTTTCGCCGATCCAGCATGCCGCTGAAATGGGCGCTATCGCATCGCTGCACGGCATTCCGGACGTCTCGAGCTTACGTATTCCCATTCGGTATCTCGCCAACCTGATGACGGCGGGCGACGAGGCACCCATCCGCCGCTGTCTGGAGCGCATGCTGGCGATGCGTGCCTACATGCGCCGCAAGCAGATCGACGGCATGCTCGACCTCGGCGTGCTGGAGCGGGTCGGACTGACGCAACATCAGGTGGAGGAAATGTACCGCTATATGGCGATTGCGAATTACGAGGACCGCTTCGTCATTCCAACCAGCCACAAGGAAACCGCCTTGAGAAACGCCTACGATCAACGCGGGGTTTGCGGCTTCAATTTCACCCAGAACTGTTCGGAAGGAAACTCCAGCTTCAGCCTTTTCGGCCGGGATACGCGAAGAACGCGCGGCGAGCGCTTCGAGTAGGGGGGAGAAAGCAGATGCTCACGTTCAAGGTATTGTCGGGACTACTCCTCTATCCGACGTCCGAGCTGAATCAGGCGCGCGCCGAAATGCTCGCCATTCTCGAGCGCGAAGGTCTTGTCAACGAATCTCTTATCGAAGGGTTGCGCAGTCTGATGGACCGGCGGGCAGTGGCCAGTCCGCTGGATGCCGAGGCAGAATACGTTGCGCTGTTTGACTGCTCGCGCTCTCTTTCCCTGCACCTGTTCGAGCACATCCATGGGGATTCGCGGGAACGGGGCGCTGCGATGTCGGACCTGATCGAGCAGTACAGGAGGCGTGGTCTGGAAATCACCGCCGACGAGCTGCCGGATTACCTGCCACTGTTCCTGGAATTCCTGTCGATGCAGCCGCTGGAGGACGCGCGAGCAATGCTGGCGGAAGTTGCAGACATCCTTGCGCTGCTGCAGGCGCGCCTTTCCGAACGGTCCAGCCAGTATGCGGTGGTATTCCGGGTTCTCTGCGCCATAGCGAAAGCTCATGTCGATCCGGCTGCTGTCGCTGCAGCCGTGGCGGCAGAGCAGCCCGTCGATCTCGACAAGGAATGGGAGGAGGCGCCGGTCCGGTTCGACTTGCCGCTCAGTGATCAAGCTGCCGGCGAATGCCGGATTGCCGCGGCGATGGTGGAGCGCATGGAGCGCGAGATTGCGGGCGCAGATCCTCCAGGTAAATCCACGGGTGAAATCGAGCGTTGAGGTGATCCCGATGAGTTGGATGGATCAATTCTTTTTTGGGTTCTACCCCTATCTTTGTATGGTCGCCTACTTTCTCGGCGCTTGGGCGCGCTTCGACCGCAGCCAATTCACTTGGCGCAGCCAGTCCAGCCAGTTCCTGCAAAAGCGCTATCTGTTCTGGGGCAGCTATCTCTTCCACATCGGCATCATAGGGCTGTTTTTCGGTCACTTTTTCGGGCTGCTCACACCACCGTGGGTTTATCACGCATTGGGGCTAAGTACGAAGGCAAAGCAGATGCTTGCCATCATCGTTGGTGCCGTGCTGGCCATCATATGCTTCATTGGGGCCACGATGCTGATTTACCGCCGAATTTCGGAGTCGCGCATTTACGTGACCAGTAAACCGACCGATCTGTTCATAATACTCTTCATCTACGTGCAACTTATCATAGGTATCGCGGGCATCCCTGTCTCTTACCAGAACATTGACGGGAGCTACATGCTGCTTCTGGCGGAGTGGTCGCGCAGCATTTTGAGTTTCCAGCCTGGAAGTGCAGCTCTGCTCGAGAATGTGCCCTGGATCTATAAGATCCACCTTATCTTCGGGATGACGCTGTTTCTGATCACGCCCTTTACGCGGCTCGTGCATATCTTCAGCGCACCCATTTGGATGCTGGGCAGGCCTGGATGGCAGATCGTGAGGCGAAACCAGAATCTTTCCAAGCGGGGAGTCTGACGAATGGCCCTGCGCGTCAACGGCGTCGAGATTACAGAGGAGCGCATCCGGGAGGAAATGCAGTACCACCCGGCGCCCTCGCCGGACGACGCGCGACGCGAAGCAGTTAATGCCCTGGTGGTTCGGACACTTCTGCTTTCGGAAGTGCGGCGCCTGGGAATTTCCGCTCCGCGTCCACTGACGGATGCGACGAAAAAGTTGGTAGAAGCGCCTGAAGAGGCGCTCATCCGTGCATTGGTTGATAGAGAGATCGAAGTAGCCGAGCCAAGCGAGGAGGACTGCCGCGCCTATTATCTTGAAAACCCGCAACGATTCAAAAGCCCGGATCTGCTGCAAGCGGCTCACATTTTGTTCTCGGCAAATCCAAACGACCGAGAGTCCATGGCAAAGGCCAAGGCGCGAGCCGAGGCGGCGCTGAAGCAGCTTCGTGATGATCCTGCCAGATTTGGCGAGCTCGCGCGTGAGCATTCTGATTGCTCCTCGCGGGAACACGGCGGTGACCTCGGCCAGATCACGCGTGGCTCCACAATTCCCGAGTTTGAAACCTTCCTCTTCGCGCTGGAGCCCGGCCAGATCTGCCCTGTGCCGATCAGAACCCGCTATGGATATCATGTTGTGCGGTTGAATCAGCGGCTCAACGGCCGGCAGCTTCCCTATGAAAGCGTGAAAGACCGGATCAAAGCCTACCTCCGCGAAAAGACTTGGCGCGAGGCAGTCCACAACTACATTGCGAGGCTCAAGGCCACTGCGATCATCGAGGAGACCGACGAGCCCGCCGACCGAGAATTCTCCGGTTGCGGCCCGCGACGCGGCTGCGGCGCGGCACCGCGAGTTCCACCGAATTTTGGCGTTGAGCCGACTTAGCGCTGGAGACGTAGGCTCCAGCAATTCACGCGAGGCCTCGACATTCAACTTCGCCAACTGTGATGACTGGTAGGACGGACGTAGGGCAACGAGACGTGCGCCGGCTCAATCAAGGCCGCGCTCTTTGGCTTTCGACCCTGGCCTTCGCGATTTCGTTCGCAGTCTGGACGATCTTCGCCATCATCGGCATTCGAATCAAGGCCGAGCTTGGCCTTAACGAAACACTTTTCGGTTTGCTTGTCGGTTTGCCGATCGCTGTTGGCAGCCTCATTCGGGTTCCGGTCGCCATTTGGAGTGAGAAATATGGCAGCCGCGTCGTGTACTCCCTGGTCATGCTCGGGGGAGCGCTGGGAGCCTGGCTACTCACATTTGCAGGCAGCTATCCGACGATACTGCTCGCGGGTGTCGCTGTCGGAATCGCAGGCGGGTCGTTCGGCGTCGGCGTGACATATCTGTCGAAATGGTATTCGCCTGAACAGCAGATTTCAACGTTGAATATTTTCGGTCTCGGGAATGTCGGCGCCGCAGTCACGATGATTCTTGGGCCGTTCGTGTTGGCGGCCTACGGCTGGCACGGCGTCGCGCGCATCTGGGCGTTGGCCCTCGCTGTCATGGCGGTCGCGTTCTGGGTCATGGCTCGGGATGAGCCACCGATTGCGGCGCGTGAGAGAACCGGTGAGCCGCCGCCGACGCTGGCCGCAATGCTGGCGCCGCTGCGCCGCGTGCAAGTCTGGCGTTTTTCGCTCTACTACTTCTTTGTGTTCGGGGCCTTCGTCGCACTCGCCTTGTGGCTACCGCGCTATCTGATCGGTGCCTACGGGGTCAATCTCCAGACTGCGGGCGTCCTCGGTTCGGCTTTTGCGATCCCTGCCAGCGTGTTTCAGATCTACGGCGGGCGGCTGTCTGAAACCTATGGCGCCCGGCGCGTCATGTACTGGACGTTCGGCGTGTCGACAGCGGTGTGTCTGATCCTCAGCTACCCGCCGACAGAATACATCGTGAGGAGCGCGAGAGGACCAATCTCATTCCATTTTGAAATCGGGTTGACTGCTTTCACGGCATTGCTTGTCGTCCTCGGGTTTTTCATGAGCCTCGGCAAGGCGGCCATCTACAAGCACATTCCCGTTTATTACCCTGAGAACGTCAGCGCGGTCGGGGGCGTGGTCGGCATGGTGGGTGGCCTGGGCGGTTTCGTCCTGCCGATCGCTTTTGGCATCCTGGTCGACCTCACGGGTATTTGGACCACCGTCTTCATGTTGCTCTTCGCCATTTCGGCGCTCGCCTTGATCTGGATGCACGTCTCCATCAGGGCGATGGAGCGCGGGGTGCTTGCGCCGGAGCTCCGGAAGCTGCCCGAATTGCCCGAGATGCAGGAGGTGCACGAGCCTCGACATATCGGCGTTCTGGGGCCACACCTGCTGACGGACTGGCGCCCGGAGAACGAGGAATTTTGGGAGGACAAAGGGCGGGCCATCGCGAAGCGCAATCTTTGGCTGTCGATACCCGCGCTGCTCCTGTCGTTTGCCGTCTGGATGATCTGGTCGGTCATCGTCGCGAGATTGCCGGCTGTGGGTTTCCCGCTGTCGACGAACCAGTTGTTCTGGCTGGCAGCGCTGCCGGGTTTGTCGGGAGCGGTCTTACGGATCTTCTATGCCTTCATGGTCCCGGTGTTCGGGGGCCGGCTTTGGACCACTCTCACGACGTGGTCGCTGATGATTCCCGCGATCGGCATCGGGCTCGCCGTTCAAAACCCTGAGACGCCCTATTGGGTTCTGCTGCTGTTGTCGTTGCTTTGCGGCCTCGGCGGCGGCAACTTTGCCTCGTCCATGGCGAATATTTCGTTCTTTTTCCCGCGAAGCGAGAAGGGCCACGCGCTGGCGCTCAACGCAGGGCTTGGAAATCTTGGCGTATCTGTCGTGCAGTTCGTCGTCCCACTCGTCATCACGGTGGGCATTTTCGGTTGGCTCGGCGGAGGACCGCAGTTCGTGCAAACCGAAAGCGGGGTGATGCCGATCTGGCTGCAGAATGCCGGCTATATCTGGGTACCATTCATTGCCTTGGCAGCGTTCGCCTGCTGGTTCGGAATGAATGACATCGAAACGGCGCAGTCGTCGTTTGCCGAGCAGTCGATCATTTTCCAACGCAAGCACAACTGGATCATGTGCTGGCTTTACACTGGCACATTCGGCTCGTTCATCGGATTTTCCGCCGGCTTCCCGCTGCTCGCGCAAAGCCAGTTTCCAGACGTCGACGCATTACGGATTGCCTTCCTCGGGCCGCTCATCGGGGCTCTCGTCCGCTCGGGCACTGGCTGGCTCGCAGATCGGTATGGCGGCGCACGCGTTACGTTCTGGGTTTTCGTTCTGATGAGCGTCGGCGTGCTTGGGGTCTTGTATGCCTTGAGCATTGGCAGCTTCACCCTGTTTCTGCTGAGTTTTCTTTTCTTGTTTTTCATGTCCGGCGTCGGCAATGCATCGACGTTCCAGATGATTCCCGTCATCATGCGGCTGGAAA